>NZ_FQZG01000017.1 GCF_900141915.1 Tessaracoccus bendigoensis DSM 12906 | reverse complement strand
TTGTGGCCGACACCAGCGGTATCGCTGGACACCAGCCGTATACCGCTGGTGACGAGCCTTTCCGCAGGTATCGGCGCCGGATCGCTGGTGACGAGCCCTTCCGCTGGTGTCGACGTCAGAAGTCTGGTGTCGACGGCATATCCCTGGTGTCGACGTCAGAAGTCTGGTGTCGACGGCATATCCCTGGTGTCGACGGTGGATTGCTGGTGTTGAGCTTCCCGCTGGTGCTGTTGATGGTCGTGGACTCCAGCGGTTTGTGGCCGATACCAGCAGTATCGCTGGACACCAGCTGTATAACGCTGGTGACGAGCCTTTCCGCAGGTGTCGGCGCCGGATCGCTGGTGACGAGCCTTTGCGCAGGTATCGGGGGCGGATCGCTGGTGGCCAGCCTTTCCGCTGGTGTCGACGTCAGAAGGCAGGTGACGGGCACCCGGCTGGCGACCGGTTGTCCCCATGGTGTGTGCCTCGAGACGACGCTGGTGGTGCTGTTGATGGTCGTGGACACCAGCGATTTGTGGCCGATACCAGCAGTATCGCTGGACACCAGCTGTATACCGCTGGTGACGAGCCTTTCCGCAGGTATCGGCGCCGGATCGCTGGTGACGAGCCTTTCCGCTGGTGTCGACGTCAGAAGTCTGGTGTCGACGGCATATCCCTGGTGTCGACGGCATATCCCTGGTGTCGACGGCATATCCCTGGAGCTTCGCGCGGTGGGACCGGCTCAACCGACCGCTGGTTGAGCAGCCTCGTGAGGAACGAACGAGGGCGTGACGAAACCACCTTGCACACGGTGCAGAAGCCCGGCCCCAGGTTCTTGGGAGGGTTTGCGGTAATGGTCGCGATGGTTTCGTCACGGTCCCCGGCGCTTCGCGCGGTGGGACCGGCTCAACCGGCGCGAGGGGGACCGGCTCAACCGACGCGAGGGGGACCGGCTCCACCGACTCACGCTCAGGAGCGATCGACCAACGGGAGCCGCACCTCGAACGTCGTCAATCCCGGGCGCGACGCAACGTCGGCCGTCCCTCCCCAGCCCTCGACCAGCGCCTTCACGATCGCCAAACCTAGCCCGGTCGACTGTGCCGCCGTGTGCGTCCGCGCCTCGTCGGCGCGGGTGAACCGCTCAAACACCTTCGGCAACGTCTCGGGTGGGACCCCCGGCCCGTCGTCCGACACAGCGATGACGACTATGCCGTCCGAGACATGCACGCTGGTGTGGACCGTCGTGCCGGCGGGCGTGTGGGTGCGCGCGTTCGACAGCAGGTTCACCATCACCTGGTGGAGCTGGTCGGGGTCGGCCGACACCTCAACCTCAGAACTGGGCACGTCCAACAGCCAACGGTGGTCGCGGCTGGCCGCCTGCGAGTCGGAGACGGCGTTGACGACAACCTCCACGGCGTCGACGACGCTGGGTGCGGTCTTGACATCCGAGTCGAGCCGGGCCAACAGCAGGAGGTCGTTGACGAGCTTCGACATGCGTGTCGACTCGGATTCGATCCGACCCATCGCGTGCATCGCACCGTCCGCATCCGGATGACGCTGCGCCAGCTCGGCGTACCCGCGGATCGCGGCCAGCGGATTGCGCAACTCGTGCGAGGCGTCTGCCACAAACCGACGCAGCTTGGTCTCGGATGCCTCGCGGGAGGTCAGCGCGCTCTCAACGTTCGACAGCATCTGGTTGAAGGCGGCAGACAGCCGGGTGACCTCGTTGTCCTCGGGCAGGTCGCCCACGTCGACCCTCGGCACCTCGACCGAGCCTCTCTCCAACTCCAGGTGGCTGACGTTGTCCGCGGTGTCGGTGAGCTCGCTCAGCTTCCGCGTCGCGCGCTGCAGCACCTCCCGGGTGACAAGGGCCGTCGCGATCACGGCCAACGCGGACAGTGCGGCAGCCAGCCAGGTCAGCCTGGCCAGTGCAGTGTCGATCCGGTCGGTGGGCAGCCCGATGGTGACCTTGCCGAAGCTGGTCTCGTAGGCACGCACCCGGTACGAACCGGCGCCCGGAAGCGTGAGGGACGTGTCCATGCCGTCGGCTTGCACGTCCAGCAGCATCAAGACCTCTTCCTGGGTCAGACGGTCGCCCTCAGCTATCCGGATCACCAGGGCTTGTGCGCGACCGTCGGGCTGTTTCGTAGCCATGATCGTGCCGTCCGGGATGCCTGGCGACGAGATTCCGGCCAGGACGTCTCCTGGGTGCGCGGCCTTGAGCTGACGCTCCTGCACGGAGTTCAACTCGTTGGTGAGCTGGTCGAACAGGATGCTCCGGGCAGCCAGCACGGTCCCGAGACACATCAGTATCGCCATCACGGCGACCGTCACGATCATCCGGGGCAGGACGAGGGAGGCGAGCGAGCCTCGTCGTCTCGGGTTCATGCGCCAGCCGGCCGAAGCACGTAGCCGGCGCCACGCATGGTGTGAATCATCGGCTCCCGTTCCGCATCGATCTTCTTTCGCAGATACGAGATGTAGAGCTCAACCACGTTGGCCTGGCCACCGAAATCGTAATTCCAGACCCGGTCGAGGATCTGGGCCTTCGACAAGACGCGCTTCGGGTTGCGCATGAGGAACCGCAGCAGCTCGAACTCGGTGGCCGTCAGATGGATCTGGTTCCCTGCCCGGGTCACTTCGTGCGAGTCCTCGTCGAGGATCAGGTCTCCGACGATGATCTGCGTGTCAGGGCGAACCGTGGTGGCACCCGAGCGGCGCAGCAGGCCCCGGAGCCGGGCGATGACCTCCTCAAGGGAAAAGGGTTTGGTGACGTAATCGTCGCCGCCCGCGGTGAGCCCAGCGATGCGGTCGGTCACCCCGTCCTTCGCGGTCAGGAAGATGACCGGCACATCGGGCTGCTCGGTGCGGATGCGGCGCATCACCTCCATGCCATCGAAGTCGGGCAGCATCATGTCGAGTACCAGGGCATCCGGGCCCACCTCGCGGGCGACCTTGACGGCGTCGCTGCCGGTGGTAGCCGTGTACACGTCCCAGCCCTCGTACCTCATCGCCATCGAGAGCAGTTCGATCAGGCTCGGCTCGTCGTCGACGGTGAGGATGCGGATGGGGGTGCCGTCAGGGCGGCTGAGTGGTTCGGTGCTGGCCATGATCCAACCCTGGCACCTCGACACAGGTGAAAGCTATGCGTTCCCTGTGTGGATGCTGTGGGTCGCAGGGAGGGGACAGGGTGTCGGGTTCAAACCCAAGGTATTTGGGAGAACTCCGGCGCGTTCGACTGGGCGGGGTTAGTGTGGGCCAATGCCCCGACGGCAGGTCGCTTTTTATTGGCATGCCAGGCCGGGGCGGTAGCCCGGTGACCGGACCGGGCCGAGAAAACGCCAAGACGCGTGAGTAGCTCCGCGCCCCGAAGCGGCCGCACCTGAGCGGTCAGAATCCCAACGACTTTGTTGCGCCCTCACATCCTTCAACCCAAGTGCCCCCCCGGGGGCAGGACGGAGTTGTCATGGCACTGGAACAGACCGAGAAGACCGACCCGAAGGGCCGGTCCCACCTCAGCATCTCGAAGGGATGGGTGCAGGCCGTCGCGCTCGTCTTCGTCTTCGGTTTTCTCGTGATGGGCATTCTCGCCTACCGCACCTACAGCGACGGCATGCCTCAGCCGGAGCGTGTGGTGACCGCGGACGGCAATGTCCTGTTTACCAGCGAGGACATCACCAACGGGCAGGAGATCTTCCTGCGTAGGGGCCTGCAGCAATACGGCTCGATCCTCGGTCACGGCGGCTATCTGGGCCCTGACTACACAGCCGAGTACCTTCGCCTCTCTTCCGAGAACATCGCCGAACAGCTTCGGAACTCAGGCGTCGCGGACCCGTCGCAGGCGCTCGTCGAGCTCATGCGCACCAACCGCTACGACGAGGCCACCGGCACGCTGGTGTTCACACCCGAACAGGTGACAGCGTTCGAAGCGCTGAAGGGCCACTACGCTGACTATTTCGGCGAGCCCACCACCAAGTACGGGCTCCTGCCCAACCTGATCACCGACCCGGACGAAATCCACGATTTGACGGCGTTCTTCGCCTGGACCGCATGGGCTGCGGCGGCTGAACGTCCGGGCCACTCCTACTCGTACACGAACAACTGGCCACCCGAGCGACGTGTCGACAACCAGCCGAGCGCCGACATCCTCGTCTGGTCTGCGATGTCCCTGACCGCGCTGCTCTTCGGGATGGGAGGCCTCTTCGCAATCTACGGCCGCTGGTCACGAAAGATCGGCTGGCACGCCAACGAGGCGCCGAGCCTCCAGTTCCTGCAACCGGGGGATGTCGCCATCACCCCGTCCCAGAAGGTCACGGCCTGGTTCTTCCTCGTGGTGTCCATCCTGTTCGCGATCCAGGCGACATTGGGGGCTGCCATCGAGCACTACCGTGCCGAGTTGAGCGACTTCTTCGGCCTCGACCTGGCGCAGCTGCTGCCGTTCAACCTGGCGCGTACCTGGCACGTGCAACTGTCGCTGCTGTGGACGGCAGCCTCGTTCCTGGCCGCAGGCATCTTCCTGGCCCCGATCATCTCAGGCCGCGAACCGAAGAAGCAGTCCTGGCTGGCGGTCGGCCTGCTCGGCGCGCTTGCGATAGTCGTCGGGGGAACCCTGGTAGGTACCGCCGTCAGCGCGTTCGGCCCCGAATGGGCTAAGGGCTCACCCTTCTTCGACCAGCAGTGGGAGTATCTCGACCTGCCGAGGGTGTGGCAGGTGCTGCTGGTGATCGGGCTGTTCCTGTGGATCGCCATCATCTTCCGTGCCATCTCCTCCCGGCTCAAGACCGAGAGCAAGGTCAACATGCCATGGCTGTTCTTCTACTCGGGGCTCGCGATCCCAGCGTTCTATGCGGTCGGGCTGCTCGCCGGCAACGAGACACACATCACTGTCGCGGAGTTCTGGCGGTTCTGGGTGGTCCACCTGTGGGTGGAGGATTTCCTGGAACTGTTCACCACCGTCATGGTCGCCTACATCTTCGTGATGCTGGGGGTGGTGCGGCGCAAGATCGCGATCCAGATCATCTTCCTCGACGTCATCCTCTACTCTCTCGGCGGCGTGCTCGGCACGATGCACCACCTCTACTTCTCGGGCACCCCAGTTGAGCACATGGCACTCGGCGCGTTCTTCTCGGCGTTGGAGGTGGTGCCTCTGACGTTCCTGACCGTTGAAGCCTGGACGTTCCTGCAACTCGGCGCACGCCAGGAGTCTCGCAGCAGCGCCCCGTTCCCGCACCGGTGGGCCGTGATGTTCCTGGTGGCAGTCGGCTTCTGGAACTTCGTAGGAGCAGGTATCTTCGGGTTCCTGATCAACCTGCCGATCGTCTCGTACTACCAGATCGGTACGGCGCTGACCGCCAACCATGCGCACGCCGCCATGATGGGCGTCTACGGCATGCTCGCGGTCGGGCTCGCATTGTTCGCCCTTCGATACATCATCAAACCGGAGAAGTGGCCGGAGCGACTGGCGAAGCTCTCCTTCTGGTCACTCAACATCGGGTTGGCCTGGATGGTGTTCGCCACACTGTTACCGCTCGGGGTGCTCCAACTCTGGCACTCGGTCAACGACGGCTACTACGAGGCGCGCACGCTGGGCTACATCGCAACCCCCGGCAACGCCGTCCTCGAATGGCTCAGGATGCCAGGCGACGTGATCTTCCTCGTCGGCGGAGTGGCCCCGTTCGTGTGGATCGCCTGGACGGGTGTGAGACACGCCATCACGAAGCGCACGCACGTGCTCGAACCCGAGACGCTGTATGTCGAGGAGCATCCAGAGGCGAAGTTCGACCGCACCGGCCTGGACGGTCAGGGCTGAGCCATGCCTTTCACCGGAGCATGGGACGCCATGACGTGGTTCGCCATCGGCTACGCGGCCGTGCTGGTGGCGACTGCCTACGGAATCGACGCCCTGGCCAGGCGGGCCGCGCATTCCCTGGAGCGGCGACGCAGCGGCGGTTTCGTCTACCACGAGAGCCACGACGCGTGGCTCTGCCCCGAGGACCAGTGGCTCTGGCCCCAGTCGTTCGATCCCGAGAACCGGGTGATGCGATACCAGGCCCTGCCGACGGTGTGCAACACGTGCCCGGTGAAGGACACCTGTACCGTGTCCGACTCCGGGCGAGAGATGCAGCGACAGGTCGACCCGTGGCCCGCGTCCGAATCGGCGCGGTTCCACCGCGGGATCGCCTGCACCGTTGGCGTGCTGGGGGCGGCCTGGCCGTTGGCCGAGGCCGCCGCTACCGAGGACCATCTGGTGGCCTGGGTGCTGATCGGGGTCGCGGTGTTGGCGGTCGCCGCGACCTTGCCGCTGTTCGCCCACCTTCGCCGGACCCCCGCCGACCCCACCGGGGTGCTGCTCAAGTCGTCGGACGACAACGCCGACGAGCGGCTCCTGCTGGCGAGGCGGCAGCAGACCAGACGCACCGTCTACCGTTCAGACCAGCCCAGGAGGATCTGATGCATCCGATCGTCATCGTGCTCATCGTCGCAGCCCTCCTGCTGGTGGTGGTGATCTGGAGCCTGCGGATCATCCGCGAGTATGAGCGTGCCGTGGTCTTCCGCCTCGGGCGGCTCCGGGGCCCCCTCGGGCCGGGTGTGTTGTTCATCTTCCCCGGCCTCGACCGGTTGGTGCGGGTCGACCTCAGGGTCGTGACCCTCACCATCCCGCCGCAGGAGGTGATCACCAGGGACAACGTCACCGCGCGGGTGAACGCAGTCGTGCTGTTCAGGGTGATCGACCCGGTCAAGTCGGTGATGGAGGTGGAGAACCATGCGGTGGCGACCTCACAGATCGCGCAGACGACTCTGCGTTCGGTGGTCGGGCGGGCCGAACTCGACACCCTGCTCGCGCACCGGGCAGACCTCAACCAGGACCTGGCCGACACGATCGCCAGGCAGACTCAACCATGGGGGGTGGAGGCGCAGATCGTCGAGATCAAGGACGTCGAGATCCCCGAGATGATGCAACGCGCGATGGCGCGTGAGGCCGAGGCCGAGCGTGAACGTCGTGCAAAGGTGATCAGCGCCCGGGGCGAGTTGCAGGCCTCGACCGAGCTCCGGGACGCGGCCAGAACGCTGAGCGAATCCCCGGCGTCCCTCCAGCTTCGCTACCTGCAGACGTTGCTGGAACTGGGGGCGGATCAGAACTCGACCATAGTGTTCCCGTTGCCGATGGACATTGTCGCCCCGCTGCTCGGCCTGGCCGATCAGGCCAGACAGCCCAACCTGAAAGGGATGAACCACGATGCCCGAATCCACACCTGATCCCCGTGCCGTCGACACCGCGCCGCAACCCGGGCGTCCCATCGACCTGGTGCCCGCGCCGCCGGGCATGTGGCGGATGCTGCTCGGCGCCGGGTTCGCGCTTCTCGGTCCGCTGTTCGGCTTCCTGATCGGTTCCACGATGGGGGTGGGGGATTCGGTGGCCAACCTGAGCCCGTTGCAACTGGCGCTGTTCGGTGGCTTCGCCGTCGGAGGGGTGGGAGTGCTGGTCGCCATCTCCGGTGGCTGGACGATGTACGTCAATTCCAGGCGACGGGACGTTTGACTCGGCTACAGCGGGCCGAGTCGTCGCCACACAATGCTCAAGTCGAAGCTCAAGCCGAACGCCCGGGGTTCGTGCTGCGCGCTCGATAGGCGAGGGACCCAATTCCTCATAGGTGGCGAGTCAGGGGCCCTCGCCGATCAGGTTCTCCGCGTCGCGTGGCGGGCGCCGGAACAGGGGATCGAGCCCAAGACGACCGGACCCGAAGGCGAGCAGCAGCAGCCCTAGGGCGGCCAGGACCAGGTTGTATTCCCAGCCGTTCGTGAACTGGTAGAACCCGTTTCCCGCCTTCGTGGTCAGGATGGTGGCGACGTTCATGGCCACCATGCCGAGCCCGATCAGAGGGGTGCCGAGCCCGAACACCAGGAGGGTGCCGCCGACGACCTCGAACAGGATGGTCAGCACCGCCAGGCCGGACACGGCGGGCAGGCCGGCGTCGCGGAGGAGTTCCACCTGTGTTTCGAGGCCCGCCACCTGCCAGCGGTGCCAGCCGTGCGCGACCAGGACCACACCGGCCACGATCCGGGCAGCGAGGAGGGTGAGGTCGCGCACGACCTTCATGAATCCATCCACGCACCTTCTCCTCACTCGCCGTCACTGTTACGGCTTGATGTCCTCGCCGTGGATCAACTTGCCCGAAACACCGGAACCGAGTTGCTCAAGAGCCAATCTTCCAACCAGTTGCTGGTTGGTGACAACCCTCTGGGAACGTCCGTTGGTCATGAAGGTAAGCGCCCAACTGAGCAAGGTCGTGATCCGTTGCTTGAACCCGGCGATGTAGAGCAGGTGCAGGAACAGCCAGGCGAACCAGGCGACTATGCCGGTGAGTTGGAGCCGACCGATCTTCGTGACCGCCGAGTACTTCGAGATCGTCGCCATCGATCCCTTGTCCTTGTACTTGAAGGCGCCGGGTGGTTCGGTGTGCGCAAGCCGTGCCTTGATGATCCGGGCCGCGTGGCGGGCCTCCTGGATCGCGCCCTGCGCGACTCCCGGCACGCCTGGCACAGCCGCCATGTCGCCGATCACGAACACCTCGGGATGCCCTGGGAGCGTCAGATCCGGTTCGACCACGACACGGTTCGCCCGGTCGAGTTCCGCTCCGCTCTGTTCCGTGAGGATCCCGCCGAGTTCGCTGCCCTTCACACCCGCAGCCCACACCTTGCAGGCCGCCTCGATCCGCTCGGTGCTGCCGTCCTTGTGGCGCAACGTCAGGCCGTCATCGTCCACAGCGGTGACGATCGCCCCGAGAACCACCTCGACCCCCAACCTCGTCAGGGCCTTCTCGGTCTTCGCGCCGAGGCTCGCCCCGAACGGGGGGAGGACCTGCGAGGCACCGTCGACCAGGACGACCCGCGCTGTGGTGGGGTCGATCGAGCGGAACTCGTCGGCGAGGGTGGAACTGGCCAGTTCCCTGATCTGCCCGGCCATTTCGACGCCGGTCGGTCCCGCGCCGACGACCACGAACGTCAGCAACCTGCTGCGTTCCTCCGGGTCGGTGGTGAACTCCGCCACCTCGAACGCCTTGAGGATGCGGGCGCGCAGTTCGAGGGCGTCATCGATGGTCTTCATGCCCGGTGCGAAGGTCGCGAACTGGTCGTTTCCGAAGTAGGACTGCCCCGCGCCTGCGGCGACGATCAGCGAATCGTAGGGGGTCTCGTGATAGTCGTTGTGGAAGCGCCACTTGACGACCTGGTTCGTCAGGTCGATGTCCTCCACGAGCCCGAGCAACACCTGCGCGTTGGGCTGATGCGCCAGGATCTCACGGGTGGCGGGGGCGATCTCGCCTTCCGACAGCACACCCGTGGCGACCTGGTACAGCAGCGGTTGGAACAGGTGGGTAGTGGTCTTGGCCAGCAGGGTGATGTCGACCTCGGCGTGGTGGAGCGCCTTCGTGGCGAACAGCCCGCCGAAACCAGAACCGATCACGACGACGCGGTGCCCGGTCATGCGTGGGCCCTCGACAGGGGGGAAGAGTCGTTTCGCATTGGGCAAGCCTAACCCGGCATCACACGATCTCCCCATGCTGACGCTAGGCTGGCCACTCTGCGCCGAGAGATGGGATACGCGTGAAGCTGCCTTCCTGGGTCAGGACCGGCCACGGCGGGCAACCCGCCCGTCCCTGGTGTTGGGTGCTCGTCGGGTTGCTCGCGGTGGTGCTGATCATCGCCGGCCTCACGGCCGACCTTCACGGTTTCCTTGAGGTGCGCGCCAGTTGGTGGCGGCCCCTGATCACGCTGCCGGCAGTCTGCATGCTGCTGCTGGCGTGGTGGCAACTCGGGCCGAGATGGAAGCATCCGGTGCTCACGGCGACCCTGTGGTCCCTGCCGATGTTGTTCGCCCTGCCCATGCATTCGAGGGACGCCTACGCCTACGCCGCGACCGGATGGCAGGTGGCCCATGGGCTCAACCCATACGTGACGCCGCTGGGCGACGCCGATCTTCCCGGGCTCCTGGTCGGGGTGCACTGGTTCACGACGACCTCGGTGTACCCGTCGCTCTCGCTCGAGCTTTTCGGGGCGATCGCTCGGATGACCGGCGGTGACCTGTATTGGACGCTTGTCGCGCTGCGGCTCCCGAGCCTCCTGGCCCTGGCCGTTCTGGCACTCGTGCTGCCCGCTCTCGCCCGCAGGTTCGGGCTCGACCCCAGGCTGGTCTTGTGGGCCGGCCTCCTCAACCCGATCATGCTGATCCAGTTGGTCGGTGGTGTACACAACGACGCGCTCATGGTCGCGCTCGGCGTCGCTGCGTTCCTGGCCGTGACGGATCTCGGCTGGAAGGGCTGGCGGGGGCTCCTGGTGGCAGGTGTCCTGCTCGGCACCGCGATGGGAATCAAACAGTCGGCCGCCCTTTACGGCCTCGGGGTCGTCGCGGTCGCCTGGGGGCTTCGGATCCGACAGGGCAACGGCTGGCCGCGACTGATCGCGACCGCCGCGGTGCCCGGTGCGGTCACCGTCGGCACCTTCCTGCTCCTGTCGCTGCCCCGGGGGCTCGGCTGGCGCAACCCGACGGCCGGTAACCCGATCGAGGCGACCAGCAACGCCCCGCTGTCTTGGGTGGCCTCTTTCCTCCGCTACCACCATGTGTTCTCGTTCCCGGTGGCCAACGCGGTCGTCACCACAATCTCTACCATCCTGATCGTCGCGGTGATCCTGGTCGTGTGGATCCGGTTCGGGCCCCGCGGCTCTGGAATCGGCCAGCCGTGGCTGTTCGCGATCGCTGTTCTGGTGGCCTTCAACGTCGCCGGCCCCGCCCTGCAACCCTGGTACCTGACCTGGGTTATCCCGTTGTATGCGTTCGCGCGCGGCCGGGCCGCCCTGAACCGGGTGTGGCTGGTGGTGGTGGCGGCGTTTGCGCTGCTCGCAACGCTGCAGGATGTGCTGCCCCCCTACTGGTCGATGTTCATCGTCGGGGTCCCACTGTGGCTCTGCTGGCGGGCGATGGCACGGCGCGGTTACGACCCGCTGCCGACGTCCGACCCGGAGGCCGACCCGTTTCGGACCAAGGTGTGATGTCAGGCGCGACGACGCAGGCTAGCCTTGCGGGCATGTCGAGCCTCCCCTGGCACCAGCGCCCCGGCGGTTGGGCGATCCAGGCTGAGGGGCTCGTCAAGCGGTACTCCGGGCGTGCGGTGTTGCGCGGGCTGAACCTGCACGTGCCGCGCGGTGGGGTCCACGGGCTCCTTGGCCCGAACGGGTCGGGCAAGACGACCTCGATCCGCATCCTGCTCGGCCTGGTGCGCGCCGACGGCGGTGAGGCGAACATCCTGGGGGAACCCGTGCCTCGGAACCTCCCGCGGGTGATCGGCCGTGTCGGGGCCATCGTCGAGTCGCCCAGGTTCTCCCCACGGATGTCGGGCAGGAACAACCTCGTCGTCCTGGCCGAGTCAATCGGGGCGCCGCCGCGGCGCGTCAGTGAGGTGCTGCTCGAGGTCGGGCTGGACGGTGACGCGGAGCGACATTTCACCACCTACTCGCTGGGCATGAAGCAACGCCTGGCGATCGCCGCGACCCTGCTCAAACAGCCCGAGGTGCTGATCTTCGACGAACCGACCAACGGGCTCGACCCCGTCGGGATCCACGACATCCGCACCACGATGCGGGGGCTGGCCGATTCGGGCCGAACGGTCCTGGTGTCGTCGCACATCCTGTCGGAGATCGAGCAGATCGCCGACTCGGTGTCGATCGTCGCGGATGGGAGAGTCGTCGCGGAGGGTGGGATCGACGAGTTCCTCCTCGAAAGTGCCCCGCATGTGCGGATTCGCCTCGACAGGGCGCTGGAGGCGACCGACCTGCTCCGGAGCGACGGCTGGCGTGTCGAGGCCGACGAATCCGGGCTGCGCGTCTCGAGCCGCGACGGTCGCATCCCGGACGCCGCAGGGATCGCCGAGACGCTGGGAAGGGTCGGCCTCTGGCCCCGGGAACTCGTGACGGAGAAGCGCAGCCTCGAACAGGTCTTCCTGCACCTCACCTCCGGGGCAGACCTGTCAGCCACCCAAGGTCGACGGGGGCGGATGCGGTGATGTTCGCCAACCTGATGCGCAGCGAACTCTCACGGTTGCGATACCGCCGCCGGGCCTGGGGCAGCCTGATCCTCATGATGCTCGTCGGGCTCGTGTTGCCCTCGTTCTGGGTTGGCAGTATCCGGGAACCAACGCCCCGGGAACAGCTCCTGACCGAGGTCGACTTCGCCCGCATGCTCGCGGTCGGCGAGTGCCAGGGGTGCACCCTTGCGGACGTGCAGGGCTGGTGGAGCTTCGGGCGCGCGGTGCGCGACGGGATCGGGGGGAGCACGATCTTCCTCGCACTGATCGCTTTCATGGTGGTGGTCGCCTACGTCGTGTCCGACTTCTCCTCTGGGGCCATGGCCACGCAACTCACCTTCACCCCGCGCCGGAGCGCGGTGCTCGTCGCCCGCACCCTGGCCTGCGGTGTGCTCGGGGCTCTGCTGATGCTGGCCGGGGTCATCGCGACGACCACGGTCACGATCACCGGGTTCCTCGCCCTCAACGGGCTGGAATCGATCGGGACGGCGCCGGGCCTGCTCGACGTGGTGAGCGGTGCCGTCGTCTACGGGGCGTTCCTGGGGATCATCGCCGCGCTCGTGGCATTCATCATCCCCAGCGCGCCGCTGGCGATGGCCACCACGACGGGGGTGCTCATCGTCAACGCCTTCGTCGACTGGTCAGGGATCGACCACCTCCCGTCGTGGGCGTTCCACCTACTGCCCATCCACGCCGGGCAAGCCATGCTGCTGGGCAACGTCGTCGTGACCGACCCCTATGTGGGGGAGGTCACGACGGTGATCAGCCGCGGGCAGTCGATCGTCTACCACCTCTTCGTGGTGATTGCGCTCTTCGCTGTGGCAGCGGTCCTGTTCCAGCGACGCGACGTGAAGGGATGAGTCGGCGCCCGACCGCCTAGACTCCAGCCATGCGTTACGTCTCCACCCGATCCGCCGCGCCCGGAAAGTCGTTCAGCGACATCCTGCTGGAGGGGCTGTCTTCCGACGGTGGTCTCTACGTGCCCGAGACCTATCCCTCGGTCGACGCTGAAACCCTCGAGCGGTGGCGCACACTCCTCGCGGAGGACGGCTACGCCGCGCTCGCGTTCGAGGTGCTCCGACTCTTCATCGACGACATCGCAGACGCCGACCTACGGGGGATCGTGCAGCGGGCCTATGAGCCCGGGAAGTTCATCGACCCGGCGGTCGTGCCCGTCACCCGCCTCTCCGACGGGCTCTGGCTCGCACACCTGAGCAACGGGCCTTCGGCCGCGTTCAAAGACATGGCGATGCAGCTGCTCGGCGAACTGTTCGCCTTCGAACTGCAACGCCGGGACCAGACGATCACCATCCTCGGCGCCACCAGCGGCGACACGGGTTCGGCCGCCGAGTACGCGCTCGGTGGAAAGCCTGGCGTGAAGGTGTTCATGCTGTCGCCGCTCGGAAGGATGACGCCGTTCCAGCAGGCTCAGATGTTCAGCATCGAGGACCCGGCGATCATCAACATCGCGGTGGACGGGGTGTTCGACGACTGCCAGGACATCGTCAAGGAACTCAACGCCGACGCCGAGTTCAAAGCCAGGCACCGGCTCGGGGCCGTCAACTCGATCAACTGGGCGCGCCTGATGGCGCAGGTCGTCTACTACTTCGCGGCGTGGCTGCAGGTCTCCGACGGCGGGCCCGTCAGCTTCGCCGTCCCTTCCGGCAACTTCGGCAACATCGCGGCAGGCCACGTGGCCCGCGAGATGGGGCTCCCGATCGACCGGCTGATCCTTGCCACCAACGAGAACAACGTGCTGGAGGAGTTCTTCCGCACCGGGCGGTACAGGGTGCGTGGCTCGGCCGAGACCCTTGCCACCAGTTCGCCGTCGATGGACATCTCGAAGGCGTCCAACTTCGAACGCTTCGTCTTCGACCTGCACGGACGTGCCCCGCAACGGGTCGCAGAGCTGTTCGGGAAGCGGCTCCCCGACGAGGGCGAGTTCGATCTGGGCGCCACTGCCGAGTTTGACGGGCTGGCCGATCGGTTCGGCTTCGTCGCAGGCACCTCGACGCATGCGGACCGGCTCGCCGAGATCAGGCACGTGTTCGAGGCAGACGGCATCGTCATCGACCCGCACACGGCCGACGCCGTGCATGTCGCCCGCCGATCGGGAGTCGACGGGCCCATCGTGGTGTTGGAGACGGCGCTGCCCGTCAAGTTCTCGGAGACCATCGTCGAGGCGATCGGCGTCGTGCCGCCCGTCCCGGACCGGTTCCGAGGTATTGAAGACCTGCCCCGTCACGTCGTCGAGGTAGCGGGCAACGCCGAGGCTGTCCGCAAAGTGATCGAGAGCCACTGACCCGCCGTATTGTCAGGTGCGGGGTGTGAGATCATGCCGATGGGGGTAAACGATGACCTGTAAGACATGTGGGCGGCCAACGGACGGCTCAGCGCTCTGCGTCGATTGCCTGCGCAGACAGCAGAGCGTTGGTGACGACCCCTACGCCGTGCTTTCGACGCCGCCGGCGCAGGGACGCTCGGTCGATCCGTACCTGATGACCGAGAGCTGGTCACCGCAGTCCGCCCCGCCCCCGCCACCGGTGCGGCGCACCAACTGGACCGCGGCGGCGGTCATCGGCGGTGTGGCACTGGTGTTGGCGGGCCTCGGCGTCTGGTACATCGTCGGCACGGGTTCCGGTGACTCGGCTGCGGTGCCGGTAACCACGCCGCCACCGTCCGAGACGGCGATGGAGACGCCTCAGCCGGTGGAAACCTCGACCGTGTTCGTGACGGTTGAGCCGACCTCCGGCGCGACCTCGGCGGTCGCGCGGCCTCCCAGCGCCGAGGGCCTGAACGAGGAAACCGCCGTCGCCGCGCTCAACCGGTACCTGAGTGTCGTCGCCGGCGACCCTGACGCAGGCTGGGAGTACCTGACACCCCGCCGCCAGGCCGTCGAGGATTGGGCCTCCTTCTCGGAGTTCTGGGCCTCCGTGAGCTCTGCGAGCGTCACGGGCTGCCGGTTCGACAGCGTCCTCGGCACCCTCAACTGCGACCTGACCACGGTCGATCCGGCGGGCAAGGTCGCCACCTCCGAGTCGAGATTCTGGCTTACCGAAGACAACGGCACCGTCAGGATCGACGTCGCTGGCGGTGGGGGAGCCGATCAGGTGCAGGCGGAGGACAGGCTGGAGGCCTACCGCAGGCAATGGCTCCCGTTGACCTATGACGAGCGCTGGGTCGCCGAACTCTCGGCCAAACGGCCTGGGATCTCCGACCCGCTTCAGGTTGCGGCCAACGGGACACACGTCTTCTACTTCACCGACATCCTCGCGATGCACGAGGACCTGGCGGCGAGATTCCCGGATGTGCCGGTCATGATGCTGCGGCGCGAGGACTGGGGCAAACAGGGCAGGGATCTGTGGCACAGCGTCGCCGATCCCGGTGGGCTGTATTCACGAGAGGATGCGGAGGCCTGGTGTGCGGCAATGTTCCCCGAATTGTCGGGGGATGTCCTGCTCAACCAGTGCACCCCCAGGAAGGTGACGGCGCCGCACAGCTGATCGCCCTGCCGGGAGCCTGGTAGCGTCGGGGTCATGAGCGAGGCAGACCTTCCAGAACGCCGTCTGAGGGCCAGCGACGCCGAACGGGATCAGTATCTGACCATCCTTCAGCAGGGTTACGAGTCGGGTCGGCTGGACCTGAACGAGATGAAGGACCGTCAAGAGCAGGTCCTGCGCGCCCGGTACCTCGACCAACTGCCAGACGTCGTGGCCGACCTCCCGGAGGGGCGTGGGTTGGCGCCGCTCGGGGTCTCGGCCGACAACTGGCAGGATCTCCCCGCCCAGAGGGAAGGGCGTGCCGCCGTCCCGGAGACGGCCCCGCCCGACGCCGGGTTCAGCGTGTCGATCATGTCCGGGCGCGATGTCCGGGTCGAGTCCGGCACACGCAAGCTGCGCAACTTCGCCTGGTGGGGCGGCAACAACTACGACCTGAGCGACGCCATGGGGCCCGGCCGGATCGTCGAACTCACGCTGGATGCCGTCATGGCGGGCAGCGACATCTTCGTGCCGGAGGGGGTCCGGGTGATCGACCAGTCGCTGGCGATCATGGCGGGTAACGAAATCAACCGGGAGGCGATGGGCGACGGGTCGAATGGGACGCTCGTGCTCAAGGGTTTTCTGTGGTGGGCCGGCAACGAGGTGAAGCTCGCGAAGTAGGGGGGGGCGCGCTCAGTAGTCGAGAAGCAGCGGCAGCTGCATCCGCTGCGCCTGGCGGGTCAGCTCGAGAAACACCGCGAGCCCGAAGACGACCCACCCGTCCCGGAACCCTTTCGGGTCCTGATCGGCGGAATCCGGATCGGGCCCACCCGTCAGCAGCGCCTCGGTCAAGGCCGCCCCGTCGATGCCCAGGCGTTCTCGCAGGTGGTCCAACTCGCGCTCCAGCAGGTCGAGCGTGGCCATCGCGACCGTCTCGCCGTCGACGGTGGTGCCAGTGAAGGTCGCCGACACCCCCGGCGCCGGAAGCCACCATTCGGCTCCGCCGATCAGGCTGGGGTAGAGGTCGCTGCCGGCCGCTTTCACAGCCTCGACGGCGGTGCTGGAGGCGAACTCCTGCGGGGTGTCGGACGGATCGGCCAGGTCCGGCCGCTCCAGGTGGGCCGCCAGCAGCACCAACGCCCCGTAGCCGAGCCAGTGTGGCTGGTCGGTGGCATAGGGGGCGTTCGCCCGGTCGGCCCACAGGTCCTTGAGCCCGAGCGCCTCCCCGAGCGCGGACTGCCACGCAGCCACCGCCTCCTCCAGGTCGGCCGGATCGCCGGGCGATTCCGGTGCCTCGGGGCGCGCGGTTGAGAATTGGATGCCTTCGGCGCGGGCCGCCTGCGCGACGACGCTGTGCCAGTCGCCGAGGTAGTAGCGGCTCAACGATCCGACGTAGATGTCCAGGCCCATGCGCCAATCGTAGCCGCCGCAGAGGTTGAGTCCAGGCGACTCAAGATCGAACTTGAGTCTGGTTGACTCATGTGCTTAACTTGAGTCAGCCCCGCTCAAGGGATCAGACAGAAACTTCCACTCCAGAAGGAGAAAACACACATGGCTCGTGCAGTAGGCATCGACCTGGGCACCACCAACTCGGTTGTCGCCGTCCTTGAAGGCGGCGAGCCCACCGTCATCCCGAACGCGGAGGGTGCGCGGACGACCCCCTCGGTCGTCGCATTCACGCAGTCGGGTGAGGTTCTCGTCGGCGAGGTCGCCAAGCGTCAGGCGGTCACCAACACCGACCGCACCATCCGCTCCGTCAAGCGTCACATGGGGACCAACTGGAAGGTCGACATCGACGCCAAGGAATACCACCCCCAGCAGGTCTCCGCATTCGTGCTGCAGAAGCTGAAGCGTGACGCTGAGGCGTACCTCGGTGAGTCCGTCACCAACGCCGTCATCACGGTTCCCGCCTACTTCGGCGATGCCGAACGCCAGGCGACCAAGGAGGCGGGCGAGATCGCCGGCTTGACGGTCGACCGCATCATCAACGAACCCACCGCGGCCGCTCTGGCCTACGGCCTGGACAAGGCCGACAAGGAGCAGACGGTGCTCGTGTTCGACCTCGGTGGCGGCACCTTCGACGTCTCGCTGCTCGACATCGCCGACGGCGTGTTCGAAGTCAAGGCGACCAAGGGCGACAACCGCCTCGGCGGCGACGACTGGGACGCTGTCGTGGTCGACTGGCTCGTCACGCAGTTCAAGAACAAGTTCGGGATCGATCTGTCCAAGGACAAGATGGCCCGCCAGCGCCTGCAGGAGGCTGCAGAGCGCGCCAAGATCGAACTCAGCTCCGCGTCCGAGACCTCGGTCAACCTGCCCTACATCACCGCCTCGGCCGAAGGCCCGCTTCACCTCGACGAGAAGCTGACCCGCGCCGAGTTCCAGCGCATGACCCAGCCGCTGCTCGACCGTTGCCGCGCGCCGTTCAACGCGGTCATCTCCGACGCCAAGACCTCGGTCGACAAGATCGACACCGTCCTTCTGGTCGGTGGCTCGACCCGTATGCCGGCCGTCGCCGACCTCGTCAAGGAACTCACCGGTGGCAAGGAGCCCAACAAGGGCGTCAACCCGGACGAGGTCGTCGCCCTCGGAGCCTCGCTGCAGGCCGGCGTGCTCAAGGGTGAGGTCAAGGACGTCCTACTGCTCGACGTCACCCCGCTGAGCCTCGGTATCGAGACCAAGGGCGGCGTGATGACCAAGATCATCGAGCGCAACACCACCATCCCGACCAAGCGGTCCGAGGTGTTCACCACTGCCGAGGACAACCAGCCCTCCGTGATGATCCAGGTGTACCAGGGCGAGCGCGAGTTCGCCCGCGACAACAAGTCGCTCGGCAACTTCGAGCTCACCGGCATTCTGCCCGCACCCCGCTCTGTTCCGCAGATCGAGGTCACCTTCGACATCGACGCCAACGGCATCGTCCACGTCGCGGCGAAGGACCTTGCAACGAGCAAGGAGCAGTCGATGACCGTGACCGGCGGCTCCGCCCTCGGTAAGGACGACATCGACCGCATGGTCAAGGAGGCCGAGGCTCACGCAGAGGAGGATCGCCAGCGTCGCGAGGCGGTCGACATGCGCAATGAGGGCGACGCCCTGGTGTTCCGCACCGAGAAGCTCCTCGCCGAGCACGCCGAGACGATCGGTGAGGACATCAAGGCCCCGGTGGTGGAAGCCACTGAGAAGCTGAAGGAGGCGCTGAAGGGCGAGGACAACGACGTGGTCAAGGCCGCGATCGACGACCTGAACACCAAGGCCGCGTCCATGGGGCAGGCCATCTATGCCGCGGCGCAGGCCAAGGCGCAGGAGTCGGCTCCGGCCGAGGGCCAGGAATCCAGGGGCGCCTCGGGTGACGACGACGTCGTCGACGCGGAGATCGTCGATGAGGAAAAGGAAGACAAGTGACCGATTCGCACATGGATGCGGACCGCGTAGCTCAGGGTGAGGGCGCCGAAGCGGCGCCCTCACCCGAGGGTGTTGAGGCCGAGCCCGCGACTGCCGAAGGGGCTGAGCCTGAGGCCTTCTCCGATCGGGAAGGCGAGCTTGAGACTCTCGTCGCAGAGCGCACCGCCGATCTGCAGCGGCTGCAGGCCGAATACGTCAACTACAAGAGGCGGGTCGACCGCGACCGTGACCTGTCCCGACAGCTCGGTGTCGAGTCCGTGTTGACCGACTTCATGCCGGTGCTGGATTCGATTTCCCTCGCGCGGCAGCACGGCGACATCGACGGTGGGTTCAGGCTCGTAGCCGACGAGTTGGAGAAGGTCACGCTCAAGTATGGCCTCGTCGCGTTCGGTGAGGTCGGCGAGGTGTTCGACCCGGTGCTGCATGAGGCGCTTATGGCCTTGCCGCTCGACCTTCCGGTCGAGGTGACCACCATTTCGCAGGTGATGCAGCAGGGCTACCAGCTGAGGGGTCGGGTCATCCGACCGGCACGCGTCGCTGTTGCGAACCCCTGAAAACCCGATTCCTTGAAAGGAGATGAGCGGGAGTGAGTACGAAGGACTGGCTCGAAAAGGACTACTACAAGATTCTCGGCGTCTCCAAGAGCGCTTCGTCCGACGAGATCAAGAAGGCGTTCCGTAAGATCGCGCGCGCCAACCACCCAGACCAGAACCCGGGTGACAAGGCGGCCGAGGCGCGCTTCAAGGAGGCTTCGGAGGCCAACGCCGTGCTCAGCGATGCTGACAAGCGCAAGGAGTACGACGAGGCCAGGAGCCTGTTCGGTGGCGGTTTCAAGTTCAACCGTGGCGCCCAGCCCGGCGGTGGTGGGGCCGGGTTCGAGGACCTGTTCCGCAACGCCAGCGCGAATGCGGGCGGCGCCGGAGGGCTCGGCGACATCTTCGGCGGGCTGTTCCAAGGGGGCGGAACCACCACCTCAAGCAGACGCACCACCCAGCGTGGCCCACGTCGGGGCGCGGATGTCGAAGGTGAGGCGAAGATCAGCTTCGAGCAGGCCGCCGAGGGCGCCACGATTTCATTGCGCACCGTCTCCGACGAGCCGTGCAGCGCGTGCCGTGGTACCGGTGCGAAGGCCGGAACCCTGCCCCGCGTCTGCCCGACCTGTGAAGGCTCCGGCATGCACACCACGCAGTCGGGCGGCGTCTTCTCGATGAGTGAGCCGTGTGTCGAGTGTCTCGGTCGCGGCCTGCTGGTCGACGATCCCTGCCCGGTCTGCGAAGGCTCAGGGCGGGGCAAGTCTTCCAACACCATGCAGGTCCGTATCCCGGCCGGGGTGCAGGACGGGCAACGGATCCGGCTCAAGGGGAAGGGCGCGGCAGGTGAGAACGGCGGCGCTTCAGGCGACCTGTACGTCCTGGTACACGTCGCGCCGCACAAGCTCTTCGGACGGAGTGGCACGAACCTGACCCTCGACGTGCCGGTTACGTTCGCCGAGGCGTCGCTGGGGGCGGAGATCGAGATCCCGACCCTGAACGGGCCGCGGGTCAAGCTGCGGATCCCGGCCTCGACCCCCAACGGCCGCACCATGAGGGTCCGCGGCAAGGGCGTCCGAAAGGGCGACGGGACCATGGGAGACCTATTGGTCACAATCAAGGTCGAGGTTCCCGAGGACCTCAGCGAAGACGCGAAGGCGGCGCTCAAGGAGTATGCCGCCAAGGCACACGAAGCAAACCCGCGCATCGCGTTGTTCGGCGGGTGAAGGCGATGAGCCAGCACCTGCAGCCATTCGATCCCGACGCGGCCGTGTTTCCCGTTTCGGTGGCCGCCTCGCTGGCAGACATGCACGCGCAGACCCTGCGTGGCTACGACAGACTCGGGCTGGTCGTCCCTCAGCGGGCGGCCGGGCGGGGCCGTCGATACTCCCTGCGTGACATCGCGAGGCTCCGCCATGTGCAGAGCCTCTCGCAGCAGGGCATCAATCTCGAAGGGGTCAGCCGGATCCTTGCGCTGGAGGCGGAGGTCGACCAGTTGAACCAGCAGGTCGACCGGCTCGCTGAGGTGGTGCGCAGGCTTCAGACGGACGAGGCCACCTCGCGGGTTTTCACCGCAGAGGTCTCCGGGGCCGTCCAAGCAGGCCGTTTCCAGACCCGCACCTTGCGTGCACTTCCCGCGTCCCCCGAAGTCACCTGAGAGTGACCTGGCGGGGGTCAGGTAACGGAGAGAACTAGGAGCAGGAAATCAACGTGAAGAATCGAACCGGAACGAAGTTGTCCATCGTCGGAGCCGGGGCGGTGGGCACCTCGCTCGCCTACGCGGCACTCATCCGCGGAGCGGCATCGGAAGTGGCCCTCCAGGACATCAACGCCAAGAAGGTACATGCAGAAGCGCTCGACCTGGCTCACGGTAGCCAGTTCCTGCCCCCGGCGAAGATCGACGGGTCCGACGACGTCGCTGTCACCGCAGACTCGGACATCGTCGTGATCGCGGCCGGCGCAAAGCAGAAGCCGGGCGAGACCCGGATGGACCTGGCCGACAAGACCGTCTCGTTGATGAAGTCGATCGTGCCGCCGCTGGTCGAGCAGTCACCCGAGGCGGTCTTTCTGCTCGTGACCAATCCGGTAGACGTCGTAACCCAGGCCGTCGTCAAGATCTCCGGGCTGCCGGACGGGCAGGTTTTCGGGTCCGGCACCGTGCTCGACTCCTCACGGCTGCGTTACCTGGTGGCGCAGGAATGCGACATCGCCATGAGCAACGTACACGCCTACATGTGCGGTGAGCACGGCGACTCTGAGCTTCCCCTGTGGAGCACCTCGACCATCGGCGGTATTCCCCTGGCCGACTGGGAGAAGCAGACCGGCCAGCTGAGCACGGCGCGTCGGCAGGAGATCGCCGAGCGGGTCGTCGGGGCCGCCTACGAAGTCATCGACGGGAAGGGCGCCACGAACTACGCCATCGGGCTTGCCGGTACCCGGATCATCCAGTCGATCCTGCGCAACGAGCACGCGATCCTGCCTGTCTCGTCAATGCTGCACGACTGGCACGGCATCTCGGGGGTGTGCATGTCGGTGCCGCAGATCATCGGCCGCGCCGGCGTCGTCAAGGCGTTGGAGCTTCCGGTGTCGGACGAGGAACTGCGCGGCCTGCGGGCCAGCGCCGAACACATCAGGTCGGTCGCAGCCGAGCTCGGCTTCTGACCCCCGGCCTTCGACGGGATTGACAACCTGGGCCGGGCCCGGCAACGAGGCGGCGTCGTAAGGGTCCGGCCAGGGTGTTTCCAGGGGCCTGACCCTACTGCCCGGGCGTCGTTGTGGGCAGACTGGAAGGAACGACAAACGTGGGAGGAGTGCCAAGAAATGAGTGAGCACGAGCAGGACGTCGCGCCCGAGCGGGTGGAGGCGTTCATCGACGCCGAGGCACAGCACGAGGCCTTCGTCGATGCGGACGACACCCAGCAGGGCGATGAACGCTCCGAACTCGACACGCTACACCTCGACCTCGACGCCGCGAAGCTTGGCGAGGCGATCGCCAAGGCCGCAACCGACACCGCATACGCGACCGTCGGCCTGGTCGGCGTTCTGAGCGACCGGGTCAAGGAGTACTACGAGGAGCAGAAGAAGCGCTACGCAGACCAGCACCCCGAGATGGAGGAGGAGCCGAATGCGACGCACCTCTTCTCCCAGTTCGGGGAACAGCTCGACCGGTTCGTCGGGGATGTCGGGCGCACCTTCCAGGACCTGGTCGAACGGGGCCGGGCAGAGGCGAAGGCCGACGATGCCGACGAGGGTGAGGCCGCTGACCCCGGCGAAGCCACTGAAGCCGATGCGGTGGAGGACAAGACCGAATAGGCGTTGCCCGAGTTGGCGCCAATGGACGCCGGGGCGGCGGAACCCAACACGTCGCCCCGGCGTTTTCGCATGCCCGGACGGCGGTCTGTGACGTTGTTTCAGGATTGATCGGTGGAACCTTGCGGGGCCGTGAGGCCAGTCGTGGCCCGTGTGATCGGCGGATTCAGCAAGTCGAGGGTGCCCCGCCGGTAGAGGCGTGCCGGGCGGCCGCCGTCGACGTTGCTCGCCTGGCTGGTTGGCTCCAGAAAGCCGGGGGCGTGCGTCACCTTGCGGTGGAAATTCCGGGGGTCGATCGGGGCACCCCACACGGCCTCGTACACCGCCCGCAACTGGCCGACGGTGAACTCCGGAGGGCAGAACGCCGCAGCCAGCGGTGAATACTCCAGCTTCGCGCGCGCACGTTCGACACCGTCGGCGAGGATCTGCGCGTGATCGAACGCGAGCGGTAGCCCGCCTTCCATGAAGTCCGTGACGGGGCGCCAAGCGGCGTCGGAGGCATCAGTCCCGGCCGAGGGATCGGACGAGGAGGGCAGCAGCGCCAGCCAGGCGATCGTCACCGTGCGGCCGCGGGGGTCGCGCCCGGGGGCACCGTAGGAGGCCAACTGCTCCAGGTGAACCCCTTCGCGCAGGTTGGTCTCCTCCTCCAACTCGCGGTAGGCGGCCGCGGGCAGGTCCTCGTCGGCTGCGACGTAGCCGCCGGGCAGGGCCCAACTGCCCTCGAACGGTGGGTACTTCCGCTTGACCACGAGGGCGTTGAGGCTGCCGTCCAGAATGGTGAGCACGACCAGGTCGACCGTGACGAAGAACTCCTGCATGGGCCCCACCCTACCGCCCTTATCGTCAGGTTGACACGCGACCCTTCTAATAGTTATCGTCATGCCAACGATAAACAAGTTCTGAGGAGAACCAAGATGGCGACGATCACCCGATTCCCCCTCGTCCGGCACCTGCGCGGTACCGCCACGACGCACATCGAATGCCTGGCCAACGGTCGCCGACGCGAGGCCGGGGTCGGTGCCACCTTCTGGTTCCGGCCCATGACGGCCGCCATCAGCGAGATTCCGATCGATGATCGCGAACAGGAGGCGCTGGTGCGGGTCCGCACGTCGGACCTCCAGGAGGTGACGGCGCCCGCGACCATCACCTACCGCTTCGCGGCGCCCGCGCAGGCCGCCGCCCGCGTCGACTTTTCCATCGACCTTGGCAACGGGACCTGGCTGGAGAACCCGCTCGAGACGGTGGGTGCCATGATCAACGGGGCCGCCACCGCCGCCGTCACAGCGACATTGACGGGTCTGTCGCTGCGCGAGGTGCTGACGCTTGACGCCTCGAACCTTGCAACCCACACGCTCGCGGGGCTTCGCGGCGACGAGCGGCTGGTCGCGATCGGCGTCGAGGTGATCGGCATCCGGTTCTCGCTGCTGAGGCCCGAACCCGAGGTCGAGCGGGCGCTCCAGATGCCTGCGCGCGAGCAGGTGCAGCAGGAGGCCGACAAGGCGACGTTCGAGCGTCGGGCGCTTGCCGTCGAGAGGGAGGCGGCGATCGGTGAGAACGAGTTGGCCAATCAGATCGAGTTGGCCAGGCGGCAGGAGCAACTGATCGCGCAGAAGGGTGCCAACTCCAAGCGGGAGGCGGAGGACGCGGCGAAGGCCGATGAGGTGCGCGTGCATGCCGAAGCAGGGCGGTCGGCGACCCTCGCCAAGGCGAAGGCGGAAGCCACCCGGGTCCTCGGTGCAGCGGAGGCGGAGGCTGAGGCGGCCAAGCTGGCGGCCTATCAGGAGGCGGGCCGCGACGTCCTCATCGGCCTTGCCCTGCGTGAACTGGCTGCCAACCTGCCTCAGGTCGACCAGTTGGTGTTGACCCCGGATCTGTTGACCGGGATGCTGGGCAGGCTGACCGGCGCTCAGCAGGACTGACGGCGAAGGAAGACGCAAGATGACAAGCCCGAGAGCGGTGGTGGTCCACCGAACGACCGAGTACGAGGAACTGCTTGCGCGCCATGGCACCCGCGGCCAGGCGGCGTTCTTCCTGGCAGGCCGGGGCCGCGGCCTCGACGACCTTGAGGCCGCGCGGAGCGCCCAGGAGGAGGCCCGCTCCGTGGTGGCTGCCGCCATCCCCGCGGACTGGCGGCGTGCCGAGGTGGAGCGGGCAGACCTCGCCCGCTTCGTGTTCGGCCCTGAGGATGTGGTCGTGGTGGTCGGCCAGGACGGGCTCGTCGCCAACGTCGCCAAGTACCTGGACGGTCAGGTCGTGGTCGGCATCAACCCAGGACGACACGCCGGTGTCCTCGTCCCGCACCGCCCTTCGGAGTGTGCCCGGCTGCTGGCGAGCATCGGTAGGGCCCCTACCATGCAGCGCACCATGGTGATCATCCGCACCGACGACGGCCAGGAATTGACGGCGCTCAATGAGATCTACGTCGGGCAGCCGACCCATCAGTCGGCCCGCTACCGAATCGAGGTCGACGGCCGGACGGAGCGACAATCGTCGTCTGGGCTGATCGTCGGGACCGGGACGGGATCGACCGGGTGGTGCGCCTCGCTTCAGCGCGGCACGGAGCCCTCGCTTCCGCTCCCTGGGGCCGGTGACCCGGAACTCGTCTGGTTTGTGCGGGAGGCCTGGCCCTCACCCTCGACAGGGGTCTCGTTGGCCTGGGGTGGGCTTGCAGATGGGGCGGAGCTCGCGTTGGTCGTCGAGTCGGACACCCTGGTGGCGTTCGGCGATGGGATCGAGAGCGACCGGCTGACCCTCGGCTGGGGGCAGCGCGTGACGATTGCGCGCGCCGACAGGATGCTCCGCACGCTCTGATCTCTCTCGTGGGGTAGCCACGGCTCGTGCGCGCACGCAATAGGCTGGGGTTCCACCCGCACAGGAAGGATTCGGCGTTGACCGATCCCATCGAGGAGCACGAGCCGCACACCGACACGATCCCGATCCCGGCACCCGGTGTCGCAGAGGCGCACCCGGCGGTGGCGGACGCCGTCGACCAGGAGATCAACTTCGACGAGGCGTTCTACCCCGCACGCCCGCGGGCGCTGCGCCCCCGTGCGCGCCGCCACCTCTCTTTCACGGGAACGCTGGCGACCCCCTTCGAACCCGTGGGGACGAACGGGGCCTATGTCGAATGGCTCGTCAACCACTCGATGCTGGGTGACGCGAAGACCTTGGCAAGGCAACTCTCCGGGCAGCCGGAGATGTGGGGGAGGGCCTATGCCAGCCCTCATCCCCGCGGCGCCATCGACACCGCATCGGTCTGGTTCACAGCCTATCCGCTGTCCCAGATCACGGGAGAGGGGGAATCCTTCCTCCGGGCGCTCGGGGCCGACGACCTGTGGGACGCGTTCGCGCGGGTGGGCATCCGAGCCATCCACACCGGCCCCGTGAAACTCGCGGGCGGCGTTTCCGGTTGGACGCGCACCCCGTCGATCGACGGCCACTTCGACCGGATCTCCATGACGATCGATCCGATGTTCGGCTCCGAGGACGACTACCGTGCGATGCAGGCGACCGCCTCGTCGCGCGGCGGCACCATCATCGACGATCTGATCCCGGCGCACACCGGTAAGGGATCTGACTTCCGGCTCGCGGAGATGAACTACCGTGATTATCCCGGGATCTACCACATGGTCGACATCCCCAGACACGCCTGGCACCTCCTCCCGGATGTTCCCGATGGGCGCGATTCGGTCAACCTCAGCGCCGAGGATGAGCGGAGGCTGAAGGACGCCGGCTACATCATCGGCGAGCTGCAGCGCGTCATCTTCTATGAACCGGGGGTCAAGGAGACCAACTGGTCGGCTACGGCCGAGGTGCTCGACACCGGAGGCGAACCGCACCGCTGGGTCTATCTGCACTACTTCAAGGACGGGCAGCCTTCCATCAACTGGCTGGACCCGACCTTCGCCGGGATGCGGCTCGTGATGGGTGATGCGCTGCACGCCCTGACCGACCTGGGTGCGGGCGGGTTACGGCTCGACGCGAACGGCTTCCTCGGGGTGGAGCGTGCGAGCGAGGATGACGAGGGGGGCGTCGCCTGGTCTGAGGGGCATCCGCTGTCCGTGGCCGCGAACCAGCTGATCGGCTCTATGGTGCGCAAGGTCGGCGGATTCACGTTCCAGGAGCTGAACCTGTCGATGGACGCGATCCGTGCCACGTCTGTCACGGGCCCCGACCTGTCGTACGACTTCGTGACGCGACCCGCGTATCAGCATGCGCTGGCCACCGGCGACACGGGCTTTCTCCGGTTGGCGCTACGGGAAGGACTGAAGATCGGCGTCAACCAGGGCGCCCTGGTGCACGCCCTTCAGAACCACGATGAGCTCACCTATGAACTGGTGCACTTCGCGACGACGCACCGGGCCGACATCTACCGGCTCGGTGACGTGGAGTACACGGGCGCCGACCTGGCGGATAAGATCCGCGACGACCTTCGCCGTCGGATCACGGGCCCGGCCGCTCCGTACAACGCGGTGTTCACCCAGAATGGCATCGCCTCGACCACCGCGTCGGTGATCACCGCGAGCCTGGGGATCAGCGACCTGTCGACCATCGACGACGACGACGTCGCGCGGATCCGCGACGCCCACCTGTTGCTCGCCGGGTACAACGCACTCCAGCCAGGGGTGTTCGCGCTGTCCGGCTGGGATCTGATCGGGGCGCTCCCGGTGGACCGCGATGAGGTTGCAGACCTGATCTCCACCGGGGACACTCGCTGGATCGAGCGCGGCGCATTCGACCTGATGGGTCACAACCCCGACGCGAACCGCTCGGCCTCGGGGCTGCCGAAGGCGCGCTCCCTCTACGGGACGCTGCCCCAGCAGTTGGGCGATCCGGGGTCGTTCGCGAGCCGGTTGGCGTCGATGCTGCACCTGCGCGCCGCGCACGGGATCGCCACCGGAACGCTGCTGGAGGTGCCCGAGCCTGACGATCCGGCCATGTTGATCATGGTCAACCGGCTGGCGGTCGGTGCCCTTCAGCTCTGTGTGTTCAACTTCGCCGAGAGGGAGGCCTCCACCGTGGTGTGCAGCCGGGAGCTGAGGTTCGGCGACGAGGTCTTCGATCTGGGCACGTCTCAGCGGGTGGCCGTGGCGGAACCGCTCGGCAGCCATGTGGCCGAGGGACAGGCCGGTTTCAGGGTCACCCTTGGCCCGTTCGGCCTCCAGGCGCTGATCGTGCGCGACTGAGCCTGGAGCATGAAGACGAGACGGGCCGCCACCCTGGGGTGACGGCCCGTCCCTTTCTGAGGCTCCGGGTCAGAGCATCGGCGAGGTGTGCCAGATCCGCTGCAGGTAGTCGCGCATCGAGCGGTCGGACGAGAAGTAGCCCGTCCTGGCCACGTTTAGGATCGCGGAACGGGTCCATGCGTCCTGATCGGCGTAGCGCTGCTCGACGAGGGCCTGGGTGTCGACATAGGACTGGAAGTCCGCCAGGGCCATGAACCGGTCCTGGTGCAGCAGGTTGAAGACGACCGAGTCGAAGGCGTGCGGGTCACCGTCGGAGAAGTGACCAGACAGGATCAGGTCGAGCGTGGCCCGCAGTTGCGGGTTCGACTCGTAGTACGCGCCGGGGTGGTAGCCCTTGGCTCCGAGTTCGGTTACCGCAGGCTCATCCATGCCGAAGAGGAAGAAGTGCTTGTCTCCGACGAGTTGGCGGATCTCGACGTTGGCGCCGTCGTCCGTGCCGATGGTGAGCGCGCCATTGAGGGCGAACTTCATGTTTCCGGTTCCCGAGGCCTCCATACCCGCCAACGAGATCTGCTCGGACAGGTCCGCGGCCGGGATCAGCTTCTCAGCGAGGGTGACGTTGTAATTGGCAGGGAACGCGACCTTCAGCCGTCCCTCGACCTCGGGGGCCGAGTTGACCTTCATCGCGACCTTGTTGATCAGGTGGATGGTGTCCTTGGCCATCCGGTACCCGGGGGCCGCCTTTGCGCCGAAGACGACGGTGCGAGGCGTCAGGGCGGAGGCCGGGAGCTTCCCGGAGAGCACCTGCTCGTAGAGGGAGACGATGTGCAACAGCTTCAGCGACTGGCGCTTGTACTCGTGCAGCCGCTTGACCATCACGTCGAGGAGGTGGCCATCTGGCAGATCGATGTCGTCTCGGGTCTTCAGCAGGGCGGTCAGGCGCTGCTTGTTGGAAGCCTTGACGGCGGCGAAGGAAGCCTTGAACTCGGGGTCGTCCGCGTAGGGCTCCAATTCCTTCAAACGCTCGAGGTTGGTCAGCCAGCCTGGGCCGATCGCGTCGGTGATCAGGTCCGAGAGCTTGGGGTTGGCCAGCTTGACGAACCGGCGCGGGGTCACCCCGTTGGTCACATTCGTGAACTTGTCGGGCCACAACTCGGAGAAGTCGGGGAGCACCTTGTCCCGGAGCAGTTGGGAGTGGAGGGCGGCGACGCCGTTGACCTTGCCGGCCGCCACGGTGGCAAGGTAGGCCATCCGAACGCCCCTTTCGGGGTACTCGGAGATGATCGACATCCTGCGGGTGCGGAGGCCGTCGCCCGGGAAGGTCTTGTCCACTTCTGCGAGGAACTGGTCGTTGATCCGGTAGACGATCTCAAGGTGGCGGGGCAGCAGCCTCCCGAGCAACTCCGTTGACCACACCTCAAGTGCCTCGGGTAGGAGGGTGTGGCAGGTGTAGTTGAAGCACTTGCTGGTGACCTCCCAGGCCTCATCCCAGGAGAAGCCGCGCACATCGATGAGCAGCCGCATCAGCTCGGGCACCGCGATCACGGGGTGGGTGTCATTTAGCTGGTAGGTGATCCGATCCGCCAGGTTGTGCAGATCGAAGCCTTCCTCGAGCTCGTTGTCGATGAAGTCGCGCAGCGAACAGGCGACGAAGAAGTACTGCTGCTGGAGCCGCAGTTCCTTGCCCTGAGGCGTCGAATCCTCGGGGTAGAGCACCTTCGAGATGTTCTCGGCGAACGTCTGGGCACGGACGGCCTGAGCGTAGTCGCCGGCGTTGAAGATCTGCAGATCGAACGCCTTGGTGGCCTGCGCCGACCAGAGGCGGAGCGTGTTCACCCGACCGTTGAGGTAGCCGGGGACCATGTAGTTGTACGGGACGCCCAGCACGTTCCAGGACGGCACCCACCTGGTGCGCTCCTCGCCGTCCGCGTCGACGTACCTCTCGGTGTGGCCACCGAAGTCGACCTGAACCGAGGCTTCGGGGTGGGGGAACTCCCACGGCGAACCCAGCGCCAGCCAGGTGTCGGTCTCCTCGACCTGACGGCCATCGACGAAGGTCTGGCGGAAGATGCCGTACTCGTAGCGGATGCCGTAACCGATGCAGGGGACATCCATCGTTGCGAGCGAATCGATGAAGCAGGCCGCGAGGCGCCCAAGGCCGCCGTTGCCGAGCCCGGGCTCCACCTCCTGATTGCGCAACGTCACCAGGTCGAGGCCGCACAGCGCCAAGCCCTTCTCGGCGATCTCGTTGAGGTCGGTGGCCAGGAGGGCGTTTCCGAGTTGGCGACCGAGCAGGTACTCGGCCGACAGGTACCCGATCGTCTTGGCCTTTGCCTCACGCGTCCTGCGGCTGGTTTCCAGCCAGCGCGCCATCAGGTAGTTCCTGACGGTGCTGGCCAGGGCCAGGTACTGGTCGTTGGCGCTGGACCGGGAGAGTGCCACGCCCTGGTTCGTGTTGAGTTCGTGGAGGAACTCACGCACGAAACCGTCGACCGAGTGCGCCGGCATGCCGACGGGGGCGGTGGCCAACGGGTGGGTCGGGGTGGACGTCGGGCCAAGTGTGCGGTGACCGCTGACCTCGTCGATCGGGTCGTTCCCCGGGATCTGATTAAGCTCTTGCATGGGACCAATCTAATTGGCACGATCCAAGCTGGTCCACACCGACACCCGAACTTGGACGCTCAAGACGCTCAGGTGGCCAAAGTTGGCGACAGATTGTTATCTATCGGCTACTTGTCGGCAGTATTTCGTCTACCTGAAGTGCAACCGGCGCCGCGGGCCAGGCGTAGAGATGGGTAAGAAGCCTCCCGCGGGCGGAGCCTGATCGCCCCGACCGCGACCCCTGGAGGCCACCTGCTCCAAATAGTTACGGAGGAAGCATGATGAGGAGTCTCAGCAGGATCGCGATCGGTGTCGTCGCCGCGGCAACCGCCATGGCCGGGCTGGTGGCCCGGCCAGCTGAAGCGGCCGGGCCCGACGTCTACACCACCCCGGGTGGCCACATCCAGAACGGACGACTTTGGGACACGAAGTGTGAAAAGTACTCGTCGAGCGTCGTGCGCTGCACCACCCGGATCTGGGCGACGCAGGTCGTCCAGGTCGGAAACGGATTCAGGAGCGTCACGGGTTGGCACTTCAACAACCTCACCTACCTCCCCTCGGCAAGGTCGGCGTGGAAGACCAACCCGTTGGGGGCGTACGGCGTTGAGGGCGGGACGGCGGCCTGGACGTCGAACGGTCGTCGTTGGCGCACCGAGTGCGACACGGCGGCCACCGGGCGAGGGGGCTGTCGCTCCTACATCTGGACCAACTATGTCGCCACCTCGGGCGGCAGCTACGTGAGCCGGTCCGGCTGGGTGTTCAACAACATCGTCCGCTTCGCGCAGGGTTCCATCCCTCCGGTGACGAAGATTCCGGCGCACGTCCTCGACCAGAGCGTCCTGACCATCAACGGTCTCGGTCCGCTGGGCATCATCGGTTCGACGACCGCCCAGCGCAACGCGACGCTGGTCAACTACGCGCGGCTCGGCTACGTCAAGCTGGGCTCCATCTGCGACTCCTATGTTGAGGCGGCACCGCTCACCAGCCGCAAGCTCTTCGTGATGGGGCGCGCGGACGTTGCGGTCAGCAACACGACGACCCGCACGGATATGGGGGCGAAGGTCGGTATGACGGTCGGCCAGGTCAAGGCGTTGTACGGCTCGGCCTTCAAGGTGGTCCAGAAGGAGAACTACGGCGAGATGCAGTATTTTGGCTCGGTTCGCACCGGCAACCGGGAACTGATCTTCCGGGTGGCAGGCCCCGACAGCTACGCGCCGAGCGTGCCGCTCAAGGATTCCGACGTGATCGCCGAGATGTCTGCGGGGGTGTTCACCACTGACGTCTCGTTTGACGGCTGCTGAGCGTCAGATGACCGGCCACCGCTCCAACTCATAGGAGCGTGCCCAGAACTGCTGCTCGTACCAGGTCGCCGCCGTGAACACCTCCGCCATCGCATCCCGCGTGGCATCGTCTGTGGCGTCGGCCGCATCGTCCAGCAACGTGATCGCGCCGCGCGTGGCGGCCTGGAACACCGGGTCGTCGTAGGCGGCGAGCCAGGCGCGGTACGGGTGGTCGTCAACGAGGGAGGCGGTGTGCGCGAGCCGCCTCCCGACGTCGGCATAGACCCAGTAGCAGGGCAGGACCGCCGCGACGCCGACGGCATACGGCTCATAGGCCGCCGCCGTCTGCAGCATCGAGACGTAGGCGCGGGTCGTCGGGGAGGGGGCCTCAGCCCGTGGCAGCTCGGCGAGGCGGGAATCGTTGAGCAAGGCGACGTGCATCTCGACCTCGGCGGCCACCGCCCCGCTCGCGCCTGAGGCCCAGAAGGCGGCGGCCGCGGTGGTCGGAGCCCTGGTGGCCAGCATCGCGAGCGCCCTGGCGTAGCCGCGGAGGTAGAAGTCGTCCTGCGCCAGGTATTCGACGAACCGGTGCGGCGCCAAGGTGCCGTCGGCCAGTTCTGTAAGGAGCGGGAGCGCGTCGATGTCGCCGCGGAGGGAGGCGGTCGACTCCCAGACGCGCCGGCTGAAACTGCGGGTCTGCCAGGTCATGGGCGGGCCTTTCCGACGAGATGGTCGACGGGTCCGTGGCCCGTCCCGGGTGAGCGGCTTAGGGTCCAGGCGGCACCGGAGGCGATGGCGCGCAGCAGATAGCCCCGGGCCTGCCCGATCGCCTCCCGGGAGATGCCGGAGCCGATGGTGTCGCCGTGCAGCGCCGAAAACGCGGCGATGGCCGAGCTGAGCGTGCAGCCGGTGCCGTGCGTGTTGCGCGTGTCGATGCGCCCGTCGGTGAACAGCGTGACGCCTTCCGCGTCGGCCAGGACATCGGTGAGTTCCTCGCCGCTCTGGTGCCCGCCCTTGAGGAGGACCGCGCGCGCTCCGAGGCCGCGCAGGGCCAGCGCCTGCGCCGTCGACTCGTCGAGGTGCCCGGCGGGGGTCGAACCGAGTAGGACGGCCGCCTCGGGGATGTTCGGGGTGATCAGGTCGGCCAGCGGCAGCAGGCGGTCACGCACCGTCTCGACGGCCTCGTCCTGCAACAGCCGGTCACCGGAGGTGGCGACCATGACGGGGTCGAGGACGACGACCCCGAAGTCGGCGCGACGCTCCTCCAACAGGTCGGCGACGACACCTGCCACCGCGGCGTTGGAGAGCATCCCCAGCTTGGTCGCCGCGACCGGCAGGTCATCCAGGACCGCGGCGATCTGGTCTCGGACCAGCGCCGGGTCGACGGGCGCCGCCGCGCGGACGCCCTGCGTGTTCTGCACCGTGAGCCCGGCGATCGCGGCGGTGCCGTAGACGCCGAGCGCGGTGAACGTCTTGAGGTCGGCCTGGATGCCGGCCCCGCCGCTCGGGTCCGAGCCTGCGATGGTGAGGGCGATCTTGGGGTTCATCGGTTGCTCCAGAGCGAGAGGAGATGGGCCGCGGCCGCGCGGGGGTCTTGCGCGGACGCGATCGCGGAGACGACGCAGACGCCGTCGACGCCGGTGGCGATCACGTCGCGGGCGTTGGACGCGGTGATGCCGCCGATGGCAACGGTCGCTGCGCGGCCCGCGGTGGTGGCCACGAGTTCCCGGGCTCCTGCAAGGCCGAGGGCCGGTTCGGTGTCGGTCTTGGTCGGGGTCGCCCAGATGGGGGAGAGGCCGAGCACGTCGGCGGTCGGGTCGGCCAGCTCTTCCTGCAGTTCGGCCCGGTTCGAGATCGACAGCCCGATCAGGAGGTCTCGCCCGAGCGCCGCGCGGGCGGCCTCGACGGCGCCGTCGGACTGGCCCTGATGGAAATGCAACCCGAGCTCTTCTGCGACGCGGAGCCGGTCGTTGACGAAGACGGCGGCCCTTCGGCCGGTGGCGTCGAAGGCGCGTTCGACAGCGTCAAGGCAGCCACGGGTGAGGCGGGTAAAGGCTGGATCGTCGAGTTGCTTGTCGCGCACCTGGATGACCCCGGCACCGCCGAGCACCGCCTGCTCGACGATGCCCGCGACCTTTTCTGGGCCGCCGCTGAGCGCGGTGTCGGTCACGTAGTAGAGGCGCCAGTCGATGGCGGCGGCAACCCCGGGAAGGGCGCGCACCTATGACTCCTGGATGTCCACAAGCTCGGCGACCTGCGCCGGGGCCAACTCATACAGGGCGTCGATCCAGGCGGTGCGGAAGCTGCCGGGGGCGTGCGTCGTGCGCGCCGCGGCCGTGCCAGCCGCGGCGAACAACGCATGCGCCGCGACGACGGCGTCATGCTCGTCCAACCCGGCCGCGCGGGCCGCGCCAAGGCAGGCCGCGACGGTGGCGCCCAGGGCACAGCCGGTGCCGATCACCAGCGGCATCAGGTCGCTGCCGCCGGTCACCCGGGTCACGCGGTCGGCGGAGACGATCAGGTCGACGGGGCCGGAGATCGCGACCACTGCCCCGCTGGTGGCGGCAAGTTCGCGGGCGGTCGCGAGCGCCGAATCTGCTTCGTCGGTGGCGTCGACCCCCCTGCCGCCGGCGCTGACGCCCGCCAGGCCGAGGATCTCGGAGGCGTTGCCACGGATCGCCGCGGGGTGCTGTGCCACGAGGTCGCGGGCCAGGGTCGTCCGGACGGGCAGGGCGCCGACCGCGACGGGGTCGAGTACCCACGGTCGACCGGCCGAGACCGCGGCAGGGGCGGCGCGCCGCATGCCCTCGTGCTGTTCGGCCGACCCGTTTCCGACGTTGATCAGCAAGGCCGAGGCGACTGTGGCGAAGATCTCCGCCTCTTCCGGCAGGTCGATCATCGCAGGCGCGGCGCCGACGGCGAGCAGCACGTTGGCGGTGACCTCGGGGACGACGGTGTTGGTCATGCAGTGCACCAGTGGCGTCGATCTGCGGACCTCTTCGAGTACGGCTTGCATGTGGGCTCCCTTCGCTAGCACTACCTAGATCAGGTGTTGCGGGTGTGATCTCAGCCCTCATCGGTGGGGCACCCCGGCAGAAATCACCCTAGCAGCGTTCGCGGTCGACCCGTTGGTTGGGCCCGGCGAGCGCCAGCGAGCTGGCTTGGTCGTTACCCGGTGTTGTTGTTCAGGGTCTTTGGCCGGGTTTGCTTGTCGGGTTGGGGAGTGGTTTCGTCACGGTCCCGGCGCTTCGCGCGGGGGACCGGCTCAACCGGCGGCTGGGGACCGGCTCAACCGGCGGCTGCGTACCTCTTGGCCGCCCTGGCCCTGGCCTTGGCGGCTTCCTCGTCGCGGTCCTTCGGCGGCGCCGTCGTCACCAGGTCGTCGAGCAGGTGCGCCGTGATGTGGGCGATCTCCTCGACAGCCCGATTGAAGGCCTCCTCGTTCGCTTTGCTCGGTCGCGTGGTCCCCGCGACCTTACGGACGTACTGGAGCGCGGCGGAGCGGACCTCATCAGAGGTTGCTGGCGGCTCGAAGTTGTTCAGCGGTCGGATGTTTCGGCACATACCCGGAGCCTACGTTCGCCACACCCGGAAGCACAGCCCTATCCGGCGGCGACCTCGTCGCGGGCCGCGACGAACGCGGAGATCGCCTTGTCAAGATCCTCCCGCGTCAGCGACGCCGAGATCTGCGTCCGGATCCGTGCCTTACCCTTCGGCACAACCGGGTAGCTGAACGCGCGAACGTAGACGCCCCGGGCGAGGATCGCGTCGGCCATCTTGGCGGCCAGGACGGCGTCGCCCAGCATCACCGGCACGATCGGATGGTCGGATTCGGGCACCACGAAGCCCTCCTCGACGATCCGGCGGCGGAAGTATGCGGTGTTTTCCCGCAGCTTCTCCAGCAGTTCGGGATGAGTTCCGATCAGTTCCAACACCGCCATCGACGCCGCGGTGATCGACGGCGCAAGCGAGTTGCTGAACAGGTACGGGCGCGAGCGCTGCCGCAGCAGTTCGACCATCGGCGCCCGGGCACAGGTGAAACCACCGGATGCGCCGCCGAGGGCCTTGCCGAGGGTGCCGGTGAGGATGTCGACCCGGTCGCTCACCCCGAACAGCTCAGGGGTGCCCGCCCCCGTCGGGCCCATGAAGCCGACGGCGTGCGAATCGTCGACCATCACCAGCGCGCCGTACTCGTCGGCCAGCGCGCAGATCTCGTCGAGCGGGGCGACGTAGCCGTCCATCGAGAACACGCCGTCGGTGGCGATCAGCTTGTGCCGGGCACCGGAGGCCACCTCAAGCTGGGCGCGCAGGTCGGCCAGGTCGCGGTTGCGGTAGCGGAACCGCTGCGCCTTCGACAGGCGCACGCCGTCGATGATCGACGCGTGGTTGAGCTCGTCGGAGATGATCGCGTCCTCGGCACCGAGGAGGGTCTCGAACAGGCCGCCGTTGGCGTCGAAGCATGACGAGTAGAGGATCGTGTCGAACCCGGCGGAGCCGGGCCGCAGGAACGTGGTGAGCGCGGCCTCCAGATCCTGGTGTTGGGTCTGGGTGCCGCAGATGAACCTAACCGAGGCCATCCCGAAGCCCCACCTGTCGAGCGCCGCCTTCGCGGCCGCGATCAGGACAGGTGAGTCTGCCAGGCCGAGGTAGTTGTTTGCGCACAGGTTGATCACGTCGCCGCCAAGGGTGCCGACGTGCGCGGCCTGCGCCGTGGTGAGCGGCGCCTCCTCCTTGTAGAGGCCGTCGGCGCGCAACTGCGCGAGTTCGTCGTTGATCTGGTCCAGAATGTTCATTGCCTGCCTCGAATCAGTTTCATTGCCACGTCATGATGACTTTGCCGGACTGCCCGTCGCCCGCCACGGCGAACGCTTCCTCGAAGCGCTCCGCCGGGAAGCGGTGGGTGATCACGCCGGAGATGTCGAGCCCAGAGCGCAGCAGCGCGCTCATCGCGTACCAGGTCTCAAAGATCTGTCGGCCGGTGACGCCTTGGATGGTGAGCATGTTGAAGATGATCGTGGAGAAGTCGACCGTGAGTTCCCGCGACGGTGTGCCGAGCAGCGCGATGCGACCGCCGTGGGTCATGTTGTCGATCATCGACGACAGTGCCGCACCCGAGCCTGACATCTCTAGGCCGATGTCGAAGCCCTCCTTCATCGAGAACCGGTCGTAGACGTCCTCGAGCCGCTCCCGTCCGACGTTGACGGTCGAGGTGAGGCCCAGGCTGCGGGCCAGTTCCAACCGGGCGTCGCTCAGGTCGGTGATGACGACGTTGCGGGCACCTTGGAACTTCGCCACCAGCGCGGACATGATCCCGATCGGCCCTGCACCGCTGACCAGGACGTCCTCGGCCAGGGCCGGGAACTGAAGGGCGGCGTGTACGGCGTTGCCGAACGGGTCGAAGATCGCGGCGACCTCGGGGTTGAGGTCGCTCGGGTGTACCCAGACGTTGGCTGCGGGCATCGCGAAGTACTCGGCGAAGGCCCCGTCGACCTTGTATCCGATGCCTTGCGTGTTGCGGCACAGGTGCCGCTTGCCTGCCAGGCAGGCGCGGCAGCGGCCGCAGACGTAGTGGCCCTCGCCGGAGACGAACTGGCCGACCTCGAGGCCCGTCACAGAGGAACCAAGCTCGACGATGTGGCCGCAGAACTCGTGGCCGATGATCCGGGGTGTCTCGACGGTCTTCTGCGCCCAACCGTCCCAGTTGGAGATGTGGAGATCGGTGCCACAGATGCCCGTGTGGCTGACCCTGATCAGCACCTCGGTGGGACCCGGCGATGGGGTCGGGACATCGATCAGTTCCAGCCCTGGGCCTGGCCGCGTCTTCGCGAGAACCTTCATGGAGCCCATACTTGCACAGCGTCCGGACCGGTCAGAGGCCGGGTACGCATGGCGCCCGGAAGGAATATCGGCTCCTGTCGGGAGGTTGAGTGTAGTAGACTCAACTTTGAAAATGATCCTTAGGAGACACACACATGAACACTGAAAGGCTGACCACCAAGTCCCGCGACGCGCTCACCGCAGCCGTGCGACAGGCCCTCACCAAGGGCAACCCCAACACCGAACCCGAGCACCTCCTCCATGGGCTGCTCCTCACGCCCGACAACACCGTCGGGGCGCTGCTGGAGGCGGCTGGAGCCGACCCCGCCGTCGTCGACAACGCAGCCGTGCTGGCCATCGGCAAACTGCCGTCGACCAGCGGCACCTCGGTGTCCCAACCCGCGCTCAGCGGGCCGCTGGCCCGCGTCCTGGCGCAGGCCGAGACCCTCGCAGACGAGCTGGGCGACAACTTTGTCGCCACCGAGCACCTGCTGATCGGGTTGTCGGTGATCCCATCTGCGGCCAAGACCGTTCTTGACAAGGCCGGGGTCAAGACCTCTGCGCTGAGCGACGCGTTCGCGGCTTCCCGTGGCGGCAAGCGGGTCACCTCCGCCGAGTCCGAGGGGGGCGAGTCCGTGCTCGACAAGTACTCCGTCGACCTCACCGAGGCCGCCCGTGAGGGCAGGCTCGATCCGGTGATCGGGCGCGACGCCGAGATCAGGCGCGTCGTCCAGGTGCTCGCCCGGCGCACCAAGAACAACCCGGTGCTGATCGGCGAACCCGGCGTAGGCAAGACCGCCGTCGTCGAAGGGCTTGCCCAGCGCCTCGTCGCCGGCGACGTGCCCGACTCGCTGCGTGACCGTCGCCTCGTCTCGCTCGACCTCGCCTCGATGGTGGCCGGCGCGAAGTACCGCGGCGAGTTCGAGGAGCGGCTCAAGGCCGTGCTCAACGAGATCAAGGAATCCGAGGGCCAGGTCGTCACCTTCATCGACGAGCTCCACACCGTCGTCGGCGCGGGTGCCTCAGGCGAGGGGGCGATGGATGCGGGCAACATGCTGAAACCGATGCTGGCCCGAGGCGAGCTGCGGATGATCGGCGCGACCACACTCGACGAGTACCGGGAACGCATCGAGAAGGACCCGGCGCTGGAGCGCCGCTTCCAGCAGGTCTACGTGGGCGAACCATCGGTCGAGGACACCGTCGCGATCCTGCGAGGCCTCCGCGAACGCTACGAGGCGCATCACAAGGTGCGGATCACCGACTCGGCCTTGGTTGCAGCCGCCACGCTGTCGAACCGCTACATCACCAGCCGACAACTGCCCGACAAAGCGATCGACTTGGTCGACGAGGCCGCGTCCAGGCTGCGGATGGAGATCGACTCCTCACCGGAGGCCATCGACATGCTTCGCCGCGAGGTCGACCGGATGACGATGGAGAAGTTCGCTCTGGAGAAGGAGACCGACGCGGCCTCCAAAGAGCGACTCACGCACCTCGAGGCCGAACTGGCAGATTCGCAGGAGAAACTGCGAGGCCTGGAGGCCAAATGGGAGGCGGAGAAGTCCGGGTTGAACCGGGTCGGCGACCTCAGGAGCAGGATCGATGAGCTGAGGGTCGAAGCCGAGAAGGCGCAGCGCGAGGGCGACCTGACGCGCGCCTCGACCATTCTCTACGGCGAGATCCCTGGCATCGAAAGGGAGATCTCCGAGGCCGAGGGGGCCGAGAACACGTCTTCGATGGTCTCAGAGGAGGTTGGCGCCGGTGACATCGCGGAGGTGGTCTCCGCCTGGACCGGAGTGCCCGTCGGACGCCTTCTGGCCGGAGAGTCCGCGAAGCTGCTCGAGATGGAGGATCGGATCGGCGAACGCCTGATCGGGCAGAAGGCGGCGGTGAAAACAGTGTCGGACGCCGTCAGGCGCAGCCGGGCAGGGATCTCCGACCCGAACCGTCCCATCGGCTCGTTCCTGTTCCTCGGCCCCACCGGCGTCGGCAAGACCGAGTTGGCCAAGGCCCTCGCCGACTTCCTGTTCGACGACGAGACCGCCATGGTGCGCATCGATATGAGCGAGTACTCGGAGAAACACTCCGTTGCGCGGCTCGTCGGCGCGCCTCCCGGCTACGTCGGCTACGAGGAGGGCGGGCAACTCACCGAGGCGGTGCGGAGGCGGCCGTATTCGGTGATCCTGCTCGACGAGGTCGAAAAAGCGCACCCGGATCTGTTCAACATCCTGCTGCAGGTGCTCGACGACGGCCGCCTCACCGACGGCCAGGGCCGCACGGTCGACTTCCGTAACACGCTGCTGATCATGACCTCCAACCTCGGCAGCCAATTCATGGCCGATCCGCTACTCGATGCCGAGAACCGCCGCAACGCGGTGATGGGGGTCGTGCGTCAGGCGTTCCGTCCCGAGTTCCTGAACCGGCTCGACGACATCGTGATGTTCGACCAGCTGACGCAGGAGGATCTGGGCAGGATCGTCGACATCCAGATCGGCAAGCTGAACCGTCGCCTGGCCGAACGTCGGATCGGTCTCGAGGTGACCCCCGCCGCCCGTGCATGGTTGGCGGATGTCGGTTTCGATCCCGTCTACGGTGCACGGCCGTTGCGTCGGCTGGTGCAGGGCACCATCGAGGACCAATTGGCCCGGGGGCTGCTCTCCGGCGAGGTCGAGGACGGGGCGGACGTCCGCTTCGACCGGGTCGGTGACGCGATCACGATGGTCTGAGCCGCCGGTGTGGCACCGTGGAGGATCGACTCCGCGGTGCCACGGCGTCGGCTACTGCCGGGCTTGGAGGCTGGCGCTCTGCGTCCCCTGGTCGTCCCAACGCCACCGCACGCCGTAGCAGAGCCCAGGCTGCATCTTGTTGAAGGTGAAATCGTGGTGCGCCTGCACAGGTTCGATCAACTCCGAATCCGGGAGGCTGGTCGAGCTGTCCATCAGCGGTGGCGAGACGAAGCGTTCAAGGGCGGCAGGGCGTCGGTCGCCGAACAAGAGCTCGACCGAGGCGTCGTAGCTGACGGTATGCGGCAGGAACCCGGCGATCGGGTCCAGCGCGTCGCGCCCCGGCAACTCGAAAGACGTGGCGAACGAGTGCCGGTCGCCCGTCCGGAGCCGACGTGGAAACGAGAGCCGCACGTCCCAGATGCCCATCCCGACCTTGCGTGCATGGTCGAGCTTGCAGCCCTCCAGCGCCCGGACCAACAGGTTGTCGCCGTTGAACCGGGGTAACCCGATGCGTTCGTCCACGTGGTCGATCCCGTCCGAGCGGACGCTGATCGTGCGCTCGTTGACGATGTAGGGGGTCTCGTCACGTAGATCGAACCTGGTCCTGACGTGGACGAAGGAGTAGTCGATCTCGGGTAGCACCGACCTGTGGCCGGTCGAGAGCAGGATCGGGACGATCTGCTCTGTGGCCTCCTCGAAGCGGCGGCGTGCGGTCCGTTCTGAGACCCGCAGTTGCGCGGCCGCCTGGGCGAGTCGCTCCCCGGTGCCGGGAGGGGCATCGGGTCGAAGGCCCCCGACCACGAGGAAGGCCGTGCGCAGCGTGGGGTCAAGCTGATCCGCGGTGGCGATGAGCCTCCGCCGGACGTATTCCCGCGCGGTGTCCGGAGAGGTGGACGGATCGAGTTGGAGCAGTTCCATCAGTCGAGGCGACAACGGGGCTGTGCGCATGAAGCCGCGCTTGCGCAGCGACTCCATGGCCGTCTCCAGCTCCGACTTCGCGGTGTCGTTGGTCATCTACCCTCCCACCATGATCGTACGGTCGGCGCGCAATCTTCATGGCATCCACCCGGGCCGCGGGCCGGTCAAGGCGCGTCGGTAGCCGCGGAGAAGCCGCGGCGTGGAAGTGCCGGTAGTCTTGAGGAATGGCTGGCGATGACTCCATGCGGATCGGCGATGCGGAGCGTGAGGCCGCACTGTCCGAACTGCAGAACCACATGGCCGCCGGTCGACTGAGCCCGGCGGAGTACAACGAGCGGATGGACAAGGCGTTCGCGGCACGCACCGAGACGGATCTCAGCGCGCTGTTCTACGACCTGCCCGGTCATGGTCAGCCCCCGGTCGGGCAGTCGCCCACACCGGGTTACCCTGACCCGTACGGGTTGAACCAGGCATACCCGGCCGAACCCCCGGCCGTGCCGCACTGGGGCGACGACTCGGACGAGGTGGCAAAGGCGCCTGTCAGGCCCTGGTTCGCCCAGTGGTGGGTGTTGTTGATCGCGCTGTTCGTCTCGGGGGCGGCAGACGGCCGACTCTGGTTCCTCGTCCCGATGGCCGCGATCTGGATCTGGGTGATCTGGCCGAGCATGAACAACACCCGCAAGCCTCGTCAGATCGCATCCACACCGCCACGCCCCCTGACCTACGCTGAGCGCGACGAGGTGATCCTCGCGCTCCACGCGAGCGGCGAGGTTGCGGCCATCAAGCGCTACCGTGAACTGACCGGGGCCGACCTCTATACCGCGACCATGACGGTGAGGGCACTCAACCGCGAACTCGGGCGCTGATCAAGCCTTCTTGCAGCCGTCAATGAACGGGACCCCGGGGACGAGCCGTTCCCACTCCGCCGGAGACAAGGCGGAGCCGAACGATCGGCAGAGCTGATTTCGGGCGGTCGCCGGGTCGTCCTCCCATGCGACGGTCGTGCCGTTGTCGAGCGACATCACGTACCAGCCGGCGTAGGAGTCGACACCGGTCACGTTCGGGCCACCGGGACGGAGCATCAGGTCGAGCGGCCAGCCCGAATCCGTCTTGGACCAGACCCACAACTCGCCGGCGCGTGAAGATGCGAGCAGTTGGCTCCCATCCTCGGTGAACTGGATCTGGGAGAGCGCCCCCCGCGCGTCGCCCAACCGGTGGATGGGCTCCGGGGTGTCGGGCGCACTCACGTCGTACAGAGTGATCCAGCCGCCGTCGTCGCTCACCGCGAGCGTGCCGTCCGGAGCGAAGGTGAACGAGACCGGCACGGTGTCTTCGCTGGTCGGGTGGATCACGAGCTCCTCCGGGACATCTCCCGCCATCGACCACAGCCCGAACTGTTTGCCGTCGACCGACATGGCCGCAAAGAGCGCGCCGTCGTCGCTGAAGGCCGATCTGCCGGGCCACGCATTGAGGGTGGAATTGAGCACCCAACCGGCATCCGACTCCGTGTAGAGCCGGTATCCCGCCTGCCCCTGGTAGGCGACCGCAAGCTGGCTTCCGTCGGGGGAGAGTTGGATGTCGGCCATGCCGGTCGGCATCGGTTGTTCCCCCGCCACCTCGTAGTGCCCGTCAGTTCGGGTAAAGGTCACCAGGGAGCCGTCGTTGGTCTGGTTGACCACCGTGTCGCCTTCGAGGTCGATGGCGTAGTAGGGGTTGTACCCGGAGCCGTCCGGCGCGGGGGCGAGGGGAAGCTCCGTCCAGCGCCCATCCGTGAAGGCCATCATCACCGCGCCGGTGTCGGTGCCGATCAGGAGTCCGTTCGTGCTCCTGATGACGTCGTAGTGGCTCACACCTTGCGCGGATGCAAGGACAACGTCGCCCGGCGCGGACCAGAAGCTGGTGTCGCCCTCTGTCGACCCCGTCAGAATGTTGTCGCCTGCAGGGACCACGCTTGTGACGATGCTGCGCCCCGGCAGGGTCCTGAGCAGGAGGCCGGATGCGGAATATGCCTCGACGGCGCCGAATGAGCCCGCGAGCCAGAGGACGTCGCCCTGGTAGGCCACCGCATTGATGGCCGTGGTGGTCGTCTGAGAGCGCTTCTTCCCGAGTGTCGTGGCATCCCAGATTGTCGCTTCCCCCCGCGAGCTGCCTGACACGAAGGTCGCCTCGTCAGGCGAGGTTGTGAGGGCGCGGACGGTGCCCGACGTAGTCAGCGGGCCCCGGGCGGTGCCGTCGTCGGCGAACACCTCGATTCGGTCGCGGCGACCACCCGCCAGGATCCAGGACCCGCTCGCCGCTAGCGCGGTTACCTGCGTCTCCTCGCCAAGCTGCAGGTCGGGCAACCTCAGGGGCCGTGACGGGTCGGTCAGATCGAAGCGGTGGATCTGGCCGTCCAGGGTGCCGATGAGTGCGGTATCTCCCTGCCACGTCGTGCTGTAGCCGACGGTCTTCTCCCCCGAATCGATCAGCTTCTCCGGCTGCCCGGTGATGTCCCAGACCGCGGCGGTCTTCTGGCCGGCGACCAGTAGCAGGATCCGGGATCCGGTTTCACGCAGCGACAGGGAGAAGAGTTGCCCTCCCCCGGACGCGAGGCTCTGAGGGGTGAGCCGGATGTCGCCGTCGCGCCAGATGCTCAGCTTTCCTTCACTGTCGCCGCGGACGATGAGCCGACCCGTCGCAGAGGTAGCGAGCATCGTGTTGCCCGAGGGGCCGGTGGCCCGGATCGGCGGGTTGGCCGCCACCGAGGTGAGCAGGCTGGAGCGGGACTGGACGTTGTCGTCCAACCTCCTGGACGCGACGCTCAGCTGGCCCGCCACGTTCGGGGACGAACCCCGAACCTCGTCGCTGATCAGCGCCACCTGCCGTGACTGGGCTGCGCGTGTCGCTGCCTCGCCCTGGCGGCGGAAATCCTCGGACCTGGCCGAGGCCGCGATGGTGACCACCGACATGGCCAGGGCGAGACCACCGGCGACCAGGGCGACGTATTGCCGCACCCGCATCCGGGCGATGGTGCGGCGCTGCTCCACGACCGTTGCCTCGCCGAGTTCACAGCTGGCGTCAATGAAGGCGTGCTCCGTGGCCGACAGCACCGTGGCCTCATCGGAGTCGGCCCAAGCCCGCCACAACTGTGCCTCGGCGGGCATCAGGGTGTCGTTCGTGCGGCCCCCCTCGTCCCACAACTGGGCCGCCAGGTGGATGCGCCTCCCAAGCAGCAATGTCGTCTGTGCGGCCTCCACCCACGAGGCCAGCCGGTGCCAGTGCAACAGGAGTGCGTCGTGCGCGACCATCAGATGGTCGTCGACACGGGCGAGGATGCGGGACGCCACGAAGGGCTCCGAAACCTCGGCCATTTCCGGGGTGAGGGCCGAGACCGGGATGCGGCGGCGTAGGGCGGCGGCGCCGTCGACATTGAACAGCGAGAGCAGGAGTCGCCGCGCCGTCTTCTGCTCGGCAGGCGAGAAGCGATCGAAAATGGCATCGGCTTCCTGGTTGAGTGCGGCCCAGAGGCCACCGGTCGCCAGATAGTCCGCAGGCGTCAGCGTTGCGCCCTTCGATTCCTCCCAGCAGCGCCGCAGCGCGTTCGACAGCAGCGGAAGGACCACGCCGGGCGCCGGCTCCCCGTACGCGTAGATGTCGCGGATCAAGAGCTGGGTCAGTTCGGGGGCGACCGCCCGGCCGTGCTGCAGGGCTGGGCGCTCGATGATTCGGACGAAAGCGTCCTCGGGGATCGGGCCGAGGACGACCGGTGTGGTGAGGTCCTGCGCCAGCCACTCATGCCTCATGGCCAAACCGATGGCATCCGCCCGTAACCCGAGGACGCAGATGGTGTTCTCCGGCAGGGTGCCGAGCCGCTCCATCGCAGCCTGTTGTTCTTCGGGTGGTAGTTGGTCCAGGTCTTCGAACTGGTCTATCACGAGCAGTGTGGGGGCGCTGGTCAGTTCCTGCGCGGCGATCCCGGCGGGTGCCACCTGCACTGGTTTCAGATGACTCAGGGCCCCGCCGCGGGAGGTTTCCCGACCGATCAGTCCGGCGGCCAGTAGTGACGACTTCCCCGATCCTGACTCGCCCAGGAGGATGATTATCCGTGACGTCTCGTCGTCGGATGGGCGTAGGCAGGCGTCGACCAGTTTTCCAAGGGAGCGTTCGCGTCCGAAATAGAGGCGGGCCTGCTCGGCGCTGTACGGATTCAGACCGGCATACGGCGATTCCGAAACCTGCCGGACCGAACGGATCGCAGCCAGCGCATCGGCCCAGAGTCGGCGGTCCTCGTCGGAGGCGGCAAGTCCGAGGTGGGTGAGCAGATCCAGGAACTTCGGCGTCAACGCCTGGGTGGGCAGGTGCTTGCCTTCGAACCAGCCCTGAATCGTGGACGGCGGGAGGCCGATGAGCGCCGAAGCGCTACGGATCGAGATTCCGCGCGCCTTTCGTGCCGCGCCCAACGCGTCGACCAGCCGCTCTCGGGTGCCGGGTAGCTGCATGAACGTAGCTAACCATCCGTACACACTCCGTACGGGCGAGACGCGCAAAGGAGGAGGCAACCCCGTACGACTCCGTACACGCGAAACCGCCCGTCGTCGCTCCGGGATGGCTAGCGTGATGGCCGAACGGATCCCCCAGCCGCTCCGCTGTCCTCGGATCCGGACGCTCTGGTGTCGGGTCGGGATGTCGTTGGGGGACCATCCCGACCCGCATCAGGAGGGCCGCAACTCCAGCAGCTTCGCTCCCGCCCTGTCCTCAAGCAGCCAGATCGCGCCGTCCGAGCCTTGCTCGACCTCCCGGATCCGATCCTCCATCGGCCACGTCTCGGCCAGGATGGCGTCTTCTCCGAACAGGTCGATGCGGATCAACGCTTTCCCGGAGAGGGCGCCGATGAACGCGTCTCCTTCCCAGTCCGGGAAGAGGTCGCCCTGGTAGATCATCAGCGAGCCGGGGGAGACGCTCGGGTTCCAGAACACCTTCGGCGGTTCGAAACCGTCACCGGGCTCATGGTCTGGGATCTCGGAGCCGTCATAGCCGGACCCGTTGGACACCTTGGGCCACCCGTAGTTCAGACCAGCCTGGATCAGATTGAACTCGTCGCCACCTTGGGGCCCCATCTCGCTCGACCACAGTCGGCCGTCGGCGTCGAATGCGAGCCCCAGGGGGTTCCGGTGCCCGATGCTCCAGAACTGCCGGGCCTCCGCCCCCTCATCCTGGAAGGGGTTGCCCGGTGCAGGGGCGCCGTCAAGCGTCAGGCGCAGGACTTTGCCGAGGTCATTGTCAAACCGCTGGGCCGGGGAACGTTCCTGCCTGTCGCCCGAACTCACGAAGAGGTGGTCGTCGTGGATCGCCAGCCTGAGTGAGTAGTGGCCCTCGCGGTCGCCGCGGGGCTCCTGGCGCCATATGGTCTCGAGACCGCTCAGTGCGGCCGCGTCGACGTCGAGGCGTGCCCTCCCCACGACTCCTCCGGTGTCGCCTTGGTTCCCCTCCACCCAGCTCAGATAGACGGTGCCGTCCTGTTCGAAGGTCGGGCCGGGGACGATGTCGGCGAATCCTCCCTGGCTGGTGACCGTCACGTCTGGGACGCCGGAGACCTCACGGATCACCCCGTCAGAGGACCGCAGCTTCAACCGACCTGACTTCTCGGTGACGGCCAGCACGTCGGTTCCCGGGAGGAAGGCCATGGCCCACGGCTCGTCGAAACTCTCGTGCTCCGTGATCGTGAAGGTGTGGGTGACGACCGGTTCCCTCGGCGTGGCCGGGGCTGCGGAGGTGGGCAGAGGCGTCGCCGAGGGGCTTGCCTCGACGGGGGACGACGAAGTGGGCGTGGCCGAAATCGATGATGAGGTGGGGGTCGGGTCAGCGGGCCCGGAGCAGGCGGCCAACAGCCCGGTCAGCGCGGATGCGGTGGCGACTCGGATGGCTCTCATGCGTCGACGTTACCCGGCGACAACGGCATCCGGGCGAGGTTCACGACCCCGGAGGGGTCAGGAGACCTGGGCAGAGAGCCAGCGGTCGCCCCTTGCCCGCCACCCCAAGGTGACGGCCCTGGCGCCCATGAACCCGACCGTGAATGACAACCAGAGCCAAAGCAGGGCGGGCCATCCGCTCGGCAGCAGCAGCGCGATGAGCGCGAGCGGTGCATACACCGCAAGGGTGATCAGCCCCGCCCGGGCGAGATACGGGCCGTCGCCCGCACCCATCAGAACGCCGTCCAGGAGGTACACATATCCTGCGAGGCCCAACGTGGCGCCGACCACCAACAGCAGCCGTCCGACGATGTCGCGCACCTCGCCGTCGGTGCTGAAGACGGCTGCCACCGGGCCACGGGTGATGATCGCCACCAGGCCAAGGACGATGCCCGCGCCGATGGACCAGCGCACCATCTTGGAAGTCGACGCCCGCGCCTCCGCGTGATCGCCACCTCCGAGAGCGGTTGCGATGATGGTCTGCCCTGCGATCGCCAGGGCGTCCAGCGCGTAGGCGAGCAGGTTCCAGACATTCATTGCGATGTGGTGCGCTGCCAACGCCTGTGCCCCCTGCGCCGCGGCGATGTAGGTGGTGAGCAGCATCGCAGCCCGGAGTGCCAGCGTCCTGAGCCAGAGGGGGAAGCCGACCTTGAGGCTGTGGCGCATGTCGGCCCAGGACGGCGCGAGTCTGGCACCCTGCCTCCGCGCGGAGACGGTGACCAGTGCCGCCGCGCTCAGCCCGAGCGTCGTCTCCGCCAGCGCGGTGCCGAGGGCGGCGCCCGCGATGCCCATCCCCAACCCGAAGACGAAAACGATGTTGAGCACGAAGTTCAGCAAGGCGGAGGTCAGCGACAACACCATGGGGGTGTGGGCGTTCGCCAGGCCGCGGAAGGTGCCGGTGGCCGCCAGCATCACCAACATGCCAGGCAGCCCCGGCGACGACCAGCGCAGATAGTCGACCGCGTAGCCGAGCACTTCGCCCCTTGCGCCGAGGGCGGAGGCGAGCAATGGCGCGGTCGGCCACATCACGACGGCCAACAGCGCCCCGAGGGCCGCGGCGACCCACATCGCCTGCACCCCCATCTCCAGCCCGCGCCGTCGCTGCCCGGCCCCCATCAACCTGCCAACCACCGCCGTCGAGCCGTAGGCCAGGAAGATGGAGAGCCCGACCACGGTCAGGAGCAGCCCGCTGCCGATACTCAGCCCGGCAAGGGGGATGGTGCCGAGGCGGCCGACGATCCAGGTGTCGGCGAGCAGCATGAGCGGTTGCGCGAGGAGCGCCGCGAAGGCGGGCACGGCGAGGTTGAGGATGCGACGGGTCAACGACATGATCACCGACACCCTATCGCCCGCCACCCGGGCGGTAATCTCGCCGGATGAGCGATCGAGTGATGCCGGACCGGGACACCCCCGGGGCGTTCTGGGTCAGGTTCGGGCCGACCTCGCAGTCCTGGGTGGATCCGTCGCGCCCCGACTTCCTGGCTTTCGAGTACGTTCAACACATCGCGATGGTGATGGACCACACCGTCCTGAGTGCACCGGATGAGACACGTCTGAGGGTGGTGCACATCGGTGGTGCCGGGATGTCTCTTCCGAGGTGGGTCGCCTGGCGTCGGCCCGGCACCGCGCAGATCGTGTGCGAACCGGACAAGGAGCTGACCGCCGAGGTTCGCCGCAAGATTCCCCTGCCTTCACGCTCCGGCATCAAGGTCCGGGACGTCGATGGCCGGGCTGGTCTGGCGGCGATGCCGGAGCAGTGGGCCGATGTGGTCATCGTCGACGCGTTCGACGGGGCGACGGTGCCTGGGGAACTGGCCACCGAGGAGGCCCTCGACGAGTTGCGGCGGATCGTGCGGGGGAGCGCCGTCGTCGCGTTCAATGTGACCGACCGGGCGCCCTTCGCATGGTCGAAGCGGCTGGCCGGAGGGGTGGCTGCCCGCTGGCGGAATGTGTTGATCGGGATGGAGCCGGTCGTCGCGAAGGGCAAACGGTTCGGCAATCTGCTGCTGATCGGCAGCGACACCCGGCCGGATGTCGCCGGGATCGAACGCGAGTCGGCCAGGCTCACCGTCGGCTACCGCTGGATGTCGGGACGCGAGTCAAGGTCCTGGCCAGGCGGCGCGACCCCGATGCGCGACGACGCCGCCGAGGCCTCGCCCGGGCCACTCGGGCGAGGATGGTGACCTGCAACAATGGGCGCCGTGGCGAAGAACGGACGAGATGGTCGACGGGTCTCCCCGCTGCTGGTGATGCTGGTCGCCGTACTGGTCGCGGTGGTGGGCGTCGGGGGGTTCGTGGCCTGGCAATTCTTCGGCACCAATATCGTGGCCAGCCGGGCCGTCCCCGGCGAACTGGCTGCGGTGCATGCCGCTTTGGATGGCGCCACACCTTCTGCTGACGGTGGGGTGAAGGTCCCCGAGCCGGTGCCGCACGAGGCGGCCTGGCTACTGCGGATTCCCAGCCTGGACCTTGAACAGCCGATCATCGCCGGGGTCGAGCCAGGTGACCTCCGCAGAGGAGTCGGCTGGTACCCGGGAACTGCGTTGCCCGGTCAGGTCGGCAACTTCGTCTTGGCCGGATACCGGTTCGGCAACGGCGAACCCTTCCGTCACCTGTTCGGCCTGAAGGTCGGTGACGAGGTGGTCGTCGAGACGCCTCAGGGGGTGTTCACGTACGAGGTGATCTCAGCGCCGGGAGAACTGACGGTGCAGGAAGGCGACAGCTGGGTGCTGGACCCGGTCCCCGGGAGGAGCGACGAAATCCCCACTCAGGCGCTCCTGACTTTGACGACGGGCGAGGACGTGATCGAGACGGGAGACCGTGCCGTCGGATTCGCGGTACTGACCGGGACGCAGATCCGCTGAGCGTCGGGACCCGGTCGTGCTTGCCTCGTCCGCTACGGTGATCGGTAGATACGTTAGGAGACCCATCGTGACCTTCATCATCATCCTGATCGTCCTGCTTCTGGTGGTGCTGGGAGCCGTCGGCTGGGCAGTGAGCGCCTACAACGGCTTCGTGAAAAGTCGAAACGTCATTCAGGAATCCTGGCGTCAGATCGACGTCGAACTGAACCGACGCTACGAACTCATTCCGAACCTGGTCGAGACCGTCCGCGGCTACGCGGCGCACGAGAGGAACACGCTCGAACAGATCACGGCGCTGCGCAACCAGGCGCGTGCCCTTGCGGGGCAGAGCGGTGGCCAGCCCAGCCAGGAACGGGCCGCGATCGAGTCGCAACTGTCCCAGGCCGTCAGTGGCCTGCTCGTCACGGTCGAGGCCTACCCCGACCTGAAGTCCAACACCAATTTCCTGCAATTGCAGCGCGAACTGACCGATACTGAGGACCGGATCGCCGCGTCCCGCAGGTACTACAACGCGAACGTGCGTGACTACAACACGAGGGTCGAATCCGTGCCGAGCAACCTCATCGCGAACTTCGCAAAGTTCGAGAAGGCCACCTACTTCGAGTTGAACGACCCGATCGCCAGGCAGGCCCCGGGCGTCAGCTTCGGAGAGATCTCACAGCGCCCCGCGCAGGCGCAGCAGGCACCCCAGATCGCCCAGCAGTCGGTCGACAACCCGGTGCAGGCACCGCAGCCGCAGGTCCAGCCGCAGCAGCAACCGGTCGACCGCCCACCTTTCGGAAACTGAGCTACTGGATCACACCGCCTGGCGGGCGCGGAACTTGTGGATCAGGTACTCCGCGCCCATCGGGATGAGTGAGACGACCACGATCAGGATCAGCGCAAGGTCGATGGGACCGCATCGGCACCTTGTAGTTGAAAGATCAATCAAATGTGTGTAGAGTCGGTTTCAACGACCTCCCGAAAGGAAATTCCATGAGCCTCAGCGAACTCAGCGGCACCTTCGTCCTCGACCCGACCCACAGCACCTTCTCCTTCGTCACCCGTCACGCGATGGTCACAAAGGTGCGCGGCTCGTTCGAGGAGTTCGAGGGCAAGGCCGTCGTCGACGGTGCCCACCCCGAGAACACGGAACTTGAGGTGTCGATCAACACCGGCTCGGTCAACACGCGGAATGCGGACCGTGATGCCCACATCCGTTCGGTCGACTTCTTCGACTCTGAGCAGTACCCGAACATGCGTTTCGTCGGTACCGGATTCGTCATCTCGGGCGATGAGGTCGCCGTCACCGGTGACCTGACCATCAAGGACGTCACCAATGAGGTGACCTTCCCGCTCGAATACGCGGGCTCCGCCAAGGACCCCTTCGGTAACACCCGTGTCGGTTTCGAGGGCGCCACGCAGATCCTGCGCTCCGACTTCGGCCTGACGTGGAACGCCGCGCTGGAGACCGGCGGCTTCCTGGTCTCTGACAAGGTCACCCTCGAGGTCGAGATCTCGGCCATCCAGCAGGCCTGATCCTGCTGCCTTACCGTAGATCGCCCCCGGCCTTCAGGACGGGGGCGGTCCGGCTTCCGGTTGGACTCCGGGCCCGGCGTGCGGCACGCTCGTCTGGTGAGTGTTGCTGACCCCACCGCGCCGAGCGTCGGCGTCGGACCCCATCCGCGGCCGTGGCCCGAGGATGACCGCCTCGACCCCGAACTCCTCCTCGAAGGGGACCGACGCAACGTCATCGACAGGTACCGCTACTGGCGCCTCGAAGCGATCGTCGCCGACCTCGACCGCAGCCGTTCGAGGCTGCACGTCGCCATCCAGAACTGGGAACACGACTTCAACATCGGGTCGATGGTGCGCACTGCCAACGCCTTCAATGTCGCCGCGGTACACATCGTCGGGCGTCGCCGCTGGAACCGGCGCGGCGCGATGGTCACTGACCGCTACCTCCACGTCCACCACCACGAGGATGAGGGGTCACTGCTGTCGCACCTGTCGGGGATCGGGGTGACGCCGGTCGGCGTCGACAACCTCCCAGGGTCCGTCCCTTTGGAGACCACGACGTTGCCGGCCGACTGCTGCCTCGTCTTCGGCTCGGAGGGGCCCGGGTTGACAGACGCGATGGTTGCGGGCTGTCAGACGTTGGTCGCCATCACCCAGCGTGGCTCCACCCGCTCGATGAACGCCGGAGCCGCTGCGGCGATCGCCATGTACCAGTGGTCATTGCAGCATGGTGCCTGACGAACACGCCTTTGGCAGACCACTAGAGTGACGCGCATGCAGCCTTCGCGATTCGTGGCCGGTCTGACACCGCTCCCGACGGCGGCCCGGGTGACGAAGCAGCGTAGCGCCCTGCGTATGCGGGTGATCTCCTCAATAGTCTCGCTCGGGGTGCTCATCGTCTTCATCGTGTTGTTCCGGGAAAACTGGTCTGTGGGCTGGACGATCGCGATCGCGGTGCTGTGGTCGATCTCGACGGCCTTCTGGTTCACCGTGTCGGCCCTCGGCCTCCGCAACGCCAAACGTGACCTCGCGATGATCCCCGAGGGCGCCGCGTTCTACCTTGACCACGACGGCGTCGAGTTCGTCTATCCGAAGGCCGTGCGGGTCGCATGGACGGAAATGACGGCATTCAAACTGAAGGGACGCAACCTCGGCACGGGGCCTGCCGTCGCGGTGGAGGTCGACGGGCAGGAGATGGCGAGAGTCCCGCTCGCCTTCCTGGATGCGACCCCTGCGGTGATCGACTCCGCGGCCAGGGCCTATTCGCTCGGCAGCGTGAGCCTCGACACCGAGGCGCTCGACGCCGTCCTCTGAGGCCGATCTACACGCTGGCGATTCAGTACACCCCGCCATACCGCGAGGCGTGCCCACGCGATAGGCTAGGGCCGAAACGACTCATCGAGAAAGAGGCATCCATGCCAGTCGCAACTCCCGAGGTTTACGGCGAGATGATCGATCGCGCCAAGGCAGGCAAGTTCGCCTACCCGGCCATCAACGTCTCCTCCTCGCAGACCATCAACGCCGCGCTCCAAGGCTTCGCCGAGGCGGGCTCCGACGGCATCCTGCAGATCTCCACCGGCGGCGCCGAGTACGCATCCGGCCCCACGATCAAGGACAAGGTGACGGGCGCCGCTGCTTTCGCCGCCTACGCCCAGGAAGTCGCCAAGAACTACCCGATCAACGTCGCGCTGCACACCGATCACTGCCCCAAGGACAAGCTGGACAGCTTCGTGCGTCCGCTGCTGGCTATCTCGGAGGAGCGCGTCGCCCGCGGCGAACTGCCCCTGTTCCAGTCGCACATGTGGGACGGCTCGGCGGTCCCCATGGAGGAGAACCTGCAGATCGCTGACGAACTGCTCGCTCGCACCTCGAAGGCTCACATCATCCTCGAGATCGAGGTCGGCGTCGTCGGCGGCGAAGAAGACGGCGTGAAGGCCGAGATCAACGACAAGCTGTACACCACCGTCGAAGATGGCCTGCGTACCATCGAGGTCCTCGGCCTCGGCGAGAAGGGCCGCTACATCACCGCCCTGACCTTCGGCAACGTCCACGGCGTGTACAAGCCAGGTGCCGTGAAGCTGCGCCCCGCCGTCCTCAAGGAGATCCAGGACGCCGTCGGCGCCAAGTACGGCAAGGAATCGCCGTTCGACCTCGTGTTCCACGGCGGTTCCGGCTCGACCGCGCAGGAGATCTCGGACGCCGTCGACTTCGGTGTCATCAAGATGAACATCGACACCGACACGCAGTACGCGTTCACCCGCCCCGTCGCCGACTACATGCTGAAGAACTACGACGGTGTGTTGAAGGTCGACGGCGAGGTCGGCAACAAGAAGCAGTACGACCCCCGCGCCTGGGGCAAGGCTGCCGAAGCCGGCATGGCCGCCCGCATCGTCGAGGCCTGCCAGCAGCTCCGTTCCGCCGGTACCTCGCTCGGCAAGTGAACTGACACCTGAGGCAAACTGAAAACAATCCGCTGGCGGTCGGTCCCGAAAGGGGCCGACCGCCGGTCGTTTCCTGGCCGCGTCGGTATCGTGTGGGGGGTCACCTGAGATGAGGGGCGGACACGATGAACCCAGGAGCCGCGCACACTGACGACCCCACGCGAGGTGTCGACTTCCGACCAGGAACCGGGCACCCCGGAATCGACGAGGTCGTCGGTGGCCTGCGGCTCGGGGACAACGTGGTCTGGCAGACAGACGACATCGCGGCTTTCCGGGTGGTCGTCGCCCACTTCGTCAAGAGGGCAAGGGTTGAGGGGCGTCGCCTCGTCTATCTGCGCTATGCGACGCATGGGTCGCTGATCGACGACCTCGACGGGGTGCAGGTCCATCGTCTCGACCCGGATCCGGGTTTCGAGGGTTTCGCCACCGCCGTTCACCGAATCATCACCGAGGAGGGGCTCGGCGCCTACTACGTGTTCGATTCCCTGACGGATCTGCTGGACAGCTGGGCGTCCGACCTGATGGTGATGAACTTTTTCAAGGTCACCTGTCCTTACCTTTTCGAACTCGACACGATCGCCTACTTCTGCCTCCTGCGGGGGCAGCACACCTTCGAGACCGTGGCAGGAATCCGGGAGACGACGCAGCTTCTCCTCGACGTCCACAGCGTCGGCGATGCCGTCTACGTCCATCCGCTCAAGGTGCTCGGCAGGTATTCGCCGACGATGTTCTTCCCGCACCGCATCGACGAGACCACGGCCGAGCCCGTCACATCCAGTGAGGAGACCTCACGCCTGTTCGGCAGGATCGCGCAGCAACGTGAACCGCAGGACCGCTGGCGCGTGATGGTCGAGCGTGGCTACGCCGCGCTCGGGGGCGGGTCCATTGAGGAACGCGACGACGTCAGAAGGGACCTGGTGCACCGGCTCCTAGGTCGCGGTGGACGGATGATCGATCTCGCTCTGGAGCATCTGAGCCTCCAGGACCTGCTGGCGATCGCCGACCGTGAGATCGGCACGGGCTACATCGGCGGCAAGAGCGTAGGGATGCTTATCGCGGGTGCAATCGCCGAGGCGGACCCGGACCTGGCGCCCCACCTCGAGGCGCACGACTCGTCGTACCTCGGTTCAGACCTCTTCCTGACCTACATCATCGCCAATGGTTGGTGGAAGAACTGGATGGCGCAGAAGGACCCGGAGGGCTACTACGAAGTCGGCGCGTGGCTAAGCGAGCGCCTGCGTGGTGGCCAGTTTCCCCCTGTCATCAGGGAGAGGTTCCTGCGGCTGCTGCAGTACTTTGGGCAGTCGCCCGTGATCGTGCGTTCCAGTTCGCTGCTTGAGGACAACTTCGGCAACGCCTTCGCGGGCAAGTATTTCTCCGCGTTCTGTGCAAATCAGGGTAGCCCCGAGGACAGGTTGCGGGCCTTCGAGGAGGCCGTGCGCTCCGTCTATGCTTCGTCAATGAGCCGAGAGGCTCTGCGTTACCGCGAGAATCGGGGCCTGACAAGCAGCGATGAGCAGATGTCTGTTCTGGTGCAGCGGGTCTCCGGAGACCACCACGGCGACCTCTTCTTCCCCCATGCAGGCGGGGTCGGTAACTCCCACAACCAGTACGTGTTCGCGGCCGACATCGACCCGGCTGCCGGGGCACTGCGGGTCGTTATCGGGCTCGGGACGCGGGCGGTCGACCACCTGAGCGACGACTATGCGCGCATCATCGCGCTGAGCCATCCGCACCGCAATCCGGTGTCGGATGAGGAGGCCGGGCGCTACAGCCAGCGCAAGGTCGATGTGCTGAACCTGCGCGAGAATGCGTTGGTCACCGTGCCGAAGGCTGTCGTCGAGGAGTTGCCGATCGACTGGAAGCTGTTCCTCAGCGTCGACCGGGTCCACCTGCGTCGGCTCGAGGACATGGGGCGGCGCCCCAAGCGGCCGACGCTCATCTGTGACTTCGACGGGCTGCTTCACGCCGGGTTCGACTCTTACATGCGGGCGCTGCTGGCGAAGCTGCAGGCCGCCTATGACTATCCCGTGGACATCGAGTTCACCGTGAATCTGACCGCCCAGGGCGACTTCCGGGTGTGTCTCCTGCAGTGCAGGCCGCTGCAGAGCGTTGGCCTCGGTGCTGCGGTCACGGTTCCCGCGGTCGACCCGGAGAAGTGCCTGGTCGCGACGAAGGGCGCCTTCATGGGGCGTAATGCGCGGCTCGACATCGACTTCGTCGTCCTAGTGCGCCCTGACAGGTACCTCGCGCTAGGGCAACCCCAGCGCTATGCGGTGGCCCGCGACCTTGGCACGCTGAACACGATCCTTGCCGACCGCACGGTGATGCTGATCGGGCCGGGCCGGTGGGGGACCACCACGACCGGGCTGGGCGTTCCGGTGCACTTCTCGGACATCGACAATGCGAAGGTGCTGGTCGAGGTGACCGAGCCGTCTGTCGGGTTCAGCCCGGAGCTCAGCTACGGCAGCCACTTCTTCCAGGAACTGGTGGAGTTGGACATGTTCTTCGTCACCGTCGACCAGCGGGCCGTCGATGTCGAGTTCCACCCTGGTCAGGTGACCGGGAGGGAGAACCTGCTGCCTCTGCTGCATCCCGACAGCGATCTGGCCGACGTGATTCACGTGGCGGCGGTCCCGGGTCTGACGCTGTATGCCGATGTGGCGGAGCAGAGGCTGGTGTGCCAGTCCGAAGATGTCTGAGCCCACGACGAGCCAAAGAAATTGAAGATTCTATGAAATCGGGAATCTTCCGAGGTGCCGGATCGTTGATCCCGTTGTGAGAGCATTTGGATTTTTGTCGTTCGGGCACTACTCGCCGCAGCCCGGGTCTCAGACCCGGAGCGCCGCAGACATGCTGAAACAGAGCGTCGAGCTCGCCGTCGGGGCCGACGAGTTGGGCGTCAATGGTGCTTACGTGCGCGTCCACCACTTCGCGCGGCAGGCCGCCTCTCCTGTGCCGCTGCTGAGCGCGATGGCTGCGCGAACGCGGCGGATCGAGGTCGGCACCGGGGTGATCGACCTGCGCTAGCACATGTCGGAGTCATGACACTGGCGCAACCGCGGAGGCCCCAGAAGCAGAGCTCCGGGGGCCTCCTCCGTCATCCTCTCGTGGGAATCAGTCGTCGTCCTCGTCCTCGAGGTCCTCCAGTACCTCGAACGGCGACTCGACGTCGCCGCGCCATGCCTCCAGGCCCTCGCGCACCGCGAGCACCGCCACGACCAGTGCCGCGACGGAGTCGGCCCACCACCAGCCGAACAGGCTGTTCAGGATGAGCCCGACGAACACAGCGCCGGACAGGTAGACGCAGAGGATGAGCTGCTTGGCGTCGGCCATCACGCTCTTGGAGCCCAGCTCTCGCCCGGTCCGCACCTCGAACCACGCCAGCAGCGGCATGATGAGCAGGCTCAGCGCGGTGATGCCGAGGCCCAGAGGGCTATGGTCGGGGCCTTCCTGGCCGACCAAGGCGAGCACGGCATCGACGGACACGTAGGCGGCCAGCGCGAAGAAGGCGATGCCGATCGCCTTCACGGTGACCTTCTCCCATCGCTCGGGATGCTTGCGCGTGAACTGCCAGGCGATCGCTGCAGCCGAGAGCACCTCGACCACCGAGTCGAGCCCGAAGCCGATCAGCGCCGCCGAGGACGCGAGGACTCCCGCCCAGACGGCGACGATGGCCTCGATGACGTTGTAGGTGATCGTGAACCCGACGATGAATCGGACGCGGCGGTGAAGCGTCGCGCGGCGCGCGGTGGTCAGAGTCTCGCTCATGCGTCCACCGCCGTCCCGCAGCATCCCGGCACCGAGCACGCCGGGTCGATGCACGGCGCGTCCTCGTCCACCGCGAGCGTGACGTCGATCAGGGACGTCAGCGCCGCGGCGAGGTGCGGGTCGGCGATCTCGTAGCGGGTCTGTCGCCCCTCGGGCTCGGCAACGACGATCCCGCAGTCGCGGAGGCAGGTCAGGTGGTTGGAGACGTTCGAGCGGGTGAGCTCCAGCTCGCGCGAGAGCACGGCCGGGTAGCTCGGGCCGTCGAGCAGGGACATCAGGATCCGGGAACGAGTCGGGTCGGCCATGGCCCGGCCGAGCCGGTTCATGACGTCGAGGCGTGAAGCAATGGTCAGCATACGATGACTATACAGTGCGCACTGACCACTCGTCCAGTTGTACGGACTGCCGCACGCGCTCCGCGCGCTTGCCCTCGGGAATCGTGGTCACCTCTTGCGCCAGCGAGGCCACTTCGGCATCCCGCGACCCCTCCACGTCTCCACAAGCCCGGCGACCCAGCGGACGGACGCGAAGAGGGCGTACGCGGCCCCGGCGAGGCCCACAGCGGCCACGAGCCACCGCCCGATGCCGAGCCACACGCTCCCGTCCACGTCGAGAGCCCACTGCGCACCCGTGATGAGCCCGGCGACGCCCATCCAGAGCCCAGCGACGACCACGACCACCGGCAGGAGGATGAGGCACATCGCGGCGGCTGCAGACCAGAGCTGACGGGACTCCAGCTTCGCCGTCGCCTGCATGATCCGCTCGGCGCGCTCGTTCGACGCGTCGAGGTTCGCCGTCATCCTGGCCGATGCCTCCCCGGCGACCTGCTCGACGGCCTTCTCGACCCGTTCCTCGGTTCGCTTCTCGATCCGCTGGACCGCGCCGCCGACCTGGCTCACGAGCTTCTGGTTCACCGCGGCCTGCGCCTTCAGCCCCTCAATCGCCGAGGCCGTAGCCGCGTGATTCTTCTGCGCTTCTGCGACCAAGCTCTGCGACGCGGCGTTCAAGCGCTTCCCGTCGAGACTCTGCGCGAACTCGCTGAGCGTGCTCTCGATCTCGCTCAGCCTGCTCTCGACGCTCGCGATCCTCACGGACACGTCGCTGGAGAGCGAGGAGGTCGACGGTGGGGCCGTGACCCGCTCCAGCCGCCTCGTCGTCTCCTCGTCCATGACCTTCACGAACCCCGCGAGATTCTTCTGCTGCTCGGTCAGCGTGGCGAGCCGCGTGTTCTGCGCCTCGACGGCGGCGAGGATCGAGGTCAACAGCTCCATCGTCTCCGGGCTGCCGAGCTGCTGCGGCGACTGCTCGGGCTCGTTCTGCTGCTTCAGCCTGTCGAGCGCTGCGCTCATGTTCCTGCTCCTTCTGCTGCTGGTGGTAGTCGAAGAACGCCTGCGCGCCCTCCGGGGTGAAGTCCGCCGAGAGCGCAGACGTGCGCTTGCGGCGCTCGGCGCGCCCGGACTCGCCGCGGCGGTCCTCGATGTAGAGCGTCCAGGTCTCCTGACCGGCGCGCTTTCCCTTCTTGCTGACGGGGCTGTGCAGTCGCATCCGTGGCACGCGCTTCCCGTCATCGCCGAGCTGCTGGTTCTGCTCCGCGATCACCGCTTCGAGACCGGCCCTGTCCACCGCACGGGGATCGGCCAGTGCGGCGCTCATCCGGTCGCCCATCTCGCGGTCGAGCCCGCCCTCGACGAAGTCCTCGCGGCGCAGTTCCCAGTCCTTCGGCGCGTGCTCCAGCCGCTTCACGACTGAGAGCCCGTGCTCGCGCATCAGCTCGTCGTTCGCCGACTGCACGCCCCGCTGATTCCCCGCCTTGCGGTCGTGGAACGTGCGGTAGTCCGAGAGCGCCTTTCCCGTGCGGTTGTTGTGGTTGATCACGAGAATGTGGTTGTGCGGCTTCTTGCCCCGTCCATCCACATGGCTGACCACGAGGCAGTCCGAGTCCGGATGCATCTTCTTGGCGAGCTGATATCCCAGGTCGTTGACCCGCTGCACGTCCTCCGGATTGTTCGGGTCGAACTCCTCGTCGCTGAACGACTGTCTGTAGTGCAGCGCCTCAACGTCGCGCTTCGTGTTCTGCGTGAGCGCGCGGGCGCGCGCCGAGAACGCGCCGGGGCCTCCCGGCACATCGCACGTGATCGCGACGCCCCGCTCATCTTCCTTGCCCCGGATGTAGCGCTCGGTGTCGGCGGCGCTCGTGCTCGGGCTGTAGTGCGTCGTGCTCATGAGACGACTCGATCCCCGAGCAGCGCGCGGACCTCGCGCAGCAGCTCGATCAGCTCGGGCACCTCCGCCGACAGCGCCACCGCCTCACCGGCCCGCGCGCGGCGGTCCAGGTCGTTGACGTTGATCGCCAGCGGGCGGATCTGCGCGGCCAGCTCGCGAGCATCCGCCGACACCTGCGCGCGCTCCTCGACGCCGAGCAGGTGCGCGGCCACGGCGGCGTCCAGCTCCTCGCTCCGAGAGGCGTGCAGGGCATCCCGGACGACGGTCCGCACCCACGTGCTCGGAGCCAGCCCGAGCCGCTTCGCACGAGTGCGAAGCGCCGCGAGCGTGGCCTCTCCGAAGTCGGTATCGAGCTTCGCGCGGCCCCCACGACGACGCTTCGCGCCGCCGTGACTCTGACGCACAGCCTCCGCATCAGCCCGACCGGTGTTCACCTGGGAGTCGATCTGCTGCTCCACCTGTACGCCAGAGTGGCAAGCAGTAGGCCTGTCGGACACATCGCTGACGCTCGTGTCCGACAGGCCTGCTTGCGAGGGGCCTCCGGCCCCCTCGACCCCCTGGAAGAGCGCATCACGTTCGGTGCTCATCGCGCACCTCCCGCGACCAGCAGCCCGCCGTTCGCCCGGAGGCGCTCGACCTTCGCGTCGAGGGCCTTCCGCTTGGCGGCGGCACGACGCTCGCGCTCCTCCTCGGAGAGCGCGGGACAGTCGTCGCCATGACGCGCATAGGTGCCCGACTGCGGCGTCGAACAGGTGCACAGCTTCAGCTCACGGTTGTGCTCCTCCAACTCGGCGAGACGCTTGCGCTGCTGTTCCTCGACGATCTCACGGTCACGCTTCGCCGCCTCTTCCGCCAGGGCGATCTCCTCATCGCTCGGCTGAATCGGCTGGCCGACCCCGGCGAACTCCGCGAGCAGGTTGTCGCCGTCGATCGCATCCAGCTCGGGGTGGGCGATCCGATCATGCTGCTCCACGATCGGCGCGACCGTACGCGCCTCGATCTCACCGCGTACGCGCTCCCGCTCTGCGGTGTCCTTGATCGCCTTGCACCTGCGAGCCAGCAGTTCGAGGTCCTGGCGCATGTGCTCGTACCGCTCGTAGCTCTGGTACTCGCGGGTGCCGTTGAGCACGCCGGAGTTCACGAAAATCGAGAACTCGCGCTCGGCGACCGGGATGATCACTGGGAAGCGGCGGAACCCCTGTCCGAGGTTCTCCGCCTGGTGCTTGACTCGCACGCCGCCCTGCATCGACTCGTACTCGCCAGCCAGGCCCCGGAGGAACTCCTCGTAGCCCTCCGGCCCCGTCACGATGTTCACCCGGTTGAGCAGCTGGGTCTTCGACCCCTTGATGTTCACGATCGGCTTCTCGTCCGGCTCGCGCCACGGGCTGAGAATGCGGAAGAGCATGCCGCGGCTCTTGGCCGTGCGGATCATGTCGCCGACGCGCATGTCCTCCCAGATCACGACCGGCTCGCCGTCGTACCCCTCCCATGAGACGTTCTCGCCGCCCACCTTGAAGTACGGCTTATCCGCGTCCGGGGCCAGAGCGCGAGCGAGCGCCTTCGCGAGCAGATCCTTGCCCGTGCCGCCCTCGCCGAAAACGTAGAAGTTCATGACCGACTCGGGCGCGTCCTGATACGCGAGGAAGTCGCCCCGCAGCTTCTGGAAATGAGCCAGGTTTCCCTTCGCGAAATAGATCGCCGGCTCCTGATCACGAACCTGCTTCAACGTCAGCGAGCCCTTGCCTACGGCCTGGAAGAGCTTGCTGAGCTTCGCACCCCCGCCACCCTCCGCGGCGTTGCGGCGCATCGCCATGTGCGCGTCAAGCTCCTGCCCGAAATCGAAGTTCGCGACGATCCGCCCGCGGCCGTACTGATACTTGCCGGGCATGCCCTCCTGCGTCTTGTCCACGAGATAGTGCCGATCCGACTGGTGGATGCCCGGGATGGCGTTCTTCCCCCGCGACTCATGCGGCAGGTACTCGGCGAGATCGAAGAATGCCCTCTCCGCCGCGCCGCGACCCTTGTGCTCCGTGCCCTCCTGCTCGGCGGTCTCCTTCGGCGGCTTCACGCGAGCCGAGGGGATCGAGAAGGCATCGGAGACGGTGCGGATCGTAGGGCGCGGACCATCGGCATCAGCGACCCACAACACCATGTGAGCGTGCAGACCCTTGATCCCACAGCACACCGTCTCGCCGGTGCCCTCGTCCACCTCGACCAGTCGGTCATACGGGTGCCACACGTAGGCCCAGCGGTGGAGGCGATCGCCCAGCGCCGCGAGACCCTCGTCGATCTGCTCCTGCGTGAGCATGACCTCGCCGGTCTCGGGGCGCTCCCGGTACTGCATCACCGAGAACACGCGCGACTGCATCCGGGCGCGCTTCACCTGTTCCGGGCTCTCGGCAGCCTTCGCCCCGGCGAAGAACTCCTTTGCCTCGGCGACCTGCGCGGGCGTGGACTCGACGACGAACGCCTCGACCTCATCGCCGGGATCGGCTCCCGGCACGTCCAGCTCGGCGAAGTCCACGAGTGCAACCGGGGTAGGCGCTGGTGCAGCCGTTTCCGAAACGGATGCGCGGCCACCCAAGGAGGGCCGCGCATGCTGATCGGCGTTAGTTCCCTGGTCAGAGCCGAGATCGACGGTCGCCTCGGAGTCGTCGGGGTCGGTCTGTGCAGCCGTATAGCCGTTTCCTGCGAAATCGTCCTCGACGGTGAGAACCGGGCTCTCACCGCTCGGAACGGCACCGGGCAGCCCGCCTGCGGCGGGTGCCAGGTCAGGCCCTCCGGGCAGGGTCAGGTCGGCGGACACGAGGGCGCTGGTGCGGTCGGTGGTGCTCATCGGGCACCGCCCTTGCTGTAGCGCTTGATGACGGCCTGGTGCGTGACACCGAGGGCGTCGCCGATCTTCGCCCAGGTCACCCCATCGGTGCGGGCGTCGGCGACGGCGATCTCGACGGACTCCTCCAGCACGGAGCGGAGCACGCCGAGGTCGTAGAGACGTGCCTCGGACTCGGCGAGGGAGGGGTCGCCCTGTCGCCAGCGGAAGCCGTTCACGTGGTCGAAGGCGGCGGAGTTGGCGCTCATCAGCGACCACCGCCCATCACGGCGGCGACAGCGGCGCGCTGGCGCGGGTTCAGCGGAGTGAGAGCCAGACGCTCACCGGCTCGGCGACCGGCGGCGCGGGCGGCGGCGATGACGGGATCGAGCCCATCAGCATGCGGAACGGGGATCGAGTCCTGGGCAGGCCCAGGACGGTCCAGCGCGGATGCGCGGGGAACGTCGATAACGACAGACATCGGAAGTCCTCAGACATGAGTATCTTCCGGTTCCCCGCCACGGTAATTGGGCTGTTTGACCGGCTACTCATCCGGGAGCAGAACCCCGCGCTTCTAAGTCGCGGCCCCGGTGGGATCTTCTTGTCTGCAACTATTCTCCCATGACTCGACTCACCATTGCAATGACGAGTCGAGTCATGAGTCAGTCGCGACGCGGCTCTATCCGAATGAGGTCGGGATCGAACTTCACGTGACCGGGTGCGATGGGCTCGATGGTCACCGTCACCAGCTCGTCCACGAGCATCCGGCGGCGGTCCATGTCCAACGCTTCCCACTTCGCCTCGACCATCTCACGGCGCTCCGCGGTGCCGACCGGCTCGTCCACGTCCGCGAGCAGCTTCGCCGACACCGACACCGAGCGGTCGAGCAGCTCCGCGTCGATATCGTCGATGCGGGCCTTCACGTCGTTGATCGCCGCCGTGATCTCCAGGACCGGCTGATGGATGTCGCGCAGCAGCGGGCTCAGCTCCTTCACCCGCTCGACCAGGGCGTTCCGCTCGGTCAGCAGCTCCTCGCGGTCCGGCCCGTCGTCCTCCTGCGGCATAACGAGGTCGTGCACGTCCACCGAGGACAGGCGGGTGAGCACTGCCTCGGTGACCATCGCATCGACGGGCTCGCGCTGGCGGGTGAGGTGGAATAGCTCGCCGCAGCGGTACGTCGCCTGCTTGCGGCTGTTCGTCCCCGAGACGAGCGTCGCGCCGCACTTCCCGCACAGCCCGATCGTGGACAGGAGGTACTTCGGCTGGTTGCCCTGCCTAGCCGACCTCCGCACGTTGTCCTCCAGCTTCGCCACCGCGGCCCGCCATGTCTGCTCGCCGACGATGGGCGGGAACGCGTCGCCCTGCACCGGGTACAACTCGCCCGACGCGTAGTGCTTGATGTAGCCAGCGTAGAGCGGGTTCGCCAGGAGGTAGCGCACGGCATCGACGGAGAACTCCGATCCGCGGGCGGTGAGATGACCGGCACCGTTCAGATCCTCGCGGATTCGCCGGATCGACAGCGACGGCTCGCCGAGGAACGCGTCGAAGGCCTGCCGAACGGCGTCGGCCTCCTCCTCGATCACCTCACCCTCCCTCGTCCAGCCGAATGCCTTCCAGGCGGACGTGGGGATACCTTCGGCACGTCGGCGCTCGTTCGATCTGATCTGTCGCTCGGCCTTGCGACGCGCCTCGAACCGGGCGAGAGCGGCGAGCATCGTCGCCCGGAACTCGCCGTCTGCCGTCGAGAGGTCGATCTCGCCGTCCACGGTGACGACACGCAGGCCGAGGTCGATCAGCGTGTTCAGGTCCTTCGTGCTGCGCAAGAGCCGGTCCATGTCCACGGCGACGACCATCGAGAACCGGCCCGCGCGGGCGTCGTCCAGCATCTCGGCCCACCGGGTGCCAGCGCGGCGCTTCTTCGTCGCCGAGACGGCGTTGTCGTCGTAGACCTCGACGACCTCCCAGTCCTTGGCCTCGGCGAGAGCCCTGATCTTCCGCAACTGGGTCTCGACCGTCCACCGGTCACCCTTGCGATCCATCGAGGCACGGACGTACGCGGCGACCTCGTTCGTCTTCCTCAGCGACACCAGTTCAACCATGCAACCAAGCTTACGTGAACGAGTGTTGCAACCGTGAGTTGCGCTACGAGAACCCGTTGTATCTCGCGGAGGAGGCCGCCGCGCTCGACCTCCTTTCAGATGGGCGGCTCGCGCTCGGAATGAGCAGGGGATCGCCGGAGACCGCGCTGCGTGGCTATGAGGCGTTCGGCTACACCGGTTCGCAGGACCCGCGAGGCGCCGACCTCGCACGCGAGAAGTTCGACCTGTTCTGGGCTGCGGTGGGTGGTGGGTCGCTGGTCGATGCCGACCCGCGGATGGCGCCTCCGGGCACCAGGCTGCGGATCGAGCCGCAGTCGACGACGCTGCCGAAGCACGTCTGGTGGGGGAGCGGGACCCGGGCTTCGGCCGAGTGGGCGGGCGGGAGGGGTCTGAACCTGATGAGTTCGACTTTGCTGACGGAGGCCACCGGAAAGCCGTTCCATGAACTGCAGGCTGAGCAGATTGACGCGTTCCGCCAGGCATACCGGGACGCGGGGCACTCCGGTGCTCCGAGGGTGTCGGTCAGCCGCAGCATCTTCCCCATCGTGAGCGAACTGGATGCACGCTACTTCGGCGACGGGCGCGACGAGGAGTCGGACCAGGTCGGGATGATCGACGGTTTCCGCTCGACGTTTGGGAAGACCTATGCGGCTGAGCCTGACCGGCTGATCGAGCAGTTGCTCGCCGACTCGGCGGTCCAGTCGGCAGACACCGTCATGCTGACGGTGCCGAACCAGTTGGGGGTCGCCTACAACCTGCATGTGCTCGAGTCGTTTGCCAAGCACGTGGCACCCGCGCTTGGCTGGAAGCCGAACTGGGAGGGGCCGGTCGAGGGAATGGCTCTCCGGCAGCCCGTCTGAGGCGGGCCACGCGGTCGGTTGGGACGGGGTCGAGCGGGGGTCGAGCGTCGGTTGAGCAGGGTCGTGCGTCGGTTGAGCCGGGCCGCGCGTCGGTTGAGCCGGGCCGCGCGTCGGTTGAGCCGGTCCCTCCGCGCGGAGCGCCGGGGACCGTGACGAAACCATCGTGACCATCTCCGCTGAGTCTCTCAAGAACCTGTGGTCGGGATTCTGCACCGTGTGCCAGGTGGTAACGACCACGCCTCGTTCGTTCCTCACGAGGCGGCTCAACCGACGGTCGGTTGAGCCAGACTTCTGACGTCGACACCAGCGGAAAGGCTCGTCACCAGCGATCCGGCGCCGTTACCTGTGGAAGGGCTCGTCACCAGCGGTATACAGCTGGTGTCCAGCGATACTACTGGTATCGGCCACA
>NZ_FQZG01000055.1 GCF_900141915.1 Tessaracoccus bendigoensis DSM 12906 | reverse complement strand
CGCAAGTCGTCGACACCAGCGGTCAGACGCCGACACCAGCGATACAGCGCGACACCAACCGTATGCCGCTGGTAGCCAGCCATACCCCTGGTAACCGCGAACTTCCCCTGAACCGCGAACTTCCCCACCGACGCAGCAGCCCCCGACGACGTCAGTGGTCCAGGAACTCGTCCTCGTAGCTTCGAGGGTCCTCGATCGGCTCCAAGTGACCCGTGATGTACAGGTCCGGGAACTCGCGGTGGACGTCGTCGATCAGGTCCTCCATGGCGTCGTGGCCCTCCTTGACGCTCCAGGCCCCGGGCACGAGCATGTGCACCTCCATGAACGCCCTCGCTCCGGAGACCCGGGTGCGCAGGGCGTGAAAGGCCACCTCGGAGCTGCTTTTCTCCGCCAGGATCTGACGGATCCGGGCGTTGGTCTCCTTCGGCAGCGACTCGTCCATCAACCCCGACGTCGACTCAGACACCAGTTTCCAGCCGGTCCACAAGATGTTTAGCCCGACGGCGATCGCGACGATCGGGTCGAGGATCTGCCATCCGGTCAGCCACACCAGCGCGATGCCGATGACGACGCCGACCGAGGTGACGACGTCGGTCATCAGGTGATTACCGTCGGCGCGCAACGTGATCGAGTTGTACCTACGCCCGGCCCGGATCAGCACGATCGCGACCGCCCCGTTCACCGCGCCCGCGACCACGGAGATGATCAGTCCGATCCCGATCTGCTCCAGCGGTTGCGGGTTCAAGAGCCTTTGAATCGCGACGACCAGGATCACCGTGGCAGCGACGAAGATCATCATCCCCTCGACGGCCGAAGAGAAGTACTCGGCCTTCGAGTGCCCGAAGTGGTGGTTCTTGTCGGCAGGCTTCGCGGCGACCTTGAGCGCAATCAGCGCGACGATCGCCGCGACCAGGTTCACGACCGACTCGGCCGCGTCGGAGAGCAGTCCGACCGACCCGGTCAGCAACCAGGCCGCGGTCTTGAGCGTGATCGTCACCAGCGCCGCGGCGATGGAGAGCCAGGCGAACTTGGTCAGGTCGACGCGGGAGGAACTCACGGACTCAATCTTCCGCCAGGGCGGCGGACCCGGACAAGTCGCGGGGCGCAGGTCTGGCGTTGAGCACTATTCCGGGTTCGTTTGTCCAAACGACGTGTTTTAACGTTCAAGTGGTGATCGAACCCGAGATAGTGCTCATCGCCCGGTCACCCGCACCAGGTTGCGCACCTCTCCCCCGGCTCGGACAGCCGCAATGTTGTGCGCCAGCAGCTTGTCGGCGTTCTGCGGGCGACCCCCGGCGATGTGCGGGGTAATCAGCAGGTTCGGCAGGTCCCAAAGCGGCGACCCGGCAGGCAGCGGCTCGACCTCGGTGACGTCGATCGCCGCCCCCGCCAACCGACCCGACTCAAGCGCCGCAACCAGTGCCTTCTCATCGACGGTGTTGCCCCGCCCGACGTTGACCAGGACGGCGCCCTCCTTGAGCTGCGCGAACCGTTGCGCGTCCATCGCCTTGGCCGTCGACGGGTGGGTCGGCAGGATCATCACGAGCACGTCGGTCTCGGCGAGCACGTCGGCCAGGCCCGCATCGTCGACGACGGTGACGCCGCCGCGCACCCCTGCCGTGCGGGCGGCGCCGGTGACGTTGCCGCCGAGGAGGCTGATGTGCGGGGCGAGGGTCGAGCCGATGGAACCGTAGCCCCAGATGGTGACGTTGGCGCCGTCGAGGGTCGTGACGCGGCCGTCGTCGGCCCGCTCCTTCATCGAACCCGCGTGTTTGACGTCCCACACGTGGCGTTCGGCGTTCTGCACCGCGAGCGGGAGGTGCCGCAGAAGAGCGAGGATCAGGGCGAGCGCATGCTCAGCCACTGGCCCGTCGTGCAGCCCGACGCCACTGGAGATCGGCACCTCTTGAGCGAATCCCGCGGCGACCACCGGGTCGGGGCCTGCGAGGAACGCCTGAACCAGCCTGAGCTTCGTCAGTCGCTCGGCGGAGTCGCGCAATACCTCAGGCGGCTGCCCCCAGGCGACCAGGACCTCGGCGTCGAGGTGCTCCTTGGGCACAGGTACCCGCTGGTCGATGATGACGATCTCCGCGTCGTCGATCTTGGGCAACTTGCCCCGGTAGGCCTTCGGAACCAGAACCTTCACGATGCTCCTTCTGCAATTGGGTTCACTCAACTGCCAGCATGGCACACTCCAGATGAGCGGATCGCGGCGGAAGTGGGTAATCTGCTGTGGTGCTGACGATGCAAGACGCCCTACGCCGACTCTCCGACTACTGGACCTCGAAGGGCTGCCTGACGTGGCAGCCGTTCAACACCGAGGTCGGGGCCGGGACGATGAACCCCGCGACGGTGCTGCGGGTGCTCGGCCCGGAGCCGTGGGACGTCGCCTACGTCGAGCCGTCGGTCCGCCCCGACGATTCCCGCTACGGCCTGAACCCGAACCGGCTGCAGACCCACACGCAGTTCCAGGTGATCCTGAAGCCCGAGCCGGGCGACCCGCAGGAACTCTACCTCGGCTCCCTCGAGGCCCTCGGGATCGACCTGTCGAAGCACGACGTGCGCTTCGTCGAGGACAACTGGGCCCAGCCCGCGATCGGCGCATGGGGGCTCGGCTGGGAGGTCTGGCTCGACGGCATGGAGATCACGCAGTTCACCTACTTCCAGCAGGTCGGTGGCCAGAATCTCGACCCGATCCCGGTGGAGCTGACCTACGGCGTCGAACGCATCCTGATGGCACAGCAGGGCGTGACGCACTTCAAGGACATCGCCTACGCCACCGCCGCGGACGGCCGCATCGTCACCTACGGCGAGGCGTTCGGGCAGCAGGAATACGAGATGAGCCGCTATTACCTCGACGACGCCGACGTCGAGGCGAACCGGTCGCTCTACGAGACCTATGTCGGCGAGGCGACCCGGATGGTCGAGGCCCGCCTTCCGGTACCCGCGCACTCCTACATCCTGAAGTCGAGCCACGCGTTCAACGTGTTGGACGCCCGCGGCGCGATCTCGACGACCGAACGGGCCAAGGCCTTCGCGACGATGCGTCGCCTGATGCGCGACACCGCGGCGCTGTGGATCGAACGTCGCGAGGAGCTCGGTTTCCCGCTGATGCACGAACAGCCGCAGGTTGAAGGGGCAGAGTCGGTCGAACCTGGCCGCGAGCAGCCGCTGGTCGAGCCTGGCCGCGAGCAGCCGCTGGTTGAGCCGGGCCGCGAGCAGCCGCAGGTTGAGCCGGGCCGCGAGCAGCCGCTGGTTGAGCCGGGCCGCGAGGAACGAGCGCCCGTGTCGAAACCAAGCTCCCACCCCCAGACCTTCGCCCTGGAGATCGGGGTCGAGGAATTGCCCCCGCACGTCGTCCCGCAGACGGTCGACGCCGTCCGGGAGGCGCTAACCACCAAGCTCGCAGCGACCCGGCTCGCGCACGGCGCGATCACCGTAGACGGCACCCCGCGGCGCATCGTCGCGATCGTCGAAGACCTGGCCGCGGCCGAGCCCGACGCCGAACAGCTCCGCAAGGGCCCCAAGTGGCAGGCCGCGTTCGACGCCGACGGCAACCCGACCAAGCCGCTGGCGGGCTTCATGCGCGGCCAAGGCGTCACCGCCGACCAGATCGTCAAGGCCGAGATCGGCGGCAACGAGCACGCCGCGGTTAGGGTGTCGGTCGCCGGGCGCGGGGTCCTGGACGTGATGGGCGGCATCATCGCAGACGTCGTCACCGGCTTGCGCGCCGAGAAGAACATGCGCTGGAGCGACCCCTCGCTGACCTTCTCCCGTGCGATCCGCTGGCTGGTCGTGCTCTGGGGAGACGCGGTCGTCCCGGCAACCGTCTCCGACGTGACGGCCGGTCGCACCACCTACCTGCAACGCCCCGTCGTTGGTCAGGAGGCGGGTCGCCGGAGCGACGGCGTTCTCGTCGGGCATGTCGAGATCGCCTCCGCGGACGACCTGCTCCCGACCATCGCGGCCGGCGCGATCGCGGTCGACAGCTCCCAGCGTCGCGACTCCGTCCGCGAACAGGCCGTGGCCCTGGCCGCCGGGGTCGGTGCGACGGTCGACCTGGACGGTGAGGCCGCCTTGGTCGAGGAGATCACCAACCTGGTCGAGGAGCCCCACGGCGTGCTCGGCAACTTCGATGAGCGCTACCTCGACCTGCCCGACCGCATCCTCACCACCGTCATGCGCAAGCATCAGCGTTACCTGCCCGTCTACCGCGACGGCCTGCTCGCCCCGCACTTCATCACGATGGCCAACGGCCTCTGCGACGATGCGGTCGTCCGGGCAGGGAACGAATCGGTGATCCGCGCCCGCTACGAGGACGCCCTGTTCTTCTGGAACGCCGACCTCGAGGCAGCCGACGTCGACTCGTTCGTTCCCGGCCTGGACAAGTTGACGTTCGAGGACCGGCTCGGTTCGATGGGGCTGCGGGCCCGCCGCATCGCCGACGTCGCCACCCGCCTGGCCGCCCAGGTCGGGGTCGAAGGCGAAGAACTGGCGACGCTGACGCGCGCGGGCGAACTGGCCAAGTTCGACCTGGCGACGCAGTTGGTCGTCGAGATGAGCTCGCTGGCCGGGTTCGTGGCCCGCGAGTACGCCGTCCGCAAGGGCGAGCCGCAGGCCGTCGCCGACGCCCTCTACGAGATGGAGCAGCCGCACACCTCGGCCGATCCGGTGCCCGCCTCCGTCCCGGGCGCGCTGCTGGCGCTGGGCGACCGGTTCGACCTGCTGGCCGCCATGTTCGCGCTCGGTGCCAAGCCGACCGGCTCGTCCGACCCGTACGGGCTGCGCCGCGCGGCATTGGGCGTCGTCAGGATTCTGCGCGAATCGGCAGGTACGCCGCTTGAGTCGTTGACGATCCGCACGGGGCTCACCGAAGCGGTCGCGCGGCTCGCCGAGCAGGGCATCGAGGTGGCGGCCGACGCCGTCGACTCGGCCCTGGAGTTCACCATCGGACGCTTCGCCCAGTTGCTTCGCGACGAGGGCACCTCCGCCGACCTGGTCTCGGCGATCCTGCCTGCAGCCGACGCCCCCGGTCGCGCCGCCCGCCTGCTCGCCGAACTGTCGGCCAGCAGGGAAGACGCCCGCCTCAAGGGCTTGGTCTCGACGCTGGTGCGCATCAGCCGCATCCTGCCCGACGGGGTCGCCGCGGGCTACGACGCGACGCTGCTGACCGAACCGGCCGAGGTCGCGCTGCGTGAAGCAATCGAGGCACTGCCTGCGGGCACGGCTGGCGAGACCATCGACGTGGTGTTGGACCGCACCGAGCCGGTGGTCGCAGCGGCCGCGAGGTTCTTCGACGACATCCTGGTCAACGCGGAGGACCCGTCGGTCCGCGCCGCCCGCCAGGGCCTGCTGGCGTCGGTGTCGTCGTCGGCGCCGTCTGACCTCGATTGGAAGTCGTTGGACATCGCCCTGGGCTGAACCGCGGGTCGGCTCCGCACCCGACCAAGATCATCTGGCTCGACGCCGAGTGGCACCTCAAACGCGCCGCTCACGCTGCCTGGACCCAACCCCGCCGACGCATCGCCTCACCGCCGGAATGGCCATCCCGGCAGCCGCCAGCGCTTCACCGCCGAACAGCGGGGGTAGAGCTGCTTCAACACGCGCGCCGACGGCAGGCCGCCCGCCGACGGTTCGTGGTTGACAAGGAAATCGAGGTCTGGATGGCGGCCCGTCAACGGCACGCCGAAGCGCTCCTCGTGTACCTGGTCGGCGACGAACACCAGCGACTCCGACGCCCCGATCTCATCCTCGTCGGTGAGCCCAAGGTCGGCCAACGAATCGGGATCTTCGAGCACCCGCGTCGCCGCTGCGCGACCGTGCAGGATCACCCAGGAACGAACCGACTCAAACACATCGTCGCTGACCAACCCCATCAGCGCGGTTGCCGCCCCGTAGAGGCCAGCGTTGTCGAGCTCGGCATGGGCCTCACCCAGACACCGCTGGAAACCGAGCAACTCCTCGTACTCGAGTCGTTTCACCTGGTCGGTCAGCAGTGCGAGCTTGTCGTCGACCACCTCACCTGCGGAGGCGGCGTCGACCAGGTCCCAGAATCCTTCGTTGAGCACCTCAACATCTTGCCAGGACGCGGGACGCAACCTCGGCAACTGCCAGATCGCCGCCGTCGCGCTGAGAGTCGACACCCCGTCGTACACGGAGACCGCGACTTCGAGATCCTGAGCAGGCACACCGCGCTTCGGACCGTCTCTCTGATCTGAGACGGTCCGGACCCCGGGTCCGCCCCTCAGCCGACAGGGATCTCGATCCCGGCCAGGTGCTCCTCCATCTCGGCGAGCGACAACACTCCCTTGGCGACTGAGGCGACCTTGCCGTCGGCGTCGATGAAGAAGTGCGTCGGCACCGACGACGTCAGGTACCTCAGCGAGATCTCACCTATCGGGTCAGGGACGCTGACGATGCTCAGGTCGAGGCGTTGCGCGTAGTCGGACACGGTTTCCCGGTCTTCCTTCAGGTAGATCGACACCACCTCCACCCGCTCGCTCATAGCCTCGACGTCGGGCAGTTCGGCCCGGCACGACGAACACCACGTGGCCTGGAACAACAACCAGACCGGTTGCCCCTTCAGCTCTGAAAGCGTGACGGGGTTGCCTTCGATGTCCAGGGCCTTGAAGTCGGGCGCCTCAGCCCCCACCTTGGGCCCCACCTCATCCGCGCTCACCGATGCCGCCGACGTCGGCTCGGGCACGCCCTGCACCACGAACACCCCCGCGACGATGAGCACCGTCACCACCACGAGCCCGAGCACGGGAAACAGCCTCCGGCCCCGCTTCACGGCACCGTCGGCGCTGACCGACCACGGCTCAGGCATAGGAGTGCAGGCCCCCGAAGAAGTGGTTGCCGAAGTACGCGAACAACACCGTGACGAAGCCGATGACCAGCATCCAGGCGGCCTGGCGGCCACGCCAGTTGCGCACCACCCTCACATGGAGGAAGGCCCCGTAGACCAGCCAGGTGACCAGCGCTGCAGTCTCCTTCGGGTCCCAACCCCAGTACCGGCCCCAGGCCGTGTTCGCCCACACCGAGCCGAGCACGATCATGATGGTCAGCAGCGGGAACGTGACGACGGCGGCGCGGTAGCCCACGTCGTCGAGCACATCCTGCCGGGGCAACGGGAGCCGCTTCGGCAGCACCGGATGCAACAGGTAGAGGACGGCCGCCCCGAACGAGACGCACGCGGCACCGTAGGCGATGATCGCGAAGCCGACATGCAGCGTCAACAGGAGGTTGTTCTGCAGCGCGGGGATCAGCGGCTTGACGCCGGTGTCCAGGCCGAGCGCGTAGACCAGGAGCACCGCCGCCACCGGCAGCACGACGAGCGAGAGCATCCGGATCCGGAAGCGCATCTCGAAGAACAGGTTTACCAGCAGGATGCCCCAGACGAAGGCGACGGCGAACTCATGCTGGTTTGAGAACGGCCCGTGGCCGGTGATGCTCATCCTGATGCCGATGTAGGTCGTCAGCAACACCAGCGCGGCGACCTGGAAACCGGTCGCCCACCACGAGAGGCTGCTGCTCCGCGCAGGGGCGGCCGCCTCGGCCTTCGGCTGCACAGGAGCGAAGTCACCAGCGCCGACGCTGACCTTCGCGCGGCTGCGGGTCTGGGCCACTGCCCGGTTTCGGCTGGATGCGGCCAGCGCAATCCCGCAGAGCAGGGCCAGCAGCACGGTGACGACGGTGGCGGTCACCAGGTATTCGGCAGACTCAAGCATCGATCAGTTCCTTGTCGTCCGTTGATGGTGAGGTCTCGGGAGCCGTGGCGTCGATCCGTTCGACCAGGCCGCGGAAGTGCCTCTCAAAGGTCGTGTCGAGCTTCTCGGCCGAGGCCAACTGCAGGCGGGAGCCCCCGTCGACCGGGGTGATCCTGACCCAGAGCCGACGGTGACGCAGCATGAACGTCATGCACATGCCCAGCACCAGCAGGGTCGAGCCCACCCACATCCACATCGCCCCGGGGTCCTGGCGTGCGATCAGGCCGGTGTAGCGCAACTCGCGCTCGAAGGTCAGCGTGAGCCCGCCAGCCTCCACCTGTTCACCCTGCTCGGCGGGCATCACGTCGAGCTTCTCGCCGCTGGCCACGTTGTACACCTCGAACACGGCGCTGCCCGCGGCGATCCCCGCGTCGGTGGCACCCGAAGCAGGCGTGACGACCAGCACCTCCAGGCCGGTGCCCGCAGGCTGGATCTTGCCGATCGCGTAACGCCCGTCGTTGCTCTGCCACTTCAAGGGCACCGCCCCCTGGAAGAGGGTCGCGCCTTCCTGTTCGACGGTGATACCTGCGGCGATGCCGAAGGATGCCTGGTGGATGGCGGTGCCGTCGATGCGCAGGGGTTCATTGACCCGCACCTCCTGCTCGGCGACGACCTGCCCGTCGCGGGTCACGACCAGCTGGCTCACGTAGTCGGTCGGGCGACCCATGTCGTCGTAAGCGTCTTTGAAGGAGTCGACGGTGACGACCAGCCCGGTGTCGTGGCCCACCTCTGCGCTCTCCCCCACCGCGATGTCGAGGTTCTCCTCGAACCCCGTGAACGCCGAGACGCCGAAGGCGATCAGGATCACGACCATGGCCGCGTGCGCGATGGCCGTGCCGAACGGCCCCCAACGGAAGCGGTCCGAGTACCAGCCGCGCTGGCCGGTGAGCGTCTCGTCAGGAAGGATGCGGTAGTGCGCCGCGCGCAGCACCGAGCCGGTGTGCTCGGCAGTCTGGTCGAGCGAGAGCGGCAACTCCAGCTCCGCGCGGTACTGGGCGCGCTCGAAGAACTTCTCGGTGACATGCACGCGGGGCTTCGTGGCGCGCGCCCACAGCTGCGGGAGCCGGTGCGTGGTACACGCGATGATCGACAGCGCCAGCAGCACCGTCACCCCGAGGAACAGTGGAGACGACCAGAGCTGGAAGATTCCGAGGTAGTCCAGGACCGGCGTCCACCCGCCGTAGCGCGGCCTCACCGACTCCAGCCAGGCGGCGTGCGCGGCCGCGTCGCTCGTTGCCGGGGCCTGGGCGATCAGAGTCCCGAGCAGCGCCAACACCGCCATGGCGATGATGACGACCGCGCCGAGCACCTTCGAATAGAGGATGCGGTAGACCCAGCCGAACAACTCACGCATCGCTCACTCCTCCGTCGACGTCGGGCTGGCGGCGGGCGACGGGCTGCCGGTCGGCATCGCCTCGAGCGCCGACAGGTGCGACTGGACGGTGGCGGCCAGGTCGGAGTCGGGCGCCACGTCGAGCACCGCCTGCCAATCCGCTCGCGCCCCCTCGACGTCGGGTGGGTCCTGGGCGAGGTGCAGGAAGCCGAGGTTGTACCAGGCCTGCGGGTTGCGCGGGTCGACCTCGGTCACCTTCCGCCACAGCTCCTCGGCTCCCTCGGAGTCGCCGGCGTTGAACCGCAGCACCCCCAGCTCGAGGTTGGTGGCGACGTCGTCGGGGGTGGAGACCACCTTGGCCTCCAACTCCGCCATACGCGCGACGTCGCTGGTGCTCGCCGTGCTGGTGGGCGACGCTTCGGGCGCGGCCGCGGTGTCGGCGGGCTGCCCCAGCCGGAAGACGCCGTAGACCACGGCGGCGACCAGGATCAGCCCGAGCACCGGAATCAGCGCGGCGGGGCGCTTCTTCCTGGTCGGCACCGGGGTGTTGGCCTTGTCCATTGGGGTGTGGATCTTGGGCCGAGTCGGCGCGTCGTCGTCCTCGCCAAGTTCGGCCAGCGCGAGGTCGGCGTCGTCGCTCTGTTCGGGCTCTCGGGTCTGCCAAGGCTTCGCGGTGGGCTGATCGACGACCGGTTCACCGACGGCGGCCAACTGCTCGTCGGCCCACTCCCGGAGCGACTCGGGCGCGCCCGCGAGGAAGGCCCGCAACTCCTCGACGTGTTCCGACGGGGGCCCCGCGGCGTTGCCGGGGGCCCCGGGCCTAGCCCCGTCAGCGCTGTTCTGCGCGTTCACGGTTCGCGATCGTGACTTCGGAGGCCTCCAGGGAGGCGGGATCGGTCCCCTGCAGCACCAGCTGGCCCTTGCGGGACGCGTCGAGCGAGTCGGCGAGGATGCGCTGGATGTAGGCGGGGGCGTGGAAGCCGTAGGAGTTCTCCGAATAGACGTAGTCGAGGTAGAAGCTCGCCTTGTTCTGGAACTCGCGGGCCGCATTCAGCGTCGTCTCGTCGGTGCCGTCGGTCTGCGCCACCTCCAGGTCCCTGATCAGGTTGACGAGGGAGTCGAACGCGCGATCGCGGGTTCCGATGAACTGGTCCTGGATGCCGACGACACGCTCTGTCATCTCCTCCTCGGTGGCGTTGTGGCACGTCATGCAGGACGCGTTGACGTTGAGCAGCGGCGACTGGATGTGATGGTTCGTCACCTTGCGGGCGCCCTCGGCCTCGTAAGGCATGTGGCAGTCCGCGCAGCTCACACCGTTGGCAGCGTGGATCGAGTTGGACCAGAAGATGTCGAACTCGGGATGCTGCGCCTTGACGACCTGCGCTCCGGTGGTCGCGTGCTCGAAGTCGCGGTGGCCGTCTTCCAGGTAGTAGTCCCAGATCTCGTCGATGTCGAGGCCCTTGGTCCACGGGAAGATGAGCTCCTTCGACTCCTTCTCGAAGTAATACTCGACGTGGCACTGCCCGCACACGAAGCTGCGCATCTCCTGACGCGTGGCATCACGGTTGACGTCGTAATCCTCGACGCCCTGCGTGGCCATGTATGCGGAGATCCCCTTCTCGAAGGCTGGGCGCGTGATCCGCAACTCCATCGTCGCCGGGTCGTGGCAGTCGATGCAGGCCACCGGATGCTCGGCCAGCTGCGTCACGTCAACGTATGCCATCTGGTTCATCTTCTCGAAACCGGCCTGACGGTCACCGTCACCGAGGTCGTTCATCAGGGTCACCGTCGAGGCATGGCAGTTCAGGCAGGTGCCCGGCTGGTTGAAGTCGAGCACGCGCAGCGTGTAGCGCTGGTCCTCGAGCATGTAGGCGTGGCCGCGGGCGTGGCGGTAGTCGACGGAGAACGGATACCCCGCCCACATGTCCTTCAGCCGGGGATCCTCCTCGAGTCGGCTGGTCGAGACGATCGTGCGCGGATCGGTCTCCGTCGCGGTGCGCTCCTCAGCATGCGAGCCGCCGAACACCGTCGGCGTCATCTCGGAGGTGCGCAGGTAAGACTCGTACTGGCTGGGGAAATTCTGCCCCCAGACGGCCGGATCGGCGACGGTGTCGTCGAGATCGACCACCTTGGTGTAGGGATCCCTGGCCTCCGACATCCGCTCGATGACGTTGGCCAACACCGCTGTCGCGCCCGCCGTCACCACCGCGGTGATCGCGATGGCGGCGACGATGATGCCGACCCGGCGTCCCTTCCCGGCCTTGGCCGTGGTCGGTTCCTTCTGGGGAGCGTCGTTGTTCTCCATGGTCCTTACCTCGTGCTGTGTCCGACGTCGGAGTGGCAGCGGGTGCAGTTGATCTGGTCGCTACCGGCGGTCATGCGGATGTCGCTGGTGAAGTCGGCGTGGCAGTACAGGCACGCCTCGTTGGTCACCGTCCTGTTCGAGTCCCTGATCTCGATGTTCTCCGGGTACTGCCCCGTCGTGAACTTCAACCCGTGCCAGAAGCCGTTGTCGGCCTTGACGACGTACTTGTGGATGATGTTGTCGTGCGGCGCGTGGCAGTCGTTACACGTGGCCACGTTCGAGTGGCTGCCGGCTATCCAGGCGTCGTAGTGGCGCTCCATGACGTGACAGTTGGCACAGGTGGCCGGATCGTTGAACAGGTACGAGATGCCCTTGGCGTAGATGAAGGTGAACAGGCCTACGCCGATCAGGGAGCCCACGACGAACACGCCGACGGCCACCAGGACGTTGGTCCTGGTGACCCGTCTCAGCAAACCCTTGATGCGCATCGTCATAGCTCCTACGACGTAGAGTAGTAGAGACTGGGGTCACGGGGGCGGATACTCCCCGATCCAGTGACGTCACTGGGCGCCAGCGGAGTCGCTCGACACCAGCGATCCGACGTCGACACCTGCGGTCCGTCTCCGACACCAGCGAAAACGCGCGACACCAGCGAAAACGCGCGACACCAGCGAAATACCGCAGGTAACGACTCCTTTCACTGGTATCCGCCGAACAGCACTAGCGTCGAGAAAACCGCAGGCGTCAGCCAATGCTCCGCGGACGGAGCGGACCGAGCCTCACGGCCACGACGTCAGCAAGAAGGCCACGTCATCAAGCTGAACTCAGACGAGCCCCAGGGGACACTCGAACCGAGCAAGCGCCGTCCCCAAGAGGCCCATCGGATGTCGGGCCGAGCCGCCCGGCAGGCAGTGGCCGATCCTCGCAACCAGACACACCAGAATCGACCACTGGTCGATTTTCCGGAGGGGTCGACGCCGTGCCTGGCCCCCCGAGAAGTGGGGCTCCCCCGCGACGACCCTCCTCACCAGCACAAGGTCGCGACCCTCGCGACCCTCGCGACCCTCGCGACCCTCGCGACCCTCGCGACCCCCGTGACCCCCGCGACCCTCACGACCCTCACGGCTACGATCGACGCCGTGACCGACCCACACGCAGACGCCGTGACCGCTGAACTCGACCCACAGGCCACCCACCTCGACGTCGAGCGACTCCTCCTGGTCGCAGGCTGGACGCCGTGCGGCGCCGGCGACTGGGCGATCGCGCTTGCCTCACCCGACGGCGACGTCGTAGCCCGCATCAGCCCGTTCGACCCCGTCGGCCCCTACACCGCCAGGCTCTACGACGAGGCGGCCGCGACGGGGCTCGTCCCGCTCCTGTTCGCCCACCGTCGGCTCGCCGGAGGGGGCGACCTCCAACTCCTCGAACGACTCACCCCCGTCGGCGAGCCGGAAGCGTTCGCGTTTCTCGCACGCCTTGCCGACCCTGATCCAGGGATCGCCGCGCTGGCCGACATCGTCGCAAGCGTCCATGCCGACGCCGTCCGCGAGCTGCCCTGGTGCGGCCCACTCGACTCCAATCCGTCCAACATCATGCGCAACCGCCATGGCCGACTCGTCCTGACCGACCCCTATTACGCAGACGGGCCCAACCTGTACGCCACGGCGGAACAGGACCCAGCCCGGCTCGTCACGCTGATTCCCGAGGAGCAGCGCCGCTTCATGACCGAGATCCCGCTGGCCGAATCCGGCCCCTGGTCCACGATGGACCGCCTCGCTCTGCAAGAGAAGTTGCGCCGCGCCGACGCCACCCCGTCCTGACGGACGCTCGACTGAAAGTCGAACAAGACAGTGTCCCTCTCGCAGCACGGCGCCGTCGTCAGCGAGCGTCCCGGGGACCCGCCCGCAGCCCCGTCGACCCCACCCGATACCCTGAAACAGACAGCAAGACAGCGACGTGTTGCAGGCAGGAACCATGAACGACCAATTGGCAACCCTCCGTGAGAAGCGACAACGCGCCCTGGAGGGCGGCGGCCAAGACCGGATCGACGCCCAGCACGCCAAAGGCAAGCTGACTGCCAGGGAGCGGCTAGCCATCCTGCTGGATGAGGGGTCGTTCCAGGAGTTGGGCGCGCTCGCCACGCACCAGAACACCAACTTCGGCATGGATGAGCGCCACTATCCCGGCGACGGCGTCATCACCGGCTTCGGCAAGATCCAGGGCAGAAGGGTCGCCATCTTCGCGCAGGACTTCACAGTCTTCGGCGGATCGTTCTCCCAGGTGCAGTCGAACAAGATCTCACGCATCCAGGACCTGGCCATCGAGGCAGGCATCCCCCTGATCGGTCTGAACGACTCCGGGGGCGCCCGCGTCCAGGAAGGCATCCAGTCGCTCGCCGCCTACGGCGAGGTGTTCATGCGCAACGTGAAAGCCTCTGGGGTGATCCCGCAGATCTCGCTGATCATGGGGCCGTGCGCGGGCGGCGCCGTCTACTCCCCCGCCCTGACCGACATCACGATCATGGTCGACCAGACCTCAAACATGTTCCTGACCGGGCCCGACATCATCAAGACGGTCACCGGCGAGGAGGTCACCGCCGAGGATCTTGGTGGGGCCTACGTCCACAACGTCACCTCCGGCGTCGCGCAGCTCATCGCCGACAACGAGCAGCACGCCCTCAGCCTGACCAAGACCCTCCTCGGATACCTCCCCCAGAACAACGCCGAGGACCCCCCGCAGCTCGAACCCTACGATCCGCCGGACCGGATGGATGAGGCGCTGAACACGATCGTCCCGGGAGACGACCGGATGGCCTACGACATGCGCCAACTCCTGACACATGTCTTCGACCACGGCTCGACGTTCGAGCTGCACCGCGATTTCGCCCCCAATGCCCTGGTCGGGTTCGCCAGGCTGGGCGGCTCCAGCATCGGATTCGTCGCCAACCAGCCACTCGCACTTTCCGGCTGCCTCGACATCGACGCCTCGGACAAGATCGCCCGTCACATCACGTTGTGCGACCAGTTCAACATCCCGCTGATCACGTTCGTCGACTGCCCCGGCTACCTGCCAGGCGTCGAGCAGGAGCACCGGGGTGTGATCCGGCACGGCGCCAAGATCATCTACGCCTACTGCCAGGCCACCGTCCCGAAGATCTCAATCGTCACCCGAAAGGCGATGGGCGGCTCCTACGTCGCGCTCAGTTCGCGGCAGATGAACAACGACGTCGCCTACGCCTGGCCGTCCGCGCAGATCGCCGTGATGGGAGCGGAGGGGGCCGCACGCCTGCTGAACAGGCGGGCGATCGCGGCCGCCGAAGATCCCGCCGCTGAGGAGGCGCGCTTCGTCGCGGAGTACAAGGAGAAGTTCTTCAACCCCTACCAGGCCGCCGACGTAGGACAGATCGACGAGGTGATCGAGCCGCGCGAGACCCGCACCCGTCTCATCCGCGCCCTCGAGGTACTCCGCACCAAGGTCAGCCAGGACGTGCCCAAGAAGCACGGTCTATTCCCGGTCTAGGAGCCCGCCATGGACGATCTGCTCTGGGGACTGACCATGATGGGGCTGGGCATGGGATCGGTGTTTGCGCTGCTCCTGGTGCTCATGGGCCTGCTGATCCTGATCGGCCGCCTCGACACCCGACGCTCGCTGGCGCCCGAGCCCGCGCCGTCACCCCAGGCTGAAGAGCCGGATGCTCCCACCGCCGGCGTCCGGATCCTGGCCGACGGCCTGACCGAGGACCAGGTCGCCGCGATCGCCGTCGCCGTCGTGACCCACGCCGCGCAGCGCCGCCGCCAGGCCGCCCCCGAGACGAGAGCATTCGCACCCGGGAGCCAACTTTTCGCCAACCGTTGGGTTTCGGTCGGGCGGTCCCGCCGGAACACCCCCCGCCCGAGGAGATAGCCCATGCGCCGCTACACCATCACAGTCAACGACAACCCGTTCGTGGTTGACGTCGAGGCCGCCGGTGCCAACCTCTTCCGGGTGCAACTCGACGGTCGGCTGATCGACGTCACCCTCGAAGACCACCGCGACCTCGCACACTCACCCATCACCCCGGCCCTCACGCCCCGGGCCGAGACCGCCCCACCGGCAGCCACCCAAACCGCTACCGCCGCGGCCGCCGCACCGTCGGGCCCGGCTGCGGCGCCGTCCGGGCCGGTCAAGGACAAGCTGACCGCGCCCATGCCCGGCGTCGTGCTGGCGATCGAGACGACGGTGGGCACACAGGTCAAGCGTGGCGACCCGGTGCTCTCGCTCGAGGCGATGAAGATGGTCAACCAGTTGCGGGCACCGCGCGACGGGGTCGTCGCCGAGATCTATGTCGGCGCGGGTGACCAGGTGCGCTACGGCGAGACGCTCGTCCGGTTCGAGGATGCCTCGTGAACTCCGAGACCCTCTCGCAACTGCTGCAGGGCCTCACGAGCCTGACGTGGCAGAGCGCCGTGATGCTCGCCGTCGGTCTGCTGCTGATCTGGCTGGCGATCAAGAAGGAATACGAACCGCTGCTGCTGCTGCCTATCGGGGCAGGAGCGATCCTGGCGAATCTCCCGCTCTCCCCGATGGTCGGCGAACACGGGATGCTGACGCTGCTCTACGACATGGGGGTCGGCAACGAGTTGTTCCCCCTGCTGATCTTCGTCGGAATCGGAGCCATGACCGATTTCGGGCCGCTGCTCGAGAACCCGAAGATGGTGCTGCTGGGCGCGGCGGGGCAGTTCGGCATCTTCCTGACGCTGCTACTCGCGCTCGGCCTCGGATTCTCCAGGGAACAGTCCGCCTCGATCGGCATCATCGGCGCTATCGACGGCCCGACCTCGATCTACGTGGCCAACCAGCTCGCCCCCGAACTGCTCGCGCCGATCACCGTGGCCGCGTACTCGTACATGAGCCTTGTCCCGATCATCATGCCGCCGATCATGCGGCTGATGACAACGGCCAAGGAACGCTCGATCGTCATGCCCTACACCAGCCGCGAGATCTCGCAGCGCACCAGAATACTGTTTCCCATCATCGTGACGGTGGTCGTGGGTGTCCTGGTGCCGTTCGCCACCCCGCTGATCGGGATGCTGATGCTCGGTAACCTGATGCGCGAGTCGAAGGTCGTCGAGCGACTGGTCGGGGCGTCGTCAAACGAGTTGGCCAATGTGGTGACGCTGTTCCTGGGCCTCGCCATCGGATCGACCATGGTCGGCACGTCGTTTCTCAATGTGGCCACCCTGATGATCCTGGTGCTGGGGCTGGTGGCGTTCTGTCTGGACACCGTGATGGGGGTCGCGTTCGGCAAGTTGATGAACGTGTTCTCCCGCGGCCGGTTCAACCCACTGATCGGCGCCGCGGGCATTTCGGCGTTCCCGATGGCGGCCCGGGTCGTCCAGCGTGAGGGGCAGCGCGAGAACCCGGACAACTTCCTGCTCATGCACGCGATGGGGGCAAACGCCGCAGGCCAGGTCGCCTCGGTCGTGGCAGGCGGCGTGCTCCTGGCCCTGATGGGCGCCGCTTAACTTCGCGATGTTGGTTCATGTGTGAACCAACATCGCGATCTTAAGCCGGTTTGGACCCCTCAACCACCTCAGGCGATCTTCATTCCCAGGATGTCGGCCAGCACCGGCGCCAGGTCCAGCACCTGGGTGGGCCCGATCACGACCCCCCGCAGACCCTCTGGGTTCGATTCGAGGCCGCGCAGTTCAACGCCGCGCAGGTCGAGCCGTTTGGTGCGCGCGTTCGTGAGGATCAGCTTGCCGACGGTGGCGTTCAAGAAGCTGATCCCCTCGATCTTCGCCTCGGACAGGTCGAGTTCCCCGATCACCGCATTGTCGATGGTCAGCCGTGCCACCGTCGCCGCCCGAAGGTTCAGATAGTCGATCTTTCCCCCAGCGATCGCACACCTGGTCCAGGAGCCACCGAACCCCTGGAAGGCGCCGATCCTGGACTCGGCGACGGTCACGTCCTGCAGGCTCGACTTGGCAAACGACACGTCGGTGGCCCGGCAATTTTGGAACTCGACGTCGGCCAGACGGCAACCGATCAACTTCGCCCCGCTGAGATCCGCCTCGACAAACCGGCTGTCCAGGATCCGCAACCCGTGCCGTTCAGGACCTGCGAAGACGATGCCCGACTCGTCTACCCCTTCGATGTAGCCATCCTCCAACAGGTCATGCAACTCATTCGACATGGCGTCAGGCTACCCGGGCGGCTGTCGACCGATCGCCACCAGTTTGGTCCACGACGAAACGCGACAAGGGCGCGGACCGAGAGGTCCGCGCCCTGATCAGGAAGCCCAATTCGGCTACTTCTTGCTCTTCTTGCTCTTCTTGTCCTTCTTGCTCTTCTTGTCCTTCTTCTTATCCTTTTTCTTCGCCATGGCGAGGTCCCTTCATCAAAGGTCAACGTCTTGTTGACCGCTGCGGAAGAGTCAACCATCCATTGACGGATTCGTCAAGTAGTAGTTGACGCCACTCCCCGATAAGATGTGCCGATGGGGAAGACCAGCACCATCGACAAGTTGCAGGCAGCCCTCTCCAGGCTGCAGGAGGCCGAAGACGCCCTCGCCAGTTTGGATGCGGCCCGAGAGCTTCGCGAACTCGCCGACAGCATCGAGTTGACACAGGTTCGCGCGGCCCGCGACCAGGGGGTCGCCTGGTCCAAGATCGGAAAGCTCTACGGCCTCACGAAACAGGGGGCGCAACAACGATTCCGGCAGCACCTGGAACCCGCACCCGACGCTGGTTGAGTTGCCTGGAGAACGTGAAACCCGTCATACCAGCCACCTAGACTGGCCCCCATGGCAGGCAAGGGTTGGTTCGGGCTCCCGTTCTTCTCGCTCACCCCACGCCCCGAGGTCGTCTCCTGCGTCCTCTCAGGCGGCGGCTCAAGGCTGAGTTTCCAGCTGGGGGCGCTGGAGTATCTCTACGAGCACGACGAACAATTCAGGCCCAGCATCTTCGTCGGCACCTCAGCAGGCTCGATTCTGGCGTCGTCGCTGGCCCAGAGCGGGCGACGCGAAGAACAGGTCGAGTACCTGCGGATGCTGCGCCGCATCTGGGACGAGATGGTGCAACCCAGCGACATGTTCACGCCTCGGCCGTGGTTCGACCGCCTCTCCACGGAGGGCCCCCAGTGGCTGGAGTTGATGAGGCCGCTCGTCACCACCCCCAAGCCGACTCCCAAACCGCGCCCAGCCCTCCTACCGTTCCTACGTGGCTCCGCGGTCTCCCCTGCATCCCCGGTGAGCCCAGACGAGCCGCCCCTCAATCCGCTTGAGTTGGCACTCACGGCAGACCCTGAAGAGCAGGTTCGTTCGGAGTGGTCCCTTGCGACCCTTTCGACGATCGCCACCCACCTGGGCCACATCCCCCGCCTCGGCAACGACCTGAACACGATCGCCAAGGGGCTGGAGTCGACGAAGTCGATGTACCGCCCGGGCCCCGTCCTGGTCGAACTTCTCCAGCCGGAGACCTTCGACCCTGCCCGCACGGCCGCGTCGGGCACCACCCTGCGGATCGCCATGGTGGCTCTCGAATCCGGCGAACTCAGGTTCATGACGGAACAGGGCAAACTCGTCGACCGTGACAACCAGCCGCTCAGCGAGGAGTCGCACGATCTGACGGTTGGCGTGCTCGCGTCCTGCGCCATCCCCGCGGTGTTCCGCCCCGTACCGATCGGCTCCGAGACCTACGTGGACGGCGGAGCGAGGGAGAACCTTCCCGCAGAGTTGGCGATCGGTCACCTTGGCGCCGCCCGCAACTACATCGTCAGTTCGCAGACCTCAGGGGTGCAGCATCGGGGCTCCATGGCCAATGCCGACCTGGTCAGCGTGGTAACGCGCTCGACCGAGATCCTGATCGACGAAGCCGGGCGCGACGAACTGGCCTACGCGCACTCGGCCGGGTCCATCGTGATCTATCCCGAACTGACCGTGCACGACTCCATGACGGTCGATCCCGCACTGATCTCCATCAACGAGGCCTACGGGTGGCTGCGGGCGGCGGAGGTCCACCTTCGGCTGGACGAGGAGGCCGAGGCGAGGCATCGGCGGATCATCGAATCCCGGCTACGCTGCTTGCAGGCGGAGCGAGACTATCTCGCCGCGGAAGAGCCGGGCCGACGCAGGCGAAACGCTCTCAGGTCGGCCAAAACCGAATTGCGCGACGCCGTCCGCTCCGCGAGCGGCGTCCCACTGCCTCCCGGTGCCGACGAGTGGTGGCGTAACTGGGAGCGACGGGCCGAACCGGTCGACCTCGACCCACCCTGGCTCGCATCCTGACCCCAAGCCGTCAGCTTACGAAGGAAATTTGAACGTGCTAAGTTGACGACTGTTTCGAAGCCGCATGCTCATCGATGAGATCTGAGCCATGCGGCTTGTCTTTGTCGTTGAACAGGTCAACGCATAAGCCTCCCCGCTCAGTCGGCCTACCTTCAGGCCAGAGGAGACACATTTATGCCAGTTTCGCAGCAGGCCCAATCCATGGCGCCCAAAACCCCCCAGTCAGCGGGCGAGTCCCGTACCCAGCCCCCAAGACGACCCCACAGGCTGATGATCGGCCTCTACCTTGGCGCCTTCCTCGGCATGTTGTCCGAGACCTCGATGAACATCGCGCTGCCCGACCTCTCCGACACGTTCGGCATCACCACCGGCACCGCCCAGTGGGTGGTCGTCGGCTACATGCTCGCCATCGGTGTGGTGCTGCCGTGTGTCGGGTTCCTCCTGAAGTGGGTGAAGGCCAAGACGCTGGTGCTTGCTGCGCTCGCCTTCTTCCTGGTCGGTGCGGTGCTGTCCGCGTCCGCTCCGACGTTCGCGCTCATGCTGACCGGACGCATCTTGCAGGGTGTCGGCACCGGCATCGTGCTACCGACCATGTACGCGTCGATCATGCGGGTGTTTCCTCTCCACAAGATCGGCGCGGCCAACGGGGTGGCCGGACTGGTCATCATGTTCGCCCCGGTCATCGGCCCAACCCTGGCAGGTCTGCTGATCGGCTGGTCTTCGTGGCGTGCGATCTTCGTGTTGTTCGCCGCGGTGGCCATTGTGGCCATCGCCTTCACCGTCGCCTTCTTCGTCACCCCCATCGAGGTCAGCCGCCCCAAGGTCGACCTGATCTCGATCGGCGCCTCGGTGATCGGCTTCGGCGCCCTGGTCGCCGGCGTGAGCCTGGTCGCCGACCTCGGGTTCTCGGCTTCGGTCATCGCACTGCTCGTCGTCGGCATCGTGACGCTGGCGTTCTACGCCCGTCGCCAACTTCGGATCGACAACCCCGTGTTGGACCTCAAGGTGCTGGGGATCGCCGAGTTCCGCACCCCTGCCATCATGGTGACCTGCTCCTTCGCCTGCACCCTGGCGATCATGTACCTGGCACCCCAGCAGCTGCAGCGTGGCCTCGGTCTGGACACCTCGACGGCGGGAATGCTGATGTTGGCCGGCGGTGTCGTCAACGCGGTCTGCTCGTTCGTCACGGGTCGTCTCCACGACCGGCACGGTGCCACTCACCTCGTGCGGATCGGCGCGGTGGTCTCGATCATCGGCTCGCTGTTGTTCCTGGCCATCGGGGTGACCACCTCACCCATGTTCTTCGTGTTCGCGCACATCGTCTTCATGATCGGCATCCCGCTGCTGCAGCAGTCCGCCCAATCGTCCGCCCTGAAGTCGCTGCCCCACGCGCTGGCGGCAGACGGGTCGACCGTCCTCAACACGATGCAGCAGGTCGTGGGGGCGATCGGCACCGCTGTGGCCACCTCTCTGCTCTACCTCGGTCAATCCAACTACGCGGCTGGAGGTGGAACCGATGCCGCCCAGGGTTTCGTGAACGGGTCGCGTTACGGCTACCTCTTCGGCCTTGCACTCATCGTCGTGGCGCTGGTCTTCTCGTTCTTCCTCAAGGAGAACCGCCCGTCCAGGAAGGTGGCGGCCGCGTAGCCGTGAACCGGCCCGGACTCTCACGGTGCCCCCAGCGGGGCTCGAACCCGCGACCCATGGATTAAAAGTCCACTGCTCTGCCAACTGAGCTATAGGGGCGAAGGAAGTCTAGCCCAAACGGTTCTGGCAGGCTGTACCCATGCCAGCCTTGACGTGGTTCCTCATCGTGGTGGCGGTCGGCGTGGCCCTGCTGGCAGCGGCCGTTGTCGCAGACCGCCACGCCCGACGACGGGTCTCGGGCCTGGGTCAGCCGGCTCCGCTGCGTCACAGCGAGGAGGTGAACCGGCATGTGCCCACCTATATCACGCAGGACGAGGTCGACGCACTCCCCGCCCCCAACCGGGCTGCGACGGGTTCGCTTCCACGGCGGGGAGAGGGCTTCTCGTTCGGGCACGCGCACAGGGATTTCGCGAATGTCGCTGAGGGCGTCAGCCGCGACAACGTCACGTTGCTGATCGTCGACGGCACGGTCTCGTCCATGCGCGAGTTGCTGGCCCCCCTGTCGGCAGCGACCACTGCCGACCCCCTCGTCATCGTCGCCGCCGGTTTCCACCCTGACGTGCTCACCACTCTCGCGGCCAACCGCCGCGTGCTTCAAGCGCCCGTCGCCGCCGCGGTTGCCGATGCGAGGGAAAGGCTTCGCCTAGCCGAACTCACCGGTGCCTCACAACTGTCCGTTGCCGATCTACAGGCCGGCTATGTCCCTTCAACGGTCCTGGGCCTGGCCCTGCACTGGTCGTCGACCTCGACACGGGCGTGGGTTCAGGCCTCTGACGGAAGCCAACCGCGCAGCGAGCCACCCGCCCGATGACCGTCTCCAGAGATGGCGCAACCTCAACCCCGGCCGCCCGAACCTGAAGTGGACCTTCACCTGAGCTCCCCTGAGAGGCCCAAGCGATTCTCAAACAGCTCTCGGGTTCCAAGAATCTCGACACCCATCACAAGTCTCCTTCTCAGAGCCAATTGAACGGCGCAGCCCCACTGCGGAACGATCGCCCCCATGCCCGAAACGCTCACAAATGATTGCTCTTTTCTCAGCAATTTCTCAATCTTCATTGCCTCGGAGGGGACGATCCCCATAGTGTCAGGCCAACGGTCAGGCGCGCCGGGGCCCTCCCCCCGGACCCCGAGGAAGCGGTGCGTCTGCCCTCCCCCCGATGATGAGGAGAGAGACGTGAAAAGAGCACTTCCAGGCCTGCGTGGCCTCGCCGCCGCCGCCGGAGTGGCGGTTCTGATCCAAGGGCTCGGCACCCTTGCCTTCAGCCCCGAAGCCGACGCGGTCAACGGCACCGTAACCACAACGACCAGGGTCAACGTGCGCAGCGGTCCCGCCACCTCATACGCTTCCTTGACCGTCCTGAACGCGGGAGATTCCCTCCCGTCCTCCGGTTCGGCCAACGGCTGGACCGAGGTCACATACAAAGGGCAGACCGCCTACATCGCGAGCGCCTATCTGTCGGGTTCCCCCTCCGACGCGCAATCCTCCCAGACATCAGGGGCGACGACCACCGGTGAAGCCGGCACCGCCTACACCACCGCCAGCGTGAACCTGCGAACCGGTCCATCTACCCGGGACGCGGTATACGTTGTCGCGCTGAAAGGCGCGAAGCTCACCCTCACCGGGACGATCAGCGGCAACTTCGCGCAGATCGACTACAGCGGCAAGCTGCTCTGGGTCTCGACGAGCTACATCGGCACCACCTCCGAGTCTCTGCCCGAGGTCACGGGACAGGCCCGGGGCACCACGGCGCTCATGATCCGCACCAGCTCGTCCGCGAACTTCACCAGCCTGGGCGACGCGCCGAAGGGGACCATCTTTGACCTGACCGGCGTTGAGCAGAACGGCATGGCTCAGGTCATCTACAAGGGTGCCGTCCGATGGGTCAATGCCACCTATCTGACCGCCGTCGGCTCCTTGACGGCCCCATTGGCCCCCACGCCGCCCGAGACCAGCCTCCGGTACGCCACCACGACCTTGAACATCTGGTCTTCTTCCACGGGCCAGTCCTACAGCGGTGTCATTCCTCGGGGCGGCGAACTCCAGGTGACCGGCACCGTGCAGAACGGCCGAACCGAGATCATCGTCAACGGTGCATCAAAGTGGGTCACCTCCAGCTACGTCTCCGCCACCCCGCCGACCACCAGCGACGCGGGCGCATCGAGCGGAGACGGCGACAGCCTCAACCGTGGCTACTCCAGCGGCCTGGACCAGACCAACGAGAACGTGAAGGCGATCGTCCGCGACGTCTGGAACCGCTACCCGCAGATCAACACGATGTACGGCTGGCGCAAGGATGTCACCCCCGACCATCCCGCAGGCCGCGCCGTCGACGTCATGATCCCCAGCTACAAGACAAACAGCGCACTCGGGTGGGAAATCGCCAAGTACTACCAGGCCCACGCGAGCGAGTACAACATCAACTACATCATCTTCGATCAGAAGATCTGGTCGACGGCCCGCACCAAGGAAGGCTGGCGTTCGATGGCCGACCGCGGCGGCGACACCGCCAACCACAAGGACCACGTGCACATCAACACAAACGGCTAACCGTCGACCGTCGCTGAGTTTGTGACCTCAGCACTAGTTCCCTTATGCTTGGACGCGCTGGTCCCCATCGTCTAGCGGCCTAGGACTCCGCCCTTTCACGGCGGCAGCACGGGTTCGAATCCCGTTGGGGATGCTCTGCACAGGGGCGGCGCCGAGGTCGACCTCGGCGCCGCCCCCAGGTCAGAGACAAGCAGCAAACCGGATTGACTAGGCGTTTCGTTCGATGTGACAGCACAGTGAAAGTCACGCTATAGTTACCGGGCTGGCTCAGCCAGCAGGTCCAAGAAATTGGCCCCGTAGCGCAGTTGGTTAGCGCGCCGCCCTGTCACGGCGGAGGTCGCGGGTTCGAGTCCCGTCGGGGTCGCCAGGTCAGGCATCAGATGCCAGGCCAGAAGGCCAGGTAGCTCAGCTGGTAGCAGCGTTCGCCTGAAAAGTGAAAGGTCGCCGGTTCGACCCCGGCCCTGGCCACAGTCAAACCCCCTGGTTTCCCAGGGGGTTTCGTCGTTGGCGGTGTCAGTTTCGGTGCCGCTCAGCCGCACCCCCCGAGGCCACCACGTGGTCACCCAGAACGCGCCGGAGATAGGCGTTGGCGAAGACCCCATCGGGGTCGAGTTCCTCACGGACCCGCAGGAAGTCCTGGAATCTCGGGTAGGCCGCAGCCAACTCCTCGGATCCCAACCCGTGCATCTTCCCCCAGTGCGGTCGTCCGCCAAGCCCCCGCATGATCTCCTCCACCGCCCCGAAGTAGGCCCGGGGATCCTCACCAATGGCCCGGTGTACCGCGATGTAGGCCGACCGTCTCCCATACGCGGTCGACAACCAGAGGTCATCTGACGCGGTGAACCGCACCTCAATCGGGAACGAAATGCGCCAGCCGGAACGGTCGATGACCGCTCTGATTTCGGTAAGTGCATCCACGACCCGGTCGACGGGGATCGCGTACTCCATCTCCGTGAACCGCACCGTCCTGCGCGTCGCGAACACACTCGACGACACGTCGCTGTAGCATCGCGAGCCGGAGAGCCTCGCGGCCACGCGGTTCAGGCTGGGGACCACCGCGGGTAGCGCCCTGCCGAGCGCGCACGTGGCGCGGAAGACTCCGTTGGCCATGAACGTCTGGTCGAACCAGCGTCGCGCATCCGTGAGCGGCGCCCTCCCCTCACCGGCCGGCACGCGCATGTTCGTCTTGGTCATCGCGATGTCTGTGTGGGGGAACCAGTAGAACTCGAAGTGATCGGAGCCGAACATCCGGTCGAACACCGATTCGAGGACCCCGTCGAGCGGTTCCGGCAACTCGACGGCGTGAAGGTCGAACGCCTCGACGCACTGGATCGTCACCTCGACGAGGATGCCGAGCGCGCCAAGTCCGAGCGCGACCGCTGGGAGCAGCTCGGGGCTGTGCCGTGCGTCGACCCGCAACAGTTCACCCCGGCCGGTGACGAGCACCGCCCCGGCGATCTGTGCGGCGATCCCTCGGAAGCCGATCCCGGTGCCGTGGGTTCCGGTCGAGACGGCACCCGCGATGGACTGGGCGTCGATGTCGCCGAGGTTCTCCATCGCCAGGCCGAGGGGCCCCAACATCGCCGGGATGGCGTGGAGCCGTGTGCCTGCCCCGAGCGTCACCGTACGGGCAGCGCGGTCTACCCCCAGCAGGCCGCTGAGACCGTCGAGGGTCATCAGGATGTCGTCGGCTTCCGCGATGGCCGTGAAGCTGTGCCCGGCCCCCACAGGCTTGACTCGCCGACCTTCGGCCGCCGCGACCCGGACCACCTCGCAGACCTCCTCCGCGGACGTCGGCGCGACGATGAGGTTGGGGTGCACCGTCAGCGTGCGCCCCCAGTTCTGCCAGGTGATCTCCGTCGAGTTCGTCACAGGAATGCCCTTCCTTCGCCTCTGTAGGTGGGTAGCCGATCAATGACACGGCCCTGGTCGACCAGGACGAACTCGTTGACGTGTTCGCTGAGTTCGCCTGACTTGGCATGGCGGAACCAGACCCGGTCGCCGACCCTCATGCCCCTGGCGGGTTGCCCGACGAGCGGGGTCTGGACCTCGCCCGTCATCTCTCTCGGTGCCAACCGCAGGTCGGCAGGGAACGCGACCTTGGGCAAGCGGTCTGGCCCTGGCGGGCCGGAGGCGACCCACCCGCCCCCGAGCACCGTCACGCAGTCGGCGCGTGGTTTCCGGACGACGCTGAGCGCGAACCCGGTGGCCGGATGCGGGGAGAAGGCCTGGTAGGAGTCGAAATAGTGCCCCGCGAACAGACCGCTGCCTGCGGCGATCTCGGTGACCGCCGCGTCCTGCGCGGTGCTCTCGATCGATCCGGTCCCCCCGCCGTTTACAAACTCCAACTCCGCGACCTGCCGGACGGCAGCCACGACCGCCGCCCTGCGTTCTGCGATCTCGGGGCGAGAGCGTCGCTTGATCCAGGAGACCACGGAGTTCATAGGCCGCCGGCCCGGCACCGCGTCGGCGACCCCGGCGACCTGGGCTTCGTAGGCCATCAGGCCCACCAGCTTGAATCCGCTGCGCCGTACGACGACCTCCGCGAGGGCCCGCACCTGGGCGGGGGTGCGCAGCGGCGAACGCAACACCCCCAACCGCCCCAAGGGCATCGGGCCCTGCCAGGCCGCATCCAGTTCCAGGCACACCCGGATCGGATGACGGTGCGACGGCGCGACGACCTCATCGATCAGGTCCAGCTGTTCGACGCAGTCGATCATGAGCGTCACAGCGGCAGCCGCCCTTTCGGAACGGGCGAGCTCTGCTATCGCTCCCCGGTCGGCGCTCGGGTATCCGACGACCACGTCGGGGCAGGTCTCGGCCAGCCACAGCGCCTCGGGCAGGGTGTAGGCGAGGACTCCCTCAAACCCGGGCACCGCAAGCAGTTCCTCGACCATGGCCCTGACCCTGAGAGATTTGCTCGCCACCCGGATCGGGACCCCGTCTGCGCGACGCAGAAGGTCCGCGGCATTGGCCCGCAGCGCCGAAAGGTCAAGGACCGCGAACGGCGGCTCCTCCGTGGCGGTGGCTTCGTCCCAGAGCCGCCAGGGCTCCGGGGACGGCGGGCTGAGATGTCGCACATCGCCGATGAGGGCGGCGAGATGCCCCGTCACCACGGCGGCGCCGCTAAGCTGTTGAAGATCATCGTTTCCCCCACCTGGCCGCCTCATTGCACCGTCCCCAAACCGGGACGATCGTCCCACTTGACGGTAGTGTAGGAGCCGGTCGAGCGGCAGGCAATGGGTGCCGGGGCGGGGCAGGTCCCGGAGGAGATCATGGCCAGAACACCAGTACAGGCCCGCAGAAGGGCTCTCGTCGCCGCCGCACTGCGAGTCGTGGCCGCGCGCGGCCTGCACGAGGCCTCGACGCGCGCAATCGTCGCCGAGGCGGGCATGTCGCTGGCCAGCTTCCACTACGCGTTCGAGTCCCGCGACCAGCTGATCGACCGTCTCATCACCGAGGTGATGGAGAACGAGGAGAAGGCGATCATCCCCTCGAACCCGGAGTCTCTGACGCTGGCGGAGCTGCTCAACGAGGGCCTGATGGGCTATGTCGCCAACCTCAGGGCAGACCCGCCGCACGAACAGGCGATGCTGGAGCTGACGCAATATGCGCTGCGCACCAGGCGGCCACTCGCCCTGGCCCAGTACGAGCAGTACAACCGCCTCGCCCTCGCCATGCTGAACCTGGCCGCCGAGCACACCGGCGTCACGTGGAGCGTGCCTGTCAGCACCGTCGCCAGGCTCCTCATCGCGCTGACGGACGGCCTAACCCCAATACCGTTCAGTTAAGGTCGCAGCGGTGTAGTTTGGTGGTATGCCGCGTGTTGGATGGAAGAAGCCAGAGACCGAGCGTCGCCTCTCTGACCTGGTCTCGGTCGGGGTGCTGACGCGGGTGTTCCCGCCCGAGCTGGTCGATGAGGTGATTGCCGATGTTGGCCGGACCGAGCAGCGGCATCGTTCGTTGCCGGCTCGGGTGATGGCCTACTTCGCGATCGGGATGGCGCTGTACTCCGAGGGCTCGTACGAGGACGTGCTGGCGCAGTTGACCGACG
>NZ_FQZG01000051.1 GCF_900141915.1 Tessaracoccus bendigoensis DSM 12906 | reverse complement strand
GCGAGGTCTGGTAGGAACGCGGGATTCTGCTCAGCCAACCCCTGATAGATGGTTACCGATTCCTGGGTTGGGGGCAACGCCTCGGCACGTTTCCCCCACGTCCGAAATGCCGCTGCAACCTCCAACGATGCGCTGGCTACGTCTGGTAAGAGAGCCGTTGAGATCGACGACAGCGTTCGAAGACGATCGACGCCGGTGGGCCCGGCTTCTGCGGCGTGCCGCCACGCGTAGCGCCACAGGTAGGTTGTGCTTTGGGCCGAAATCCCCTCCCTGAGCAGCGCCTCGTAGCGGTTTAGGAGGGCGCCGGACACCATCTGTGCGTTCGGGTCGGTGAACACCTCCTGCGGTCGTTTGCTGGGTGGGCGGAGCCACTCGATGATGCTGGCGTGGGCGATCCGGTAGACGGCCTGCTCGGCTTCGACGTCCTGGATCAGGTAGCGGCCGAGTTGTTCCAGCACCCACCATTGATCCGGTGGCGTAATTTCCGAGTACGCACCATCGGAGAGGGCATCGGCGATTGCGGCCCACTCGGGCAGTGGCAACCCGGAACCAAGCGCCCAAGACAACGCGGTCACCAGGAGTTTCGCGAACGCGGGTTCGTCGATGTCGTCACGGTGGGCAGGCGCGGCGACGGCCGCCAGATCCCGTTCCAATGCTTGCGGAAGTGACGCGGCCACCAACTCCTGCCAGCCTTCCACCCCGCTATCGATGGGCGAATGGATCAGTTGGCTGGTCACCAGCCGCGCAAGCAGGAACGGCAGGCTGGCGCTGGACGCCGTTCCCGTGAGCAGATCCGCGACCTTGCCCGGGTCCATCTCGGAAGCCACACCGCTGAGCCGACGGAGGATGTACTCGCGCAGGTCCAACACACCCTGGGCTGCGATTCCCGGGTCGGCCAGATCAAGTTCAGCCCCCGTCGGCGACAGAGCGTCGATCAGAAACTCACCGCCCTCTCCGGTGGGTGGGTTCAGGTTACGGGTGGCCACCATGACCGTCGCCCATCTGGAGAGCGGCACAAGCAGACCGGACGCGATATCGAAAGCCTCGCCTCGCGCCTCATCCACGCCGTCGACCGCAACCACCGGTACGCCGCCGTCGTGGAACGCGGCCTCCACGTCCCCGAGGAACTGGTTGACGTTGCGGCACTCTCTTGTGCTCTCGGGGTCCAGGACCCCGGCAGCGACGAGTTGGGCGTGGATGCGCTGCGCTGTCTGGTCGGCGGTCAGGCCGCGGACATGAACCGCCGCATGGACCGACCGTTCTCCTGGATCCTCATGTGCGAGAGACGGATCAGAGCTGAGAAGCCGACATCGCTCACCGGCATCCGACAAAGACACGACCCGGCCGAGGATCGCGGACTTGCCCGTGCCCGGCGCACCGGTCACAACATGCATCCCCGGCTCTTCCGAGCGGACCCAACCTACCACCTGATTCACCTCAGCGACCCGGCCGGTGAACGCAGAGGCTTCGCCTTCATCCGCGCCCCCACGCGCCGCGAGAAGCAGGTGCTCCACGATGCGGGCCGGGAGGAGCTCCGGCTTGAACAGGGGATTGGGGATGAGGGCCAGTTGTAACCCGTCCCGGGAGAATCGAGGCCGCTGCGACGCCTCCTCTGGCCATTCGCTCAGCAGAGCGGAGCCGAGTTCCTCACCGGAGATGAATTTCGAGCCGGAGGGCCACTTGATCACCCCGTCCTCGCTCGGACCACGCGTCAGCAACCGCGTGAGAACCTCCCCGAACAGGCCGTCGCGCGCAGTTTCCACCTGCTGACAGGAAGCCAGCACTCCGGCCCAGACCCGGTCATCGGCGGGTGGCACGTCGTTGACTAGCGCGCGAATCATCTCCATGCTCGTGGCCGCCTCACCGGCGTGGCACACATCAACCATGAACAGCAGTTGGTGCGCCCTCGACTTCACGAGCGGCCGGATCGCCTCGGTGAACGCGACCCCGTCGGGATGGGTATCGTCGTCGGCGGTGATGAGCCGCAGCCCTCCATCCAGCTTTCCGTGGCCACTCCACATGAACACGATCAATCCACCATCAGGCATCGCACCGTGAAGCGACCCAACGAAGTCGCCCACACTGTCCTTGTCTGGATCGAGCAAGGGAGTACGCTCAGGGATCCGCAGCAGCTTGTGGACCGCCTCAACGTCAGCCACCGCCTGCGGCAACGTGGAATGATTCACGTAGTTGGAGATCCCCACCCCCGCGAACAGCCTCGGTACGTCCTCACCCATGAGCAACTCCTTCACCAGAAACACGAACGCCCCCGTACAGCTTCGCAGTCCGCGAGACGGCCCCCGCCCCAAGCTTGACAGATCCAAGGTCCCGGGATGTGTCCGCAGGGCACAACTGGAGACGACGAACGAGTGGGAGGAGGCTCCCAGGCGCAGTTGCCTGGGTGAGTTCGGCGATCGGGCCACCCCGAACCGACGACACAGGGCCCTTCCAGCCACGTCCGTAAGCCGGTCCCTCACCGTCCAGGGCAGCGGCGCCGTCGCATCGTAAGGGAACACGCGTGAGGCGGATGCCCGTAAGACCCGCCCGATGAAATGCCCGCTGAGGGAGAGCTAACCGCAACACTTGGGACCTGCTGATCGGCTACGCCCGCGTGTCCACGAACGAGCAGGACCTCACGGCACAGTTTGATGCACTCAAAGGTCTCGGAGTTGACGAAGACAACATCCACGTCGATCACGGACTCGACTCACCGGCAACACACGAGCCAGGCCCGGCCTGGCCAAGGCACTCGCAGCCGTGCGTTCTGGCGTCACCCTCGTAGTCACCAAGCTGGACCGCCTGGCCCCCTCGTTGCCGGATGCCCGTGACATCGCCGACGAGCTGACCCGCAAAGGTGTCGCCCCTGAGCCTCGGCGGGAGCGTCTATGACCCGGCCGATCCTGTGGGTCGGCTCCTGTTCAACGTTTCCCGTGCCACGGTCTACCGGGAACTGCAACGCGACAGCGCGAGATGCGCCGCCAGCTGAGCAGCCAGAACCAAGAATCAGGCGCGCCGAAGACAGCGCCCGGGAGCCGACCGCACTTCACGCCCCCGACGCCGTATCGACTGCAAACCGTCGTGCGCCACATCGCCAACCCCTGCCGAAGAGAAGCCACCCGTTGGATTCGTCGCCCCAGACCCAAAAGGCGCTCCTGATGTAGGTGTGGGTCGCTTTCGGCCGAGACGTGCTAGCCGACCCGCCGCTCGACGACACCCCGGGCGACCACGTTCCCAGCGCCGGCCCGATCAACCAAGCGCTCGGCCAACGTGTGCTCAGCCACCCCAAGGGGCAAGATGTCGGCGAACTTCAGCCCCTCAACCGCCCGACGGTCCACATCCGGCCAAACCCCCTCTAGGGTCGGCCCGAAGTGACCGACGATGCTTCGCACCGCCGCGCCCACCCGCCCGGGACCGACGTCGGCACGCAGCACGATGTGGACGCTGTCGAAGGAACGATCCGGGTCGAGCAGCTCCGGATCGACGACTCCCAACGCCGCATGCAGCAGTGCGTTGGCCCGGCCACCGGCCCAGGTCCACCAGCGCACCTCCTCGTCTTCACGGAGCACGACGGTGCGCTCCCGGTCGACCCGATTCGCCCACTGCGACCTGGCCTCGGCGATCCGACCCTCCGCACGCCTCGTGATCCCGACCCCCGCCGGGTCGGCCCCCAGCAGCACCCGCCGCATCGCGTCACACAAGGCATGGCTCAGTAGGGCACGCGACCCCGACCACCGCGCCAGCCCTCTCCCCTCGGCCGGCTCCACATAGGCGCGGTGCCGCGTCCAGTCGACCGAGTTCACCTTCCACGACCGCCCCGCCAACGCAATCAGCCGCGGGCCCTGCACCTTCTCCAACAGCACCATCGGGTCGACGACGCCGATCTCGTCGCGCCCGTGCAGCACCGTCACCTGAGGATCGGTGGTGAACACGCTCATCAGCTCCATGAAATGCCGACGACCGTAGCGACGTTCGGTCTCCGGGCCGATGAACGCCATCCCCTCATCGACGTCGAGGTGCCCGGTGCCGACAAGATGGTCGACCAACCCGGGCAGGCTCTCCGACGGCGCCAACGGCAACCCGCCCAACCACTCCGGCCAGGTGTTGCGACCCACCCGACCCTCCTGCAGCGCCAAAGCGAGCAACTGTTGCGCCGCGATGTGTCTCGGCGACGACGTCGGCAGGACCGGCTCGACGTAGCCCTCCGACCACAGCAGCAGCAACCCGAACGCCCGCAGCAGCTCGGCATCGTCGGCGGCCAGCAGCAGCATGTTCCTGCTCGTCCCCGGCCTGCGTCCGGTGCGCCCCAGCCGTTGCAGCAGCGACGCCACCGTGCCGGGCGCCCCCAGCTGCAGCACCCTGTCCAGGTCGCCGACGTCGATGCCAAGTTCCAACGTCGAGGTGGCCACGATCACGCAGTCCCGACCCTCACTGAAGGCAGCCTCCGCCCGGCGTCGCTCCGCGGCGGAAAGGCTGGAGTGCGACACATGCGTCTCCACCCCCCGCTCCCGCAGGCTCCCGGCGAGCCGTTCGACGATCCGCCGCGAGTCCGCGAACGCCAGCCTCTTCTCGCCGCGGTGCAGCGCGCTGATCACGGTGGCAGCGCCCTCCAGCGACCCGACGAAGTCCAGCTCGATGTCCACCTCGACGCCCGCCTCCGCCGTGGGCGACACCACGACCGCCGGAACCCCGGGATGGTTACTGCCCTGCAACCAGCGCAGCAGGTCGACGGGGTTCCCGACGGTGGCCGACAAACCGACGCGCTGCAACGGCCGACCCGTCAGCCGGGAGAGCCGCTCCAGAACCGCCAGCAAATGCCAACCGCGGTCGTCGCCAGCGAAGGCGTGTACCTCATCGACGATCACCGCCCGCACATCGGCCAAGACGACATGCGGGTCAAGCGTCGCCGAGACCAGCATCGACTCCAGCGACTCGGGCGTTGTCAACAGCACATCTGGCCGTTCGACGACCTGCCGACGCCTGGCCCCCTGCCCGGTGTCACCGTGCCTGACGGCGGCGTCGCGGCCCAGCCAGCGGGCGTAGCCCTGCACCCGATGTTCCAGGTTGTTCAGGAGCGCCCGCAGCGGCGCCAGATACAGCACGGACGTGCCGCGCCAATCCTCGGCCGCCATCTTGCTCAGCATCGGAAACAGCGCCGCCTCCGTCTTCCCGCCCGCCGTTGGCGCAAGCAGCAGCGCGTCGGAGCCACCCAGCACCGGCGCGACGGCGTCTTCCTGCAGCGGCCGCAGGCTCCGCCACCCCAGCGTGTTGACGACATGGTGCTGCACGACGGGGTGCAGCAGGTCGAATCCACTCACGGCTGACCGGGCCGGTTCACAGGTCCAGGTCGACGTCGTCGGCCCGACCGGCCGGCCGCATCGCGTTGCGCTCGACCTCGGTCAGCTCGCCCCTCGCGACGGTGAGCGCATAGTCGCGGCGGGGATCGAAGTCTTCGAACTGGTCGACACGATCCAGCACGTCCCCGACAAGCTTCTTCAGGAACACCCTCGGCGCGATCCCGACCTTCCCACCCAACGACCCCGTCACCGCGTCGGCCAGCTGAGCCAGGTAGTCGTCGTCGACGACCCGCCGGATCCGGTCGCTATCGGTGGCACCGTCGGCGTACAGGTCTCGGACGCGTCGGCCGACCGCGAGGAGCGCGGCCCGGTCGAACCCGGGCAGCCTGATCTGGACGGCGCGCGGGTTGTCGAAGCGGGCGTCGGTGGTGAAGTCCGCGTGGAGGCGCTGCGCCAACGGCAACAGGCGAGCCACCCCGGAGGGCCCCTCGAAGAATGCAGGTGTGCCTGTGACGAGCAGGTACAGCCCCGGGTAGCGGCCGGAATCGATCTCGTCGATCAGCTGACGCAACGCGTTGAGGGCCTTGTCACGCACGTCACCGCGGACTCGCTGCAGCGTCTCCACCTCGTCGAGGACCACCAACAGGCCAGGGTGTCCGGCGTCGCGCAACACTGTGAGCAACCCCTGCAGGAACGCCATCGCGCCGAAGTGGTCCAGGTCGCCGCGGATACCGGCGGCGCGTTTCGCCGAGGCCGCGACGTGCGGCTGCCCGCCGAGCCACGCGGCCAGCGCGTCGGCTGCCGGCCCGTCCCCAGCCAGCATCGCGGCACGGTAGGCGCGCAGCGCCTGCGCGAAAGCCGGCGTCTTGCTGTTCACGTCCGCGAGCCTGGCATCGAGCAGCCTCTCGACGGCCTGAGCCAACGTCGCCTCACCCGCCGAAGCCAATGCCGGGTCGGCGCCGATCGCGTCCGACTCGAGCGTGAACAGCCACGAATCGAGCACCGACCGGAAGGCGCTGGGCGGCACCGTGGCGGTGCGAAGCGACTCGGTGATCCGTCGGTAGACGGTCTCCAACCGGTGCAGCGGCGTCTCGGTCTCACTGATCTGCACCTCGGACGTCGCCCAGCCTCGACGCAGCGCCGACTCCGCCAGGTGCCGCGAGAAGAACGTCTTACCCGAGCCGTACTCGCCCCGCACGGCCTTGAACACCGCGCCACCCCCGGCGACGGCGTCCCGCTCGGCCGCCAACGCGGCGTCGAAGCGCTCCAAACCGACGGCCAGCAGGTCCAGCCCGCTGGCAGGCACGGTGCCGCGCCTCAGCGCGTCGATCACTTCCCGACGGCGTCGCGGTGAGACCTCAACCACTACGCCGTCTCGCCGTCGCCACCGGCTCCAGCTATCCGAAACTCGCCCTGGCGGAGGATGTCGAGCGTGAGGCTTCCCAGCCTGAGCTTTGCCGCAAGCTCGTGCAGGGCACTGCGCAGGTAGGGGTAAGCCGCCATCACGGCTACCTTCTCGATGAAGTCACGCTTCGTCTGATCCGGAATTTCGGTCGCTTCCTCGCGCCGGTACACGGTCGCGACCGTGGCAGCGAGAGTCGCCGACGGCGTCTGGTATCGGGTCCGGAACCAGATTTCGATACTCAAGCCCCACGCCACAGCATTGACCTGGATGGTCAGTTCACCGTTGGCGTCAGATTCGTCGAAAACGCCAAGGCCCTTGTCTGGTGCCGCGTCGAGGGCGAGCTTGGCGGTCTCCTCGATCGTCCTGACATCGTCAAGCCGAACTGTCGAAAGTAGTTCAACAATATCCATGGGGCCGCTCACGCTCCCAGGATCCAAGTGCCCGAGCTACTCGCGGGATCGGCAGCGGTGACAGACCAGGAGCGCGCGGCCGAGATCGGAATCACCTTGCGCTGCTCGCGGGCGCCCTGCGGAGCCGTCACTTCAACCTCCAGGCTCGCCGAGACCCACTGCCCGCGGCGATCGTCCAACAGCTGCCCGGTGTCCATCTCCACCTTGTGCGAGATGAGCGCGCCGACGGCGTCCGCGTAACGCCGAATCCGCGCCATGGTCGGGTTGCTGTCATGGGCCTCGAAGTCGGCGACACTGGGCTGCTTCACTCCCAGGATCTTCGCGACATCGCCCTGGGACAGGCCGCGTTCCTTCCGGATCCGCACCAGCGAATCCAGCAGATCCTGGTCGTTCTCGATCAGGTGCCTGGCCCGAATGACCTCGGGTGCATCCGGATCGATACCGAAGATCTCATTCAAGCTACTCATAGCTTTTAGTCTATGGCTGCTGTCAAATCGTCGTTGCTCGTTGCTACGCGAGCCCTTTGCTCAGCCCCAATCCCCAGCGATGAGGTCCCCCTCGTCTGATCCGGATCCCGGCCTTGTCAATCTCGCCGTCCTGCAAGCGTTTCGTCGCCTGCTCATTGCCGCGGACAATTTCCTTGCGGTGCACCTTGGCCAGGATGGATGAGTCTGGCTCATGTGGGGGTTCATGGAAGTAGCCACGCACTTGGCTCTCTGCGTTCCAGCTCCATCGAAGCTCCCACAGCAGCGGATCCCTTTGCACCGGTTTCCAGGACTCTTCGCGGAGCGTACCCTTCGACGCTCGGCCAAGAAGGCTCTGCACCTCCAGAACCCGTTGCCTGATCTCTAGCGCCGTGGCTTCCTCGTTCGGCCCTCTCACAGCCTCGACGATCTCGGGAGTGACTACGTCTGTTCCGTCTGCCTCGCAGTACGGATACCACTTGCGTGCCGTCCCAGTGGCCGCATCGGGCGCCTGGCCAGGCTCTCGACGGCTCATCTCCCGATCCCGTACTGCTCGGCCAGCAGGCCCTCGTCGAGGAGCACTGCCCCTGTGGCGGCGTCGATGGACAAGACGGGGTAGCCCTCGACGTTGACCAGCTTCGCGGCCTGGTTGAGCACCATCGCGACGCGGGTGATGGAGGCGCCGACCGCCGCGGCCGCCTGGGCCGCCGTCAGTCTCCTGTCCGGGGCAAGCGCCAACGCATCCACCAGCTGCCGGATCTGAGCATCCGTGACGACGACGCGTCCCGCCAGCGCGCGCTGGTCCGCGAAGACCTTGGTCGCCACCAAATCAGCCCCCACGCTCGGCCCGACAGCCGCCGGGGGCTCGTCGGTTGAGAACAGGTCCGGCTGCGGCCCGACCGGGGCCGACGGCACGGGCACGGCCGGCGCCCGAAGGCCGCCCTCCCACCAGGCCGGGGCCTGCGGTGGGGCAAGGGTAAAGGTGGTGTCCTCGGCACCCGAGGGCACCAGCAGCACCACGGGCACCACCACCTCGGCGGGGGCGGCCCCGCCGTGGTAACCGGCCCTGACCGACCGGTAGCGCAGCCGCTCGGAGACGGCCAGCACCGCCCGGTTGCCCTCCACCAGCACCCGCTGCCCCTCGACCAGCACCTCGTCGGCTTCGGCAGCCTGGTCAGCCAACCGGTGCCGGTTCCCGAGCGCCGACGCGTAGGAGCGTTGCACGCCGTGACGGCGCTCCACCACGTGCCCGTGGTCGGCGGTGATGACGACGGCGCGCCTCGCGTCGGCGGCCCGCTGCAGCAGCGGCACAAGGTGCTTGACGGCGTCCGCGTTCCAGAACGTGCCTGACGGATCGCTGGAGTTGAGTGCGTCGTCGATGGTGTTGAGGACGCACGCCACCAGGCGGTGGCCATCGACGTCGGCGATGGCGTGCCGCACCTCGTCGGAGACGGCGAACCCGAGCCTGGATGAGTCGAGGATCTTCTTGTGGAACAGCTTGGCCGTGCCCAGTTTGTGGGCGTTGGTGAGCGCGGCGAAGCCTGCCTGCTCGACGCCCTGCCCGCCCGTGACCAACCTCCCGGACAGCAGCGACGCGCGGCTGGCGTCGGTGATGCTGGGTAGCACCGACAACCCGGCCCCACGGCGGCCGACGCCGGGGAGATATGCCTCTGTCATGGCCAGGTCCGTGCGCTCGTTGATGTTGGCGACGATCTCGGTTGCGGTGGCCGTGCTCATGCCGTCCAGGATGAGCAGCAGGGTCGGGGTCTTGGTCGCCACCGGGAACACGACCTGGGCGAGTAGGTTCTCCAGCGGCCACACGGCCGCTTCGGCCGCGCCCACCGGCCCGGCCGACCCGCCGTCGACCGCGGCAGGGTTGGCTGCGAGCGCATGCGCGAATTGCCGGTCGTGTTCGTCGCGGACGGCGGCCACTCGGCCCAGAACGTGCTCCAGCGCCCGAGCCACGTGCTCATCGTCGACACCGGCGGCGGCGTCGTTGACGGCGGCGTCCACCCAGGCGTCGACGTCGGCCTGTCGACGGGCGAGCCCCGCCAGGTCGGACGGCGCCTCCCCTTCTGCTTCTGTGGCCAGCCAGCGCCGCAGCCGGACCGCCGCTCGCAACGCCGCAACGCTGCCGTCGTCGCCGTGCAACGCGTGGTCACAAACCGCTCCCCAGGCCTCCTCCACCGCTTCCAGACCCGAGGCTGCATCGACGCGCAGGGCGTCGGCCAAGCGCCGGAGCCGGTGGACCAGACCGGAGCGCATCAGCCTGGATGAGGTCATCAGCGGCAAGCCCTGAGCCACGCCAGCCAGTTCGTCGGCGCGGGCCAGGACGCGGGCCGCGTCGTCGCGTCGGGTCGGGTCCGCCAGCAGGTCTGCTGTGACGGTGACGGCCGCATCCGCGACGGCGACCAGCGAGGCACCCGGCACCGGACCCCAACGATGCTCCAGCCGCGCGACCACCAGGTCGGCGTCGGCGCCCGGCCTGCTGTGCAGGGCGTTGAGCACCAGGCCGAGCGGCACGACATCCCCGGCGTTGCCCCGGCCGAGGAGGCTGGCCACGAACGGTTCGGCGGCGCCGGTGCCCGACGCCAGCCAGGCGAGCACAGCGTCGGTCAGCTCGTCGCCTGCCAGCAGCCGCAGTTCCCCGATCAAGGTGACGACGTCGCGGTTGGCGGACCAGCCGAGCACCCCCAGAGCGTCGGTCGGGCCGTCGGGCACACCGAGCCAGCGCCTGGCCACCGACCCCAACGCGTGATCGCGGGTCAGCAGCCCGGCCGGGGCCGGCGGCCAGCCACTGGGCGGCGCGGCCTCCAACAAGCCAGCGGCCAACTCCCGGTGCGCGGCCGCCCCAGCCAACTGGGCATCGATGCCGGTGGCTGCGAACCGGTGCTGCACGGCCTGCCACACATCTGGGCGCCGCAGCCGCTGCCCGATGACCTGCGCCAACAATCCGGCGCCGAGGTCGTCATCGGTTCGTTCGGTGACCACGACGAGCCAGTCACCCCGGCCACGGGCCAGGATCGCCTCGCGTACGGCCAGCGTGGAGACGCATGGCACCAGAGCGACTGGTGCCCCGGCCACGTCGAACTGCTGCCTGGACTGCCCACCGACAGGGGCGCGGAACCCGAGCACGCCGGGCCGGTAGCCCTTGGCCCTGGCCTCATCCACCAGCGCCCGCGCCATCGCGGGCGTCACCGTCACGGAAGCGCTCATTCGACCCGCCACTCCACCACGACGACACCGGGGTTCTGGCTACGGAACCGGCGGACCTCATCGAGGACCGTATCCAGCGAATCACCCGGCCCGAGCCGCCGCCTGCCCGTGGCCGACGGCGTGGCCTGGGCCGACCTCCGCGGCTCGGGCTTCGGCTGGGGTGCCACCTGGCCGCGCATCCACTCGTAACTCTCACGCTCAGCGTGGCTCAACTCCGAGGCTATGGGCGTGTCGAACTCGTCTGCAACCAGCGCTGCCTCCAGCCGCGCGACGATGAAACTGGCCTGGTCGGCGGCCGGGCCCTCGCCCTGGCTGGCCTCCCGAAGCGGCTCCAGCCTGTCCCACTCGAACCGGTCGAGCGCATCGGCGACCTGATCGGCCTTGGCCAGCGAGCGGGCAGCGACGGTGCGGTTCGGCACCTGTGCCGAGGCGAGGGCCCGGATCAGGTCGACCCCGCCGAGCTGGCGCAGCCGATCACACAACTCCGCGGTGGCCCTTGCCGTGGTGAGTCGGCCGGTGGCCTCACGGCCCTCCCAGCCGAGCCGCCCATTCGTCCGTTCCAGCGCCGTGACCAGCTTGTAGGCCTGCTGGGTGCGCGAAGCCGCGGCCTGTTTGACGGCCTCCGCGAACGCCGCCACTCCCGGCGGGGTGAGGTAGGCGTCGGCGGTGGTGCCGAACAGCGCCCCCGCCAGGCCGGTGGCCGCCCCCCACTCCTCGACGGTGGGCATGGGCTGCTCGCGCAGCTCCATTTCGGCGGTCAAGGCGCCAGGCGCCGGTGCCGGGATCGCCGCGTCACGCAGGAACCAGGCCCGGCGCCGCAGGGCACCCCAGGCCAGGATCACCAGGTCTGCGACATCGGACTTCAAACCCTTCTTCGGCGTCAACGCCTCGATCCAGCCTCTGGCCTCAGCCACCTTGACCGGAGCCGACGGCCCCGCGTCACGGGCGCCGAGGGCGCGTTCGAACGCCGGACCCCACTGGCTGAACCGGTCATCCCCCATCAGGAAGTGGGTCTCGGCCGCCCAACCAACACCGAGCGGGTTCGCGATCCGCCGGGCCGCGGCGATGTCACCCTCCAACTCGACCCTGCCATCAGGCGACGCCAGCGCCCGATTCACATGCGACATGACGGCAGCCAGCTCGCGGCGGGTAACCTCCTTGTCCGCCGGCTCGAAGTGGGGATGGCCGGGATAGACGGCCTCCCAAGCCTGCGCCAGCAGCGTCCGGAACGCGCCCCCGAGCGTCGCCGAGACGGGCGGCTGCGGCGTGAACGAACGCTCCAGCGACGTGAGGACCCGGTCGTGCTGGGCATCGGTGACGACATCGTCGCTGCGCGTGGGCGCGGCCGCATCATAGGCGACGTCGATCGCGCGGCCGAGCTCGTGGCGAAGCGACGTGCGCTGGGATTCCAGGATTGCCCTGGCGATGCCCCGGTCAGACTCGGAAAGGTGATCGGAGTAGCCGGCGAAACGCTCGCCTGAGCCGTCGAGGAGCCAGTTGAGGATCACCAGGCGGCGCACGTCGCGCATCCGCTCCGCGGAAAAGAATCGTGGCAGCCACACCAACGTGCGGGCCGTGAAGTTGCTTGCCAGCAGCCGGTCGACCCGGTCCACGTCCTCCGCCGACGAATGACCCTGATCGTCGAAGGGAACGTCGATGACCACCCGCCAACTCTCGGGCCGGTTCCGGAAATGGTCATCGGTGAGCCACCCGGCGTCGCGCACATTGCCGAACACGACGTCGACCTCCCGGCCCGAGCCCCGCCACGTCATGCGGTGGCGTTGCGCGCCGAACGCGTCGGGCGCATCCAATTCGATACCCAACCCGTCGATCACCAGCTGTTTGATGAGTTCGCGGCGCCGGCCCTCATTGTCCTCACCGCAGGCCCGATCCACCACCGTCTCGTACTCGACATCGGAGAGCACCACGCGGATCAGCGGATCGCGGCTGTCGTCGCCCAGCCGGATCTCGGGCACACTCTTGGCCCAGGTCCGCACCTTGGCCGCCACCGATGTCACCTCGCCTCCGGGCAGCATCGAGACGATCGAGCCATGATTCAGCGACGCGAGCCGGCCCGCGGTCAACCCCTTCAGCGCGGGCACGTGGGGAGCGACGGCAGACAGCAGCAGGGTCTTGGCCAGACGCTCATCGGCCCGGAAGCCGTCCGGGACGGCGCCCCCCGCGGCCAGGCCCGCCTCGGTGAGCCCGTAGGTGTTCAGGAGGATCGGACGCAACTTCTCGAAGTACAGCTTCTCCGCGGCGGAGAACAGGGCCGCGATCTGCGCATCAAGGGCCTGCCCGGCCTGGCCCGTGACGATGTAGTCGAACGCGTCACCGACCGGGATGACGTCGTCGACGGTGAGGACCTCTCGCCTGTCGACCAGCATCTGCTGCATCACCTTCAGCGCGGTGCGTTCGCGCTGCATGACGCTGGCCAGGGAGCGCAGCGTGGAGACGAGCGCCGGGGAGAACGGGTAGGTGAGGCGGAACGCGGCCTCGTCGGCGCCACGGTGACTCTCGTCGGTGTTGACGCCGTCAAGCAGCACATCCCAGACCGCAGGGCGACGCTCCAACTGCGCGAAGGCCGAATCCAGCACCCGGGCAGCGCCCTCGTCGCGGGGCCGCAGGAGACGACGATTGGCAACGAAAGCCAGGTTGTCGTCACCGAGCCGGATCTGGCTGAACCGGCCCTCCTGGTGCCGGAAAGCCTGGTCGAGCGCCTCCTGCTGCGCACCGCTGGCACCGGCGTCGGCGAACCAACGCCTGAGATCGAGCTGCCGCGCCACGAACGACACCAGCGGGATGGGCCGGCTACCCTGGCCGCCCTCTACCAGCTTCGACAGCTTCTGAGACTCGCGGGCGAACCAGGACGTGTCCCGCACGGCGAACGCCAGCCACAGCACCACCTCGTCAAGGAACAGCACGACGGCGTCGTAGCCCAGTGCCTTGGCATGGCGGGAGATGGCCGACAGACCCGCATCGAGGCTGACCCAGGTGGCCTGCTGAATGTAGGACTTGAAATACGCCTCCACCAGCGCGGTCACCAACTCCTGGCGCTCGCTGCTCCCAGGGGCAGCGGCGCGGGCCGCAGCATAACTGTCCGCGTTCCAGGCGTCAGCGCCGAGGAAGTCGTCCCAGACGTCGGTGCCGGAAGCCGGGTTCAAGCCCGCGAAGAACGCGTCATCGCCGAGCCTGTCGCGCATGTTGTCTGCGTCGACAAGCAGCGTGTCGGACTGATGCAGGGCAGGCAGGACACAACCGGGGTGCAGCTCGCGGATCTGCTCAAGGTAGCCGGTGAACAAGGCCTGTTCCATGGATTCGGCGGCCAGGAAATGGAACGCGAGCGGCAGGATCTTCCTGGGCTGCAGCACCGGGTCGTTGGCCGCGATTACCGGCCCCAGGTCTGGCAGCGCCCTGGCCTGGGGCACCTGCCGAAGCAGCGCGTGGAGGACGGCCATGAAGTGGCTCTTACCCGAGCCGAACGAGCCCATCAGGAACGCGCCCCGGCTGGTGTTGTTGACCACCGCGTCAGCCACCAGGCCGAGCGCCTTGTCGAACGAGTCAGCCAACGCCGGGGTGACGACATACTCATCCAGCGTGCGGGCGATGTGGTCGTCCCCGACGCTGTCGGTCAGGCGAAGCACATAATCCTCGGCGCCGGCACGTTCCGGGATGTCGATCACATCGCGAAGCAGCATGGTCATGCCTTCCTCCTTCTACCCCTCACGGGTGCGGGCGGCCGCCACGCCGCGAGCTGTTCCAGCGAGTAACCCACCTGCTGCGCCCTGGTGCGCAACTGCTCGGCCGAGAACTCGGCAGGGCTGATGCCATAGGCCGGGTCAACCTCGGCGTGCCACTGCTCCACCCACGGCTGCAGCTCCGCCAGGCCCGCCACCAACGGAACGAACACGTCATCCCCGGCGCCCTCGGACTCCCGGGCGCCGATGATCGTGGCGATCGCGAGGGACTGCTGCGCATGGTCCCAACCCGCCCAGCCAAGCAGCGGCGTCGGGTCCGTCGCCCTCCCAGCATTCGGATACGAGATGAACCGTTCCTTGGGCACGTCCAGCTTCCCCCGCGCCTGCCAGTAGGAAGTCCGGACAAAGTCCGTGGACGAGTACTTCGGTGGCACCGGAATCTCGACTCCCCCACCGACGCCGGTTGAGCCGGCCCCGCCTGCGCCAGCCAGCCGGGGGTCGGTCGAAACCATCTGTGCGGGTCGGTCCTCCTGGCGCTGGAGGTCCCAAGTGTGTTGCCAGGCCTCGAACTTACGCAGGCCCGGCTCCTTCAACCTCAGCGCGGCCAGGTATGGGACTCCCTCATCAGCCAACAGCCGGGTCAGCGACTCGACCACGGGGACGTCCGGGCGCCCCTCCCACAGGGCGAGCACACCGGTGAACTCGGTGTCCCGCCCGGTCTGGTCCGCCAACTGCGCGATACTCGACGGCGCGGGTCGGCCCTGGCGGTCGAACCAGAACGAGCGGTCCTCCAGCCGGTCCAACAGCCAGCCACGCAGCGCCCGCTGCGCCTGAGCGGCGAACGGTTCCCGCTGCCAGCGGCGCTTGAACTCCGGCACCTCCAACAGACCGATCGCCTTGACCGATCCGATCGCGTCGATCCGCCGCTGCACCAACTCGCGGTAATCGGCAGGCCAGCGCTCCGGGATCTCCGTGATCGGGGTCGAGCCGTGGCGGGCAAACCAGGACGTGTCCTCCAAGCCGTCGGCGATCCGCCGAGCCAGCACGATCTCGAACGCTCGCTCCCCCAGCCTCACCTCGGGCGCCTGCCCGTCGAAGACCAGCGACTCGTCCATCAATTCGTAGGCGCGGTAGACCTCCCAGTCCAGCTCCTCCTGCTCCGCGACCATCCGGCCCCGCAACCGCTCCTGCTCAGCCTCGGCGCCCCGCAGCAACTCGGCCGAAGGGGTCCGCGACTCGATCAGCGCAGCGACCTGCTGCGCCGACAGCTCTTGGGCGAGGTCGTCCAGGGTCCGTGCCCGATCCAGCGGCAGATCCTTCGGTAGTGGGAAGTCCAGTAGCGTGGTGCCCGTGAACTCATAGCGAGGCTCCCAAGCCTCGTCCCCAATTCCGCCGCCAATGCCACCATTGCCCTTGTTGTGGCTGTTCTGTTTAAGCCAGAAACACGCAGTCGACGAGTTCAACACCCCCAACAGCCGGAGGTGATCATTCTCGGTCGCGTCCGCGGGCAACTTGATCACGGGAGCCGAGCGGTTGAACACCTTCCCACCCCGATCCAGCACGAAATGATTGTGCGTCGTCACAAACGCGAAGGTGATGGAGAGGGGGGTCGTATAGGTCCGAGATGTGAACTGCATGTATTCCCACCATTTCAACCCGGCGTCAGCCATGTTCCCCTGGAAGGTGGCACGCCCCGCGAGGTGGGCTCGCCAACGCCACAGCTCCCTTACAAGCGCCGACTCCGATCCTGATTCATTCCCGTATGGGTACACAATTTCGACATCCGGCGAGTAGCTCCAGTCCCGCAGTTGGTCTCCGAGAACCAGCGGCCTAACGGGAGCAATCGCACGGGAAGTACCGGAGACAGGCCTCATGAATGCGTCATCTGCGCCGACCCGGACAGACCCACCGATGGGCGGCCAAATTCGTTGCGAAAACAAAACGCCGCTTGACTCCTCAATGAGCGAGGCAACTCCGCTTGCCCCACCGCCTGCAAGGTTCCAGGGATGTACGGCGAGCGCCTTCCGGTCCAGGTCGGTGACGCTGAGCCAACCGTCCTCGTAGCCGGGGACGCCGACGTGCTCCGTGATGGAGGCCCAGACCATGCCCTTCGCCGCGTCGTCGGGGCGGCCGGGCTCGCCTCGGATTCCGAGGACGGCCCTGAGGTTTCCGGTGCGCGGCTGTTGGTTCCGCCCGATCAGGATCACCGTCGGGGTGCCGTGGCCGGGGATGTAGGCGCCGGAGGTGTTGATGACCTCTCGGAGGTCTGCGTCCTTGGCCAGGAAGTCCTCGATGATCGGAGCGCCGAACTCGCGCTTCATGAACGAGTTGGACGTGATCTGTCCCACCCAGCCGGCGGGCTGGTCGCCTTCGGCGCGTTTGGCGAGCTTAAACAGCAACTCCATGAAAGGAACGCTCAGCGCGTAGGTGCCCTTCAAGTGGTTGTAGCGCTCGCGATAGGCGGCGTTGAGTGCCTTGTCCTTGACGGTGATGTAGGGCGGGTTGGCCACGACGGCGTCATACTGGCCGCGTTGCAGGGCGTCGAAGAGCGCCTTCTTTTCCTCGGTGGCGTAGGCGAACTCCTCGCGTGCCGCGAACAGCCCCTGCTGGTCGTGGCTGAACCACAGCGAATCGCCCGCGAGCACGTGGCAGGTGAAGCCTGGCGCGTGTTCCAGGGAGGCCTCGCCGACGGCCTGCATGGCGGCGATGGTGAGCCGGAAGCAGGCGATGGCTACGGCGAATGGGTTGATGTCGACTCCCCAGACGGCGTCGAGGGCGAGCTGCACGCGCTGGCGTGGTTCAAGAGCTGGGGCGGTGCGTTCCCAGCGGTCGAGGATGCGGCTGAACGCGCCGAGCAGGAAGTGGCCGGAGCCGCAGGCCGGGTCGATGAGTTTGAAGCCGTCGAGGGGGCGGTCGGCCAGCGCCGGGGTCAGGGTGCGGTCGAGGATGAACTCCTCCACGAACTCGGGCGTCTGCAGCAGCGCGTAGGTCTTCTTCGCGTGCTCGGAGAGGTCCTGGTAGACGTCGCCGAGGAAGCGGGTGTCGAGGCCTGCGTCGGTGAGGTCTCGGAGCAGCGCACCGCTCGCGTCACGTTCCCGCCAGAAGTCCAGCAGTGTCGTCGCTGCCCGGCCCGATGGTGCCACCGTCCACAGCGGGTTCCGCTCGTCCACCAGCGCGCGCGTGGCCGGCACTTGTTGCAGGTGCTCGACTGCCTGCAGCAGCCACTCCCGGTCCGTCTCGGTGGGATGGGTGCGGAAGTAGGCGTTCTGCGCGTCCAGGGCCTCCTGCGCCCGCCGTCCCGGCCCCGCGATCCACACCGGCCCAAGCATCGCGTTGTCCTCACAGAACCGGACGAACACCGTCGTCAGCACCCAGGACACCGCCGCCTGGGTCACTTTGTCGTCGCGCCAGGCCACCCAGCTGTTCGCGGTGCGCTCCGCGGAGGTGGCGAGCCGGTACTCCTCCTGCCAGGCCGCCAGCACGTCGGGCTGCGACGCGACCCGGCCACGCAGGTCGTCCTCCAACAGCAGCACCTGTGCCTTGAGGTCTGCGACGAGGCCGGTTTGGCTCACTTGATGGCTCCTTCTTCGAGTTCCGCCCTGCGGCTTCCGATCCACTCCGAGGAGAGCCGGACGAACTGGCCAGGCGCCGACAGCGGCAGCGGCCTGGCATCCACCACCGCGCCTTGGCTGGCGTGCAGCTGCGGCACCACCAGCCACACCGCCCGCGCCCGTGAAGTCGCCAGATCCATCCACTTGGCAAGCACACCGAGCAGGTCGTAGCGCGCCAGCAGCGACGGGTCCGTCAGCAGGAGCGGGCCGCCGGGCGCCAGATGGCTCGACACACCTCCTGCGACGGCATCTTCCAATGGAGGCAGTGAGCGGTCGACGACGGCCCGCAGGCCCGCGGCGGCGCGGCTGCCGGGTGGGGCCGCGTCGGCGTCCAGCACCGCCTCCCACGGCAGGTGCCCCGCCTCGGCGGTGCGGCGCATGGCGTCGATGAGGGTGGCGGACAGGTCGAGGACCTCCGCGTCGTAGCGGGCGGCGAGCATGTCGATGGCGTCTTCCAGCCGGAGCGCCGGGGTACCGAGCGCAAGGAAGGAGCGTTTGGCCAGGCTCTCGGTCAGCCGGGCGCCGGCCGCGCCGTCGACGGTGACCGGCGCGGACTCGTCGGCCAGGACAGTGGCGGGTCGCGTCTCCAGCCCGGTGGTGTGGCCGCCCACCTCCGGCAGCCGGAAGGCTCGGAGCGTGGGATCGAAGATCAGGCGGATACCGGCCTCGTCGACCACCTTGTCCAGGCCCGGCCGCTCGGGCAGCGGCGCAAGTGCCGGGAACCGGGACCGCACGCGGGCCCGGATCTCGGCGGCGTCGAAGTGTTGCCCGGCCGACACGGCCGGCAGCGCCAGAGCCAGCGCCCGCGAGAGGGGCAGCGCAAGGTCGTGCAGGTCGTTGGTGGCCGAGGCACCGCCCCTGGTGGACAGCGCCGCCGCCAGCCGGACCAGCCGGGCCGGTGCGCGCAGTTCGTCGGGGACAGCGGCCCGGCCCAGCGAAGCGGTCAGCGCCGCCGTCACCCTCGGCGCCGGCACCACCTGATCGTGACCGCCGCCCGGGTTGGCCCCAGCCAGTAACGCATCGGCCGCGCGGCCCAGCGCCTCGGCGACCTCCGGCAGCGTCTGATCATCAGCGATCAGGATCGGTCGGCCCTCACGGCGGCGGATGATCCAGCCCGTCTCGTCCCCGCCCGCGCCACGGGCAGCTGCCTTGTCCCGGTCGACCAAAACCCGCAGCAGGCCCTCAGCAAGGCGGGTCTCGCCCGCGTCGTCGGAAAGGGGATCGGGTGCCAGCAGACCGAGGAGGAAACCGGAGAGCTCGCCAGCGGTGGCGACGCCGCCAACCTCGTGGAGCTGCGCCGCGACCGCGTCGTGCAGGTCACGGACGAGTTCGAGGGTGGCGGAGTCGGCGGCCCAAGCCTCCTGCAGGTCGGACATGAGCTGACCGACGCGGCCCGGCGTGACCGGGGTGGGGAGGCTGGCTGCGAGGAGCGCCTGCGTGGCGAACGCGTCAGGGGTGCCGGTGACGCCGAGGACGTGCAGCGCGAGCGTGGTGCGGGTCTCGTTGTTCGCGGCCCGGGCGACCCGAAGCAACTCCTCGGCCACCTGATGCGGGTCGGGCAGGTCACGCGACGGTTGAACGGGTTGCCAGGTCCGGCCCCGGCCTGCCACGTCAAGGCGCTTACGCCACTGCCCGGCCCTGCCCTTGATCTCCTTACGGGTGGGCTCGGCCGTGCCGCTCAGACGGCTGAGGCGCACCGCGTCCACGGCCAGCAGGTCACCGACGGTCACGACACGGAACGGCTCCAGCGCGGACAGCGCCCTGGCCGAGAGCCCCGCCCCGACCAGGGTCGTGTCCACGGTTGCGGCTGCGGCCAACGCGTCCGCGTCTTCGCCGATCGTGGTGTGTGAGGTGGTGAAGCAAGCTGTCCACTCGCGCAACATCTCGACGGCGGTGTCGTGGCGCTGCTTCGCCTCCCTCGCCAGGGCGCGTGTAAAGAAGGGGACGAGTACCTGGGCGACGGCCGAGTCGAACTCGCCGGGCGAGATGGTGGCGTCGTCGTCGATGGCGGCCGGGTCGGAAAGCCCGTCGCCGTAGATCGGCGGATGGCCGGTGGCCATCTCGAAAAGCACGACGGCGGCGGAGTAGCGCTCGGCGGCGGAGTCGAAGCGGTCGCGGCTGCCGGTCAGGAACGGGTCGAGGTAAGGCGGGGTGCCCGCGGTGGTGGACGAGGCGGCGGCCGCAGACAAGGAGAAGTCGAACAAGACAAGATGCTTTGCCTTGTTGGAGCGCTCGGCGACGCCGAGGTTGGCGGGTTTGATGTCACGATGGTCGACGCCGGCCTTGTCGAGGGCGACGACCGCGTTGAGGAGGTCGGTGCCCCACCGCTCCAGCAGATCCAGCGACAGGCGGGGCCGTTGCCTCAGCTCGGTCAGGAGGGTGTCGTGGCCGGCGTTGCTGAGCAGCAGAGCCTGGCGGCCGTCGACGTCCATCGGGCCCGCGACCAATTCGACAAGATAGGGGCTCTTCAGCTTGGCCAGGACCTCGGCCTCGTGGGCCAGGCGGGAGGCGGCGTCGTCGTCGAGTGCGACCTTGAGGACCCGCTGCGGCCGGTTCTGGGCGTCGGTGTCGGTGACGAGCAGGCCTGTGGCGGTGGAGCCGGAGCCGAGCCGGCGCTCAAGCCGGAAGCGGCCAGCCAGCAGGCTGCCCGGCGCCGCGTCGAGCGGGTCGACCTGCTCCTGCGGGGCTGCCACGGCATCGTCGAGCTGGGAAAGGAACGTGGCCACGTCGGCGGTGCGGGCGCTGACAAGCGGGCGGGTGGCCGCGAGGATCGCCTCGCGGAGCTTTGGTGAGACTTCGGGACGCTCGGTCGAAACGTCGAGACCGCCCTGGAGCCGCAGCCGTTCGCGCAGTTCGGCGGTAGAGGTTGCCGCTGGGGTGCCCGCGAGCAGGTAGAAGGCGAGGGCGCCGAGGCCGAAGACGTCGATCCGGATCCGGTCTGACGTGCCGTCGACCAGCCCCTCGGGTGCGGCGAAACCGGCACGGAGACGAGTCTCAGGGTCGCCGGACCCGGTGTCGCCCGGGCCGTTGGCGACGAGTCGCGTGACCCCCGACGCCGTGGGGTCATCGCCCCGACGCAGGGCGCCGACGCTCTGCCAGTCGGCCACCTGGACCCGCAGCCGTCCACCCCGCTCGGAGACGAGGATGGCGCGCGGCCCGAGACCGCGATGCACGACGGCGTTGCTGTGGGCATACGTCAACGCGTCACCGACCTGACGCAGGATCTCCAGCTGGCGGGCCAAGGAGATGCCATCGGGTTGGCCTGCGAGCCACAGGTCGAGAGGGACCTGATCCTCGTCGTAGGGGTAGACCAGCCCGATGCCCAGGTCGCTGTCGACGATGTCGTCGGGGCGGAGGATGCCATCGTGATACAGACGGTGCATGACGCGGTACTCGTGCTGGGCCAGCTCGCGGATGCGGCGGGACTCGGCCGCGGGGGCGCCGTCGGGAACGGGTTGGAAGCGGATGCGGCGCCGCTCCTGCTGGCTGACCTTGTGCGTGGCGAGCCAATCCTGCCAGCCCTCGCCAGCGTCAAACGCCTCCCCCTCCAGCACCCAGCTACCCGCCTCACGCTCGCGGCGCTGCACCAAGCCGATGCGTTTGAGGAGCATCACCAAGATGTCCTCGACGTTCGTGCCGATCGGGCCACGGTGGCCGCTCGGGTGGGATAGCAGCTCGGAGATGCCCGGCAGCCCGGTCTGGTTCTCCAGCCTGTCGGGGCCGTAAAGGTCGATACGGGCCGATTCGGGCAACTCGACGCGGGTATGCGGATGATGCAGGAACACGGCCTGGTTTACCCACGGGATGATGTCACGTGCCCTGGGCGGGTTGGCGATCTTCGCCTCGCTCACCCAGCGTTCGAACTCCTGTTGCAGCTTTGACGCGAGGTATTGGGCCTTGCGGCGGGCCAGTTTCAGCGGCGAGTCTTCGGGACGGCGGCCGTCGCGTCGCCACGTCAGGTCGTCGCCGCGGATGGTGCCGGAATAGTACTTCAGCTCGACAAGATGGAAACCGTCGCGGGCCAGCAGCAGAAGGTCGACCTCGTGCCAGCGGCCGTGGGTGTCTCGGAACTCGAAGTTCGACCAGGCGCGAAATGGGGTCTCGTCGGGTAGGAGGGTGCGGACGAGGTCGAGACCCTCGCGCTCGTGGGGGAATTGGGAGGCGGACACCTCGACCCAGCGTGCAGAGTCGTTCGTCATGCGCACCCCCTTGTCGAGACGTCGGCCGGAGTCCACCCTAGCGCTCAGGAGCCGAAGGTCGCCTGGCCGCCATGGGTACGCGATGCTGGGGCGCCGCTGGTCACCATGGGAGGGTGCGCGACGGTGGCTGATGACATGCTGGCCGCTCTCATACCGCCTCATCAAAGAGGGAGGCTAAGGCGCTATCGTCAGGCACAACAAATGCCGCACACCGAAGGTGCGGTTCGTCCGAGCCTGGGGGATTGACGGATGCCTGTATCGAAAGACCGCTTCGTCAACCCGTACGCGTTCGTGCCGTTGCCCCAGAGGGTCGTCCGATGCGATGCACCCGGGCATGTGTCGGCTCCTGGAGATGGTCGCCTCACAGGGCGACTCACCGTCGAGTGGACGCTTGAAACTCCCATGCTGCTGCCCGCAAAGGCGAAGGAGGAGGGCTGGCTGCGACCGGACGGGAGCGTCCGGGTTCCCGGTTCCGCAATGAAGGGTTCCATCCGCAGCTTGCATGAAACCTTGTTCAACGGGTGCCTCAGGGTCTTCGATAGCGACTTCCTCCCTGGCTACCGCATGCCTGCGACCAGCGACGCCGATGCCGTTGGCGGGCCAGGCAATGCTGAAGGGGCCTGGGGGCTAGGCGTAGTCACCAGATCACGCGACGGCGTGCCTTTGGAGATCGCCCGCTGCGAGAAGGTTGAGTGGGTTGAGGCGAGGTCCCTACTACAGGCCTATCGCTCCGCCCACATCAAGGGCCTGCCCCGGACGGGGGACGTCGTGGGGATCTCGGGGAACCAGACCTGGAGCAACCTCAGGAGTGCCGTCGAGGTGAGGCAGGTCTCGGGTGTCTCGAAGCTGCGGCGCATCAAGGGCATCCGGATTGGACGAGACGATGTGGCCGAGACCCCTGCCAGTGGGAGCGTGCTTCTCATCACCTCGACATCCGTCCGTAAAGAGACTCGCGAGGATGGCAGCCCAGCTGACTGCTTCTGGGCCACGGGCAGGTTGGCGGCCGGTGATCCTGTGGACGTGTCTGCGGAGGCTGCCCAGGCCTTCAAAGCGGCCTGCGCGGGGTCACGGGACCGGCAGGAACTGCACCAGAAGGAGCAGAAGGGCAAGGCGCCGGCAAACTGGCGTGGCCAAAGTTGCTACGAGGCCGTGACTTGGCCCAACCGTGTAGGGCCAAGAGTCGGTGAACGGGCCTTGGCTACGGGGTTCCTTCATCCGGGAGACGTCGTTTGGATCAGTCTGGACGAGGATGCTACGAGAGTGACGGGAATCCGGCTGTCAAAGATCTGGCGGCAGAGCGGAACCGGGGCGGCTGGCGAACGGGTGCCCGTGGAGACGTTGCCTTGTTGGAGCGTCGATACCTCCGCCAAGCGGCCCCGTGGCCGTTGTGCCCCCGGTGGGCTCTGCCTCTCGTGTGTTGTCTTCGGGTCTGCCGACACCTCCAGCGAAATCGAAGGTGAAGGGCGCCAGGATGCCTACGCGGGACATGTCCGCTTCGGCGCCGCGCGGAGCCGCGGCCCGGTCACCGTGGAAGCGGTGAGCCTGGCGCCTCTCGGATCGCCGAGGATGGGCGCCGGCGTCTTCTATCTGAAGGACGGTGGTAAGTCTTCGGTCAAGGGAGACGTCACCTCCCAATGGGGCTCCGACGTGGACACCCCAGACGGTCGGGAGTTAAGGGGCCGAAAGTTCTACTGGCACGTGAACCCGGCCCGCCAGGCTGAATTCTGGACAGGGGAACTTAACCGGAAGGAGAAAGTGCTGCCCCGGTACGAGGCTCGACCGAAACACGCAGAACGGCTCACCCGCAGCGCCGAACTCGTCCCGGCAGGCACGGTACTGACCCAGGAGATCACCTTCGAAGGGCTCGACAAGGTTTCGCTGCAGAGTCTGCTCGTGGCCGTCGACCCGGGTCGCCTCCTCAAAGCGCCACGGGGGTCAGGAGTCATGTTCGCCACGCACCTGGGTGGAGGGAAGCCGTTCGGGTTGGGCGCCGCATCAGTGAGGCTGACCTGCACCGCCTGGGAGGCAGAGTCACGCTATCAGGTCGACTTGAAGATGGCAGAGCTCGACTCCGAAGACATCACCTCTGAGTGCTACAGGGCCCTGGATTCCCGGGCCGGGAGCCTGAGACATATCCAATCGGTCGCGCGCCTGCTCGATCTCGATGGGCTCGGGCAATGGCGGAACCACGTCACCTATCCCCCTGGCGCGACCTGGGACGAGATCGATCTGCCTGATAAGAGGGGCTACATCCCGTTTGACGAGTCCTACCGATTCTTCGGGGAAGCCAACGGCCAACGTCTGGCAGACCACAACCGTCGGTGGTGCCCCTTGCCGGACGTGACGAAGGACAACTCCGATGGTGCGATGGATCTGCCGATCATCCGCAAGAAGGGCAGGTCATGACGATCTTTGTTGCGGCTTCGGCCGTCCGGATTCAGCATTGGTTGATCCGCACCCCCGAGCTCAAGCTCATGCGGGGCGCTTCCGCGGCGCTCAGCACCGTCACATCCGGGGCCGCCATGCGAGAGGTGCTGGGCTCTTGGAGTTGGGGTGAAGCGGTACGGGTCGAAGAATCGGCCGGAGAGGTCGACGGCGTCGTGGTCGTGCGGATCGACGGCCAACTCTCCGGGGAACAGGTTGCGCATCGCCTACTGGACCATCTGGCCGGGCAACTTCCAGGGTTGGACTGGGAGGCGTGGTGGTGCGATGCCGCGAGCTATACGGAGGCGTACAGCACCTTCTCAGAGGGTCGCGTCTCTCGTATCGCCACGCTCGCTCCGTTGTTGGAGGCCACCCTCGTCCAGACGTGTCGTGGCTGCCGGGCCGAGGTCGCCACCTGCGGGCAGCTTGGAGCCGACTGTCTCAAGAGGGGCGAGCATCGTCGACCTGACGACGACCGCTTCGCCCTGCCTGGTCGGGAGCCAAGGGATTTCGCAGAGCTTGCCCGGGTCGGTGGGTTGCCGGCCACCTCGACTGCTCTGGGCCGCAACCGCTCGAACAACCACCTCGCAACGATCGTCGCCGACGGAAACCGCATCGGGCACATCTTTGGCGAACTGAGGCGCCTTGGTGACGACAGCCTGAACAGCAAGACGGTTCATGGACTCAATGAGGCGACCAAGTGGGCGGTCACACGAGCGTTGGCAAAGGTGGGTCCTTCAGCGGAAGTGCAGGCCGGAATCGTTCATTTCGTGGGCGGTGATGACGTGTTCGTGAGCGTTCCTGCGAGAGAGGCCTGGCAGTTCGCGACGCTGCTGGCAACAGAATTCGAGACGGAGATGAAGAACGTGCTGGACGGCCGGGCCATCGGAACGCCATCGCTCGGTATCGGGATGGTTTTTGCGGACACCAACTACCCGATTGCTGATTCCCATGCGATCGCGACTGAGGCGCTCAAGCAGGCGAAGAAGCACACTCGGGGCAGGGAGAGCGCGGTCGTCTGGGCGGACCTGACGGCGGAATCCCATCCGCCGAGGGACCGATGGGTGCTGCTTCGGGAGTTGCGGGGAGATCTCGCCCCCGAAACGAAGCGGTTACCGGAGGCCCAGGAGAGGGTCGCTGTGATGACGCTGCCGCCATCGGCTAGGGCATCGCTGGGTAACCTGCTGTCGACTGCCCTGGACCCGGCGCCCCAGGCCGTCCGATGGGCGCAGCGCACGGGCAATCGGCTCGATCCATGGCTCGGTTCGAAGGACCCGGCGGTTGCCGCTGACGCGGTCGCGCGGACCCGCGATCTTCTTTCCCGGGCACGCTGGTGGCCCAACCCGTCGCCTGAGGGGGCCACACGATGACCAGCCAGACAAATATCTTGCGATTCCAGATCGACTTCCTCGGCCCATTCCACGTGAGTTCCTCCCCAGATGAAGGCCTGGACCGCACCGTCGACCGTGAAGTACCGCTGCCTGCAAGTGGGATCAAGGGGTTGATGAGGGCTCAGTGCACCCACATCTTGATGGTTCCCACAAGCATCGTCGATTCGATCTTCGGGTCGAAGAAGTGCGAAGCGGCCTGGCTCTGGACAGACCCCGAGTTCGCTACCGACCCGATTCCGGAGAAGGTCGCCAGGCTGAGACTGTCCGACAGCGACGACGGAGCAGCGGAATCTGGGCTCCTCATGCTCGGGGAACACCTATGGGCGACCACCGCCAGCTTCACACTGACCATGCGTCATCCTCTGGAAGCCGACGAGGCCGCCCGCCACCGGTTGGTGCTACGCGCCGCAGCCCGCTCGATCGTCGGGCTGGGCGGTTCCCGACGCCGAGGCGAGGGTTGGGTCAACGTCTTCGATGTCAACCCGGACGGAACCCCTGCCGCCTGGTCCGTTGAAGACTCGAGCCGACTCCTCGACCTGAGGGAGAGTGCAGCATGACCAACCAGACAATCGACGTTGGCCGCGCAGCCGACCCTGCGGCGATGCTGACCTACACGCTCACCGCGCTCGGCAGGGTCTCTGCCGGACGGCGGGGTGCCGTCGGGCAGGGCGGGATGGTAGGCAACAGCCGTCCGATCCATGAGGTGCTCCCAGGCAGTGTGCTGCGTGGGGCGCTGGCCGCCGTCTGGCTTGCCGGTGATGCCCCGCCCGGGGCAGACGCCGCGTCATTTCGCGCACTGTTCGAAACCGACATGCTTCTTCGGCAGGCCGTCCCGATCGGTATGACGCTGCACGCCATGTCGCAGAGGCAATGCAAGTATCCAGACACTGGATGCCCGTCCGCCTGGCACGACCTTGCGGTTGACGGCCCCATCATGCACTGCGCCGTCTGCGGGGGCGCTCTGGACGAGGGAAAGGGCTGGTCCTGGAACGATATTCCGCCGACGGTGGCGCTCACGCGAACCGCGCTCGCCAAGGACGAGACAGCCAGGGACGAGCAACTCTTCACCCGCCGGGCGCTCAGAAAGGCCACGATTCTGCGCGGGTCCATCGTCGTCCTCGACGCGGCCGCACATCAGACGGAGATCGACTGGCTGACGCGCACCAGGGAACTTCGCGTCGGTGGGCAGCGGAGCCACATGGGACGGATGCGGTGGGAATGCGCCCTGGAGGCTCCCGTTCCACAGCCCACCGCCGCGTCTAAGACGCCGGGCGAGGGAGAGCGCGTCGTCCTGCGTGCTTTGAGCCCACTGATCGTCACCGACGAGTACGGCGCACCCAGCACCGACATCGGCCCCACCCTGCGTTTGCGCTGGCCGGGCGCAAGCGTCGAACGCTCCTGGGTGAGGCCGGTACGCCTCTCCGGTTGGCACAGCGCAAGCGGAATCGCCAAGCCTGAGGACCTCGCGTGTGAGGCTGGCAGTACTTTCGTCGTCGAGGGCCTTCCGCCGGAGGCCAAGGACCAGCTCGCGCTCGGGCTGGGGCTGCGGCGGCTCGAAGGCTACGGTGAACTGCAAGTGGGGGTGTCGAACGGCCCGCAGGCTCGGGCCGAAGCCACCCGTCCGACGGCCAGACCAGTGGGGAAGGACGGGTCGTCTGTGGTCACGCCGACGCCCGCTGCCCCTGAAGCTCCTGAGCCCGACGATGCTGATCCGGTCGCCAGACTTTTCGCAGTGGTCCCAGAAGCGGAGGCGGCCGCGCTGGTATCGAAGGTCCGAGGCGCGGTTGCGCTCCTGGCGATGCGCCAATCCGCTGGGTTTCCCAACAGCACCCTCTTGGGGCCAAGGCTCGAGATCCTGCAACTCCCGTGGGCCAGGGCCCTTGGCGCCGAGGCACGCTCACGGCTCACCGAGCTGCTGGCATCGGACGACCTGAGCTTGGCCAAGCAGCGTCTCGAAACCTGGAAGGGTGGCCCCCGATGACAACCAGCAAGATCACCCTTCTGCGTGTGGAGATCGAGCTACTCCAGCCGTGGGCGGTTGGTGGCGTCGCCGACCTTAACGACACGATCGACCTTCCGGTCCAGCGCGACCCCCGCTCCGAGCCTTCGTTGCCGTATGTCCCGTCGACCTCGCTGATCGGCGCGCTGCGACGACATCTCGAGCCCAACTTGGGTGACGACTGCGTGAAATGGCTCGGCCCGCTGCCGGTGCCGCACGAACAGTCGACGGGCTCCGTTGTGCGCACCGCATCCCGGCTGCGGGCTCTCGGCACCCGCGTGGTAGCCGGGCAGCAGATCGTGGCGTTCGGCTCCACCCAGATCGATCCGAAGCGGCGCGCCGCAGCAGGTGGCACACTACGCACAGAGCAACGTGTCGAGGCGCTGACGCGGGCCGACGAAGGTCGCCCAGCCCCCACCCTGGCGTGGTATCTCCAGCACGATGGAGAGGCGGATTCGGCCCTTCTGGACTGTCTGGAGAAGTGGCAGCCCTACGTCGGGCGACGGCGCTCCAGCGGCCATGGCCGCGCGCGGGTGTCGCGAGTGGTCGCGTTCACCGTCGATCTCACCAATCCCGATGGGCTGACGTGGTGGCTGGAGGGGCGCCACGGTTGGCTTGAGGGGTGCGGAAACCCGCCAAGAGACGTCACCGTCGTCGAACGACACGGCGCCGCTCTGGCCGGGCCGGCCTGGCACAAGTCGTTTGATTGGAAGGTGGTCGAACCGGTCCACATCGGCGCGAACAAGGGCGAGACAACGGGCGCCCCGGCCTCGACGGATGGGAGTAAGGCGGCCCCGGGCCTGACCCGCAAGGCGTCGAACGCGCCGGTCATCCCGGGGACAACCTGGAAGGGGTTGTTCAGGCATCGCATCGACGCAATCCTTCGCCTCTGCGGGGCAACCGATGAAGAGTGCACGTCGGTGTCGGGCCGGCTGTTCGGGAGGAGCGGCCAGTCGCGCGCACGGACGACGGGCCACCGCGGCTGCCTGCGCTTCCTTGATGCGGCCCTCACCACGCCCGACGGCAGGAAGCCTGCACGCCTTGTCGTCCGGACGCACGTGGCCATCGACAGGATCAGCGGTGGAGCGCACGAGGGCCTTCTCTTCGCCGTTGAGGCAGTCGACGAGGGAGCGAGGGCAGTGGGTGTGATCGAATCAGACACGTTGCTTCCACCGGAAGTGGAGAACCTGCTGCACCACGTCGTGAGGGACATCCACGACGGATTCCTTGGCGTGGGAGCCGGGACGACCCGCGGCTACGGTCGCCTCGCCTGCGCATCGGGCTCCGCCCCGACTGTGACGCCCATCGATGTCGGTGCCATCGTGCGATGGGCCGAGGGCAGCGGCGTTCAAGGGAGGCAGAAGTGAACTACGAGTTGGAGGCTCAACCGGGCCTGCCCTGGCCTGAGGTGAAACAACAGGCGTTCGTCGGCTGGTACTGGTGTGACCCGGACGGCGCCCACATCGCCGACGACCCTCCAGAGGATGTGCCCGCAGCCACCCATCTTTGGGCTTGGGGGCCTTCCTCCTGGGGGCGTTGGCGGATCGATCCTCTTGGCGCGGGTGCGGGCGGCGCAACCCTCACCGGTGCAAGGCTCGCGCTGATGGGCGATGGGGCGCCCAGCAAGGCTGACGAGGAGGCTGCTGTCGAAGTGACGGTCGCCGCTGCGACCACCTGGCCTGCCGATGCCCCAGTGGGGTTGGTCGACAGTCTCCGCGCGCGCCCACTGAACCTCATCTGCGTGACGCGGCCGGTGAAGCTGACCTTCCTCGCCTTTGACGACCCGGCGCTGTGATGGAAGGCATCGTCGCGATAGATGTGGCCCCGAGAGATGTGCGAGGGGGGATAGCCAGGTGGTGGTCGAGAAGGCTGCGAAGGTGGGCTGCGATGGGGACCGCGGTGCAGCGCCCAATCTGGCTGTTCGTCGCCGGTGCAGTTGGGGCCATCACCATCGCCATCGCTTCGCTCTTGGTCGAGGAGGTGTTCAATCAGGGCTGGGCGTCGACGAGAATCTGGAACTACGTATGCTGGCTGGCCTTGTCCCTCCTGTTCTGGTCGATCGCTGCAGGCTGGCGGCTGTTCCTCTCGAAGGCCGCAGGGACGCTCTACTACGTCCGGATGATGCCGACGGCTGCGCGCAACTGGCACATTGATGCCCAGGAGGCCGCTCGTCGCCGGTTCCTGGGCTCCGTGCAAGTGGTTCACAGCATCGACCTGGCGGCCGAGTCTGGCGTCATCGATCTGCGGGAAGACGTCTCCGAGGTGGGGAGCAAGCTTCAGGATCTCTTCAACTCCGACGATGACAAGACCGGGTTCATGCTCGTGCCTGACCTACTTGCTCCCGTTGCCGTGGCATTGGGCTATCGCCTCAACCTGCCACCGGGCACCATGTTCTACGACTTGGGCGACAGTGGAAAAACGGGCACCTCCATCGATTCGTGGGCGCTCGAAGACGGGCCGAACAGGAACGAGCCCCAGCCCCGGATGCGAACCACTGTGGGGCCCGGCACATGCGGGATACACATCCACGCCAGCTTCACAGCAATCCCTGACTACAAGCAGATCAGCCGACCCGTTAGGGAATCCCGCGAGCTCGGAATCTGGCAGAACGTGGATGACAACGACTGGCAGGCGAAGCAGCGTACCGACGTGCGCGTCGGGGTTCGTGGCGAGGAGACCCATCCTGCCTCGGCAGCAAGAGCCTGGGCTCAGGTGATTCGCTCCGCGCTCCACGACGGCAATGGTGAGCCGGTCCTCCTGACGGCGAGGGTTCCCAAGACGGTCTCTCTCGCGATGGGGTACCTACTGGCCCCGGCGCACACGAGGGCCGCGATGGCCAAATCGGAAGACCCGGGCTGCGGCGTCGAGGGCTGTCGTCAGGATTCGTGTCGGAACCCTTGGAAGTACCTCGTGCCGCTCAACTACAACCCGGGCACCAACGGCTGGGACGAGATGTGGCTGTTGAGAGAACAGCGCGACCCGCGGGAACTGCTGGCACTCCTGGGCACACGGCCATGACCGTGAAGCTCGTAAACCTGACGACCCACGCGCCGGGTGCGCAACCAGGCATCGTCTATGTGGTTTCCCGCGTGACTGCATCCGCCATGCGTGGGCGTGACGATCTCGTGTTCCCACTCGACGAGGTCCGAGACCGTTCGGACGTTATCGCCGGTTGCCGCACGCTGGGGCGTTTCGCGGCGCCCTCGCCTGAGCCGGTGCTTTGCCGAGAACCTGCCAAGGAGGACCGATAGATGCCCAACAGATACTGGATCCCGCTCGACACACGACAGGTGCCGAAGGCGACCCATCTTCATGCCGTGGTATGTGACTGGTTCGACCGCCCCGCCGACGGCTACGACGGTGTGGATCACTCCGCGGGGGACAAGCCCTACCGCATCAGTGCACCCGCGTCGCGGCGTGGAGAACTCGGAGTGGAGGTGAGCACCCTCACCGACGCTGTCGACGACCGGCTGCGCCAGGTCGCGGTCCCGTCTCGCACCATCCGACTCGGGAGCGAACAGGAAGTGCAAGTCGGGCGAGGGGTGAAGCTTTCATCTAATTCGTGGGCCGAGCTTGCGCAGAGTACGGCTGTCAGGGGCGCGACCTGGAGGGTGCACTTCATGACCCCGACGATGTTCCGCACCGGCCAACAGAGCCACCTTCTCCCCACACCGTCGTTACTGCTCGGTGGAGCGGCACGAACGTGGAACTTGAGGTCGGGGCAAGCCGACATCGAGCTGCCACGTGACCTCGACCGGCACATCCACGTCACCGACCTCTCCCTTGAAAGCGCCCCGATCGAAGTCGGCGGTGCGCGGCTGAACGGCTTGATCGGATATGCGGACTTCCGCTGCGTATCTGATGGACCGGCGGAGGCGGCCGCAACGCTGTTCAGTTTCTTGCCGTACGTCGGTGTGGGATCCCACAAATCGAGGGGATTGGGCTGCGTGGACGTCGAGGTTCGGCGGCGGCGTCCAGCGGCTTGAGGGGTTGGGCCCATGCCTTTGTCGACCGTCTTCACCCCGGACGCGTTGAGACGCGCCTGGGAGCAGGTGCACAGCAGGTTGGCCGACTCGTCTGCTTAGGCTCCGTCGGTGTCAGCTCGGGTGCCCGCGCTGGGCAACGACATCCAGGGACGTCATGGAGGAGTTCCGGCCGCTGCTGGTTGACCGTGCAGCGCTCTCCGCAGCGAGAGGATGCACGCTGGGTGGGCAACACGGCCGATCCGCCGACCCAGCCGAAGGCTGGATGGGCACGTCATGGCGGAGCTGGTGGCCTACGACGTCAGCGACGACCAGAGGCGCGCCAGGCTTGCCGCGGTGCTTCAGGCATTCGGAGACAGGAGCCAGAAGTCCGTGTTCCTCATCAGTGTCGCTGCCGATGAGTTGGCCTTCATCATGCGCCGTCCAGGTGAGATCATCAATCATGACCGTGACTCCCTGTGGGTGCTGCGCCAGTGCCAGACATGCTGGGAAACTGCTCGTGCTGGCCAGGCGGAGCCGCGAGCCCGGTGCTCTATCGGGCGGTCATGTGAAAGATCGGGAGGGCCAGGGGGGGTGTCAGCGAGCGCGCGTTTTGGGCTTCGGGTGTGTATGGCGCTTGACAAGGCCATACGCTGTTTCGGGAGCCCGTTTTGCATCGGGTGGGGCCTGTGTGGAGGGTCGGGTGTGTAAACGGGCCGCATCGCTGCTTGTCAGGTCGGCGTGTCGAGGGGTAGGGTCGTAGACGACTACCGCGAAAGCAGCGGATTGAAACC
>NZ_FQZG01000103.1 GCF_900141915.1 Tessaracoccus bendigoensis DSM 12906 | reverse complement strand
GGTCCCCGGCGCTTCGCGCGGTGGGACCGGCTCAACCGACGCGCTGGTTGAGCCGCGCCGAAGGAGCGCAGCGACGCCTGCGCGTGACGAAACCACCTGGCACACGGTGCGGGTCCCGGTCACAGGTCCCGAGACGACGCCCACTTTGGCTTAACATCGCGATGTTGGTTCGTCTATGAACGAACATCGCGATCCTAAGGCGGGAAAACCCTTGGGAGAGTCTGTGGGGATGGTCGCGTTGGTTTCGTCACGGTCCCCGGCGCTTCGCGCGGTGGGACCGGCTCAACCGTCGCGCCGCCCGCTCAACCGTCGCGCGGCCCGGCTCAACCGTCGCGCTGGATCTTACGAGGGCCTGCGTCAGGTCGACCGGAGGGTCACCAGGCGCCGACAGCGCACTTCTGGCCGAGGCCCCGGGGTACGCCGAACTCTTCGAGCTGGGCGCAGTCGCCCACATCGGGTGCCGTCGTCAGCAGAACCTTCCAACTGCCGTCCTCGATCCCGAGGATCGCTGGCCTGCCGCCACAATGCGCGTAGGTGATGTCTACCAGGACGTAGCCGGCCCCATGGGCCTTCTCCACGTAGATCCCCGGTTCACAGTCTTCGGGCGAGGAGCTCGGGGGGGTGCGTTGCAGGAACCCCCTGACCCAGGAACGGAACCCGGTCGGCAGGTTGGCGATCTTGCGGAGGTCTGACTCAGAGGCGATGAACGTATTGACGTCGATCCAGCCGGCGTAGAGGCTGGTTCCGGGTGGGGGGCGCGTCGGTGAAGCGGATGAGGTTGTTGAAGACCCATCCGTTGGTCTGCACGTAGGCGGCACCCTTCTTCGTGATCAGGCTTCCACGGATGTAGGCGCGGCACCCGTTGCGTCCGGTGGTCGGGGTGTCGCACTCGACGCGCCACCTCCGCCCGTTCATTGTGTGGAGGCCGGGCGACGCGAGCGGGTTGCCTTTCCACGCGGCGCGCTTCTGGGGCTTGTAGGTGAGGTTGTTGAAGAGCCAGCCGGTGCTCTGCCTGTAGGCGTTGCCGGTTCGGACGATCTGGGAGCCCCAGATCTCGGCCCGGCAACGTTCGATGGTTGAGCTGTACTTGGAACAGGTGGTGTTCCATTGCCGCCCGCCGACCGTGTGCCTGCCTGGGGTGGTGTAGACGTCGACGTCGGCGCGGGCGGTGGGAGCAGTGCCGATGCCTGAGATGGTCAGTGCAGCTGTGATCAGGCAGACGACGGTTCTCGCGCGCGATTTCATGGTTCTCCCGGGTGACGATGGCTTGGACCAGGACTGAGGGTAGTGATCGCCAGGGGCCGACGGCGGCATTGACCCGTACGGCCGTGTACGAAGTTGGCGATCATCAGCAGGATTGGGGCCCACCACTCAACCGGTGGGGTGGTGAGCAGCCAACTCCTCCCGCCCGGCCAGGGCCAATAGAGCCGGGCCGCCCGTCGCTTCCGATGCGAGGAGACCGGAAAACTACGGCCAGATGCGAGCGAAACGCCCCCTTTTCCCAGAATGCTGCTCTGGCTGCACCTTTCCGTCAAAGTCGCCCGTCAGCCCCCATCGGGGCGAGATCACGCGATCGTCCCGGCAGCCGCCGAGCTCGGATCGCTCAGAGGACACCGAGCCCGGTGAGCCAGACGCGGGTGTCCGCGTCGCTGACCCACAGATGGGTGCGCCACCCGAATTTGGCGGCGGCGTCCACGTTCTCCTGCTTGTCGTCCACGAAGGCGATCTGGTTGCCGTCCAACTCCAGCCTTGAGGTGACATGGTCGAAGAATCGGGGAGCGGGCTTCATCGCCCCGATCGTGGCTGACACGAACAGCTGGTTGATGTCCCGGCGCCAAGGGGCGGCCTCCGCCGCCTTCTGCATCGCGTGCGGCGAATTGGATGCGACGGCCACCGTGACCCCCGTGGCGCGCACCTCGCGCAGCAACTGCCGTGCGGTGGGGCGCAGCTCGCTCCAGATGCTGGCGTCGAGCATCGCCAAGCGGACGATCAGCTCCGGCTCGGGTTTGACGCCGACGGCCTCCAGCAAGGGACCCCAATAATCGGCGTCAGGGGCACCCGAGTCGTAGCCCGCACGTCCCTCCCAGTAGTGGGTCGCGAGGTCGTCCTCTGCAACACCCAGACACTTCGCGAGTTCCGGCAGCAGCGAGGGAGGTGACGAGAGGACCTCGCCCAGGTCGAACACAACTGCGTGGATCATGCCGTCGATCCTAGTGGCCCGCCGCGCCCAATTGCACGGGTTATGGAGCGCCATTCGGGCGACTGACTTCGTTGTCGTCGGTCGACGTAGTACCTAGTGCGGACCCCTGCCTCCATGGTGGGCTACGGGTGGACGGGGGCCGATCCCGCCCGTGTGGGCTAGTGTCGGCGTCTCAGGAAGGGGAGACCGTGAACGACTCTCGATGTGGATGCTGACCCTGCGCTCCATGGCGCTGTTCATCGTTGCCGCCGTCTGCGAGATCGGTGGTGCCTGGCTCGTGTGGCAGGGTATCCGAGAACACCGGGGCTGGCTGTGGGTGGGGAGCGGAGTCGTCGCGCTCGGTCTTTACGGCGTCGTGGCGACGCTCCAGCCTGACGCCAACTTCGGGCGCATCCTCGCCGCGTACGGCGGGGTGTTCATCATCGGTTCGCTCGTGTGGGCAGCCGTGCTGGACGGTTTCCGGCCCGATCGGTGGGACCTCGTCGGGGCGGGAATCGCTCTGGTCGGGGTGGCGGTGATCATGTACGCGCCCCGAGCCGGGTGAGCCCGGCGGAGTCGGTCGCCGCCCTTCTCAGTCGGCGAGCAGGTGCCCGACGGCGGCTGCTGCCTGGGGACGTTTCGCCAGGGTGGCCAGAAGTGCGGGGCGGATGTCGGGCAGCGTCTCGATCAGAGCCTCGATCAGCAGCGTGGGCAACTGCCTCGCGGTGTTGTCGTCGATCTTGAGTTCGATGAGCATCTGGACGGTTTTGGCGGCCTCGGTGGCCACCCTCACGCGTAGCTCACCCGGGCCGATCCTCATGAGCCCGAACAAGTTGGACGAATAGGAGGGGTCCGTCTGAGTGGTTCCCCAGTACCGCCTCGCCGCGTCCCTGAGCTCCGCCTGGAACACCTCGGCGCCCGCAGCCTGCTCCGCTGCGGCGGTGTCGCTCAGGAACCTCAGGATGGCCTTGCGGACGCGGCGGGCATCCCCCGCTCCGACGAACCCGCGAGCCTCCACGATCAGGGAGAGCCAGAACCCGAGGAAATGGTCGGCCTTACCCGATCTGCCGTATCGGGCCAACTCCAGTTCCTCAGGTGCCATAGGCTGAAATCTAGTGGATCGAGAGGGCAGAAGCGCCGGGCCCGCTCGTATGCCCTCAAGTTCTACTTGAGCACACCCTTGATCGAGTCGGCGAGGAGGGAGTCGACGGCGATGTCGGCGACGCTTGGTCCGTCGCCCTTGTTCGCCAGCTTCTCGTTGTGGGCGGCGATGATGCGGTCGACCACGGCCTCGTCGCTCAGCTCACCGGTGTCGAGGACGAGATCGAAGTTTGCCGGATCGGCCCAGTCGGCCGAGTAGATGCGCTTCGTGAAGCGGCGCCGTGTCTTGTCGTCGGCGTTGATCTTGTCTACGGCCGCTTCGTCGGTGATCCCGTCACGCAACGCGATGCGGTGCGCCCGGATATCCAGCGGCGCGGTGATCAACACGTTGAGTGCGTCGACGTAGCCCCCGAGGACGACGAAGGCGCCCCGTCCGAGGATCACGACATCACCCTGCGCGGCGATCGCACCGATGGTCTTGTCCATCCACTCGATGGTCCAGACGCTGTCTTCGCGGTACAGGTCCCAGAAGGTCGGCGCATGGTCGCCGTAGATGTTGTCGAGGTGGACGAGGCCGTACTGCTCGATCACGCCGTTGATCGTTGACTTGTCAGCGAACTTCCAGTCGAGCTTTCTCGCCAGTGCGCGAGCGACACGGCCACCGTGGCTGCCGAGCTGACGTGAGATGGTGATGACCGACATCGTTTCCTCCTGGTTCGACGCCTCACCGGGGCAGGTTGCGGTGGGCATGGACCACACTAGTCCCGTATGCCGTGGCGGCGGGCGGTCCCCAGGTAATCGACGGGTCAGACCGGAGCGTTGGTGAAGCGGCTGTAGTGGCCCTGGAACAGTGCCTCGATCTTGCCCGTCTCCCCGTTGCGGTGCTTCGGGATGTGGAAGGTAGCAAGGCCGCGTTCCTCGTCTGAGGGATTCTGCGAGTACATCTCGGGCCGGTGCAGCATGATCACCATGTCGGCGTCCTGCTCAAGGGAGCCGGACTCGCGCAGGTCGGAAAGTTGTGGGATGCCGTCCTTGCGCTGCTCGGTGTTTCGCGAGAGCTGGGAGAGCGCGATGACGGGGATGTCCAGTTCCTTGGCAAGGAGCTTGATCTGCCGGGAGAACTCGGAAACCTCCAACTGGCGGGACTCGACCTTCTTCCCCGAACTCATCAGCTGGATGTAGTCGATCGCCAGCAGTTGAAGGTCGTTGCGTTGCTTGAGCCGCCGGGCCTTCGCGCGGATCTCCATCATGGTGAGGTTCGGGGAATCGTCGATGAAGAAGCTCTTCTCCCCGAGCAGCGCCGCCTTGTCGGTGATGCGCTGCCAGTCGTTCTCGTCCATCTTCGCGCCGCCGCCGCGGATCCGGTTGAGCGGGATGGAAGCTTCGGCGCTGAGCACCTTCATCACGATCTCGGTGCGGCTCATCTCGAGGGAGAAGAAGGCTGCTGTCAGATTGTGGTGGATGGCCGCGCTGCGGCAGATGTCGAGCGCGAACGTCGACTTTCCCACACCGGGGCGGGCGGCGACGATGATCATCTGACCGCCGTGGAAGCCGTTGGTGAGCCGGTCCAGATCGGCGAAACCGGTGGGCACACCCGAAAGCCCGTCGCCCGAGTTCTGGATCGATTCGATTTCATCGAAGGTGGGTTCGATGAGCTCACGAAGCGACTTGTAGTCCTCGGAGGCCTTCTTTTCGGTGACTTCGAACAGGGTCTGCTGGGCCTCGTCGACGATCTTGTCGACCTCGCCCTGACCCTGGTACCCGAGTTGGGCAATGCGGATCGACGCGTTGACCAGGCGTCGCAGCACGGCCTTGTCGCGCACGATCTCGGCATAGTAGGGCGCGTTCGCGGCGATCGAGACACTGGCGAGCAGGTCGTGCAGGTAGACCGGCCCGCCGACCTTGGCCAACTGGCCCGACTTGCCCAACTCGCCCGCGACGGTGATCGGATCGGCTGGCTCGCCGCGACCGTAGAGATTGACGATGGCATCGAAGATGGTCTCGTGGTTGGGTCGGTAGAAGTCGACGCCACGGAGCACCTCGACCGCGTCCGAGATCGCGTCCTTTGACATCAGCATGGCCCCGAGGACGCTCTGCTCCGCGGCCAGATCCTGTGGCGGGGTGCGGTCGAGATCACGATCGTCATAGACCGGCGCTTGACTCATTCCGCCTCCTGGGGGTTCTGCATGGCAGGAAACAGGCTAGGCCACCCCTCAGACAGTTTCGGGCATGGCCTGTGGGTAAGCCTGGGGAAGGCCTGTGGATGGGGTGTGGACAACTGCGGCGTCGTCGTTTGGGTGATGTGGACAAGGGTGTCGCGAGGGTCGGATTTCCGTTATCAAATCGTTATAATTGACCGAACTGGGTCGGTTCTGGCCGATTTGTCCACATATCAACGCATCGCCTCAGTGTCTGGTCCGAGTGTCGGTGTTCGGTCGTGTTCGGCGAAGGGCATCGTCCGCCTAGTGGCGCTCTAATGGCTGTTGACTAGGCAGTATGCCCTTCGGTCGGAGCGGTGATGCGGAACGCCTGTCGTATGCTATGGGGCTGGGTGAAGTGCTGTGGGCGTGTCGGGCGGTAGTTTCGTCCGGGTTTATCCACAGGGGCTGTTGGTTTCTTGTTGATAACCAGGCGACGCGCGCCTGATCGGGGTGCGTCGGATCGGGGTGGGCCGCCCCTGTCGGCCTGGCCGGGGGTCTGAAAATCGGCCAGTGGTCGATTTTGCTCCGTCTGGGGTCGAGTATCGACCACTGCCTTGGTTGGTTGGGGTTTGGCGCGCTGGAGTCGCGAGAATCGGCCAGTGGTCGATTTTGCTCCGTCTGGGGTCGAGGATCGGCCACTGCCTGTACGTGGACTCCCGCGCTTGAGTCCCATTACCCCAGGGGGGTATATTTCTCCTCAGGAGGATCCATGACCGACAGCGTTTCCGCAGACTGTCATCCGACGCACGGCTACACGCCCGAGAAGGCGGCCTACTTGCGACGGATGAGGCTCATCGAGGGTCAGACGCGCGGCGTCGCCCGGATGGTCGAGAATGACGAGTACTGCATCGACATCCTCACGCAGATCGCAGCCGTCACGAGTGCGCTCAAAGCGGTATCGCTGGGTCTGTTGGAGGATCACCTTGAGCATTGCGTCGCGGATGCGGCCCGCAAGGGCGGCCCGGAAGCCGAGGCCAAGCTCGAAGAAGCGATGCAGGCGATCAGACGCCTGGTCAAGTAGAAAGAAAGTTGAACCAAGATGATCACGCACTACACCGTCACTGGAATGACCTGCGGGAACTGTGTCAACCATGTCACCGAAGAGGTCGCCGAGGTTCAGGGCGTCACGAACGTCCATGTCAGCCTGGACGGCGGCGCGATGGCCGTTGAGTCGGAAGAGCACATCCCGTTCGACGCGATCATCGAGGCGGTCCGGGAGGCCGGCAACTACTCGGTGGTCGAGGCCTGATCCTGCGACGGAGGGCCACGGTGGGTTGAGTCCGGCGGTCGGTTGAGGACGCCGCGAGTCGGCTGAGCCGGGCCGTGAGCTTGCGAACGCCCGTGGCGAAACCATCTGACGATTCGCGCGGACTGTGCCAAGACGCTGGGGTCAAGACTTTGCACCGTGTGTCAGGTGGTACCGGCGCTGGGTCAAGACTTTGCACCGTGTGTCAGGTGGTACCGGCGCTGGGTCAAGACTTTGCACCGTGTGTCAGGTGGTTTCGACACGCCTGCTCGCAGGGCTCGCCGGGCGGCTCAACCGGCAGTTTTGTCACGCCTGCTCGCAGGGCTCGCCGGGCGGCTCACCCGACGACCAGGTGGGCTCAACCACTGCTCGGCTCAACCAGCGCTCGGCGCAGCCCCTTGAGAGACGGCATTCCTGAGAAAAACTGAGAGTTGTTTGGGATTTCCTCAGGAAGCGCTTAGGATGGTCATCGACCGGTGAATCTCCGGTCTTAGTTTCACCAAGGAGTTAACCCGGATGGCAAAGATCCTCATCCCAGCGATCGCCGGTGGCGTCGCGTTGGCCGTCGTCGGCGGTGCCGCGCTCGCCACCGCGATGCACAAGAACGACGTGGAGCTGTCGGTCGACGGTCAGAGCTCGACGATCGCGGTGCGCGAACGCACCGTTGCCGACGTGCTCGAGCTTGAAGCGATCACCCTGGGCGATCACGACGTGGTGCTCCCGGCAGCCGATACGCGGATCACCGATGGCCTCGCCATCTCGGTGTCCTACGGTCGCCAGCTGCAGCTCACCGTCGACGGCGAGCAGCGCGTCGTCTGGACGACCGCGCGCAACGTCGGCCAAGCCCTCGACCAGCTGGAACTGGGCGCGAGCGACTCGAAGCTCTCCGCCACGCGTTCCTCCGGTATCGGCCGTGAAGGCCTCGAGCTCGAGGTTGCAACCGCCAAGGATGTCAGCGTCGTCGCAGCCGGTGCGACCACCGCAGTGCGGGCCGCCGGCACCGTCCAGGATGTCCTTGACAAGCAGGGCATCAAGCCCGACGCCGACGACAAGCTCACCCCCGCAGCCAATACCGTCCTGAGCGACGGCCTGAAGATCTCGTTTGTGCAGGTGGATGTGAAGACGTCCACGAAGCAGAAGGCGGTCGCGTTCGAGAAGACCGAGGTCAAGTCCGACAAGCTCGACAAGGGCGATTCGAAGGTCACCACCAAGGGTGTCGCCGGGTCTGCCACCGAGACCTACACCGACGTCTACAACGACGGCAAGCTCGTCAGCTCCACCCTCAAGTCGACGGTGGTGGACACCAAGCCCGTCGCCCAGGTGACCACGGTGGGCACTCGCACGCCGACCGTCACCTCATCGTCCACTTCGGCCACCAAGTCGTCGTCCTCATCTTCCTCTTCCAGCAGCAGCAACCTGACGCCGGCCACCGGTGCCTCCTGCAAGGCTTCCTACTACTGGCAGGGCCAGATGACGGCCAACGGTGAGCAGTTCAACACCAACGACCTGACCGCCGCGCACAAGACCTACAAGTTCGGCACCCGGGTGAAGGTGACCAACCCCAGCAATGGGAAGTCCGTCATCGTGCGGATCAACGACCGTGGCCCCTACGTCTCGGGACGCTGCCTCGACCTCTCCACCGCCGCCATGTCGGCCATCGGAGGCACGTCGGCAGGCGTGATCACCGTCAACTATGAGGTTGTCGGATAAAACAGACGCGACACGCTACCGCTTGGGCCATCCGGTTGGTAGCATGTGCATACGCCTCGCGAGAGGTTCAAAGAGCCGCCCGATCCGCTGCTGCCCCCCAAGAGCAGCGGGTCGGGCTTTTTGCTGCCCGAACGGCGAAGGTGCCCTGTTCAGCGGGCACCCGGGGCGGTAGCGTCGACGTATGGGATATCGAATCGAAAAAGACTCAATGGGTGAAGTTCAGGTCGACGAGAGCCGCTACTGGGGAGCGCAGACGCAGCGCAGCCTCATGAACTTCGACATCGGTCGCGACACCTTCGTGTGGGGGCGCGACATGATCCGTGCGCTGGGCGTCCTTAAGAAGGCGGCCGCGCAGGCCAACGCCGAACTGGGGCAGCTTCCGACCGATCGGGCCGACCTGATCGTGCAGGCCGCGGACGACGTGATCGCCGGTCGACTCGACGACCACTTCCCGCTCGTGGTCTTCCAGACCGGTTCGGGCACCCAGTCGAACATGAACTCCAACGAGGTGATCTCAAACCGTGCGATCGAGATCGCCGGGGGAGTGCTCGGCTCGAAGAATCCCGTCCATCCCAACGACGACGTCAACCGTGGCCAGTCCTCCAACGACACGTTCCCCACCGCGATGCACATCGCGGTGGTCAGCGAGCTCAACTCGCGGCTCTACGACGCCGTCGCCAAGCTGCGGGACACCCTGGCCGCCAAGGCTGCGGAGTTCGACGACATCGTCATGGTCGGGCGCACGCATTTGCAGGACGCGACCCCGGTGCGGCTCGGCCAGGTGATCGGAGGATGGGTCGCCCAGCTCGACTTCGCGCTCGCCGGGGTCCGGCACGCCGACGGCCGCGCGCGCGACCTGGCGATCGGCGGCACCGCCGTCGGCACCGGGCTGAACGCACACCCTGATTTCGGGCGCCTCACCGCCGTCAAGATCTCCGAGGAGACGGGGCTGGAGTTCCGGCAGGCGGACAACCTGTTCGCGGCGCTCAGCGCGCACGATTCGCTGGTCGAGGTGAGTGGCGCGCTCCGAGTTCTCGCGGACGCCTTGATGAAGATCGCCAACGACGTCAGGTGGTACGCCAGCGGCCCGCGCAATGGCATCGGCGAGATCACGATCCCCGAAAACGAGCCGGGCAGCTCGATCATGCCGGGCAAGGTCAACCCGACGCAGTCCGAGGCGATGACGATGGTGGTCGCCCGGGTGTTCGGCAACGACGTCACCGTCGGCTTCGCGGGTAGCCAGGGCAACTTCCAGCTCAACGTGTTCAAGCCGGTGATGGCGCACGCCGTCCTCGAGTCGATCCGGTTGATCTCCGACTCGTGTGTCTCGTTCAACGATCACTGCGCCGTCGGAATCGAACCGAACCTGTCGCGGATCCAGGCGAACCTGGATTCGAACCTGATGCTGGTGACGGCGCTCAACCCGCACGTCGGGTACGACCTGGCTGCCAAGATCGCAAAGCAGGCGCACAGGGAAGGGCTGTCGTTGGCGGAGTCGGCTATCGCGAATGGGATCAGCGCCGAGGACTTCGACCGCTGGGTCGTCCCGGTCGACATGACGGGCCGCTGAGGCTCGGGTTGGGTCGGGGGTCACGCATGAGTCGTGGTCGCGCTCGGTGCGGGTCGGGCGTTGAGCACTATTGCGGGTTCGTTTGGTGATTTGACGCCCAGTTGCGGCGTGTCGCGGATCGAGTCCGGGATAGTGCTCAAGTAGGTGGTCGCGGACGGGGTTTCGTTTCGGTCGCGTTGGCGCCGTCGGCTGGGGTCGCGGTCGGCTCGGGTTGGGTGTGGCGTTGAGCACTATTCGGGGTTCGTTTGTTGATTTGACGCCCAGTTGCGGCGTGTCGCGGATCGAGTCCGGGATAGTGCTCAAG
>NZ_FQZG01000052.1 GCF_900141915.1 Tessaracoccus bendigoensis DSM 12906 | reverse complement strand
GTATGTCTCGCTCCATCCCGAGGCCCACGAGAGCCCGTCGGTCAACTGCGCCAGCACGTCCTCGTACGAGCCCTCGGAGTACAGCGCCATCCCGATCGCGAAGTAGGCCATCACCCGAGCCGGCAACGAACGATGCCGCTGCTCGGTCCGGCCAACATCGGCAATCACCTCATCGACCAGCTCGGGCGGGAACACCCGCGTCAGCACCCCGACCGAGACCAGGTCAGAGAGGCGACGCTCGGTCTCTGGCTTCTTCCATCCAACACGCGGCATACCACCAAACTACACCGCTGCGACCTTAACTGAACGGTATTGGGGTTAAGCGAGCATTATCGCCGCAGATGTCACAGCCCTTGCCGTTACTGGTCACGACGTTCTTGGGTCGGGCTGGCTGGTGGGCTTGTGGGAGCAGGGCGCTCACGTTCATGTTACCGTAGATGCAACATCGTGATGTTGTAGGTAACGGATTGAGGGTGGATGGCGGGCGAGTTTCCGGGGTCGGCGCGGTTGTTGCTGGTGCCGGGCGTGGTGCATCTGAATGAGCCTGCCGCGGTGTTCGAGGCGATGGTGACGGGCTGGTCGAGGCAGCAGCGGTCCCGGCAGCTCGGCGAGCACACGGTGGTGACGCGAGAGCGGCTGATCCGCCGGTTCCAGGCGTTCTGCGAGTCGTATCCGTGGCAGTGGACGCCCGGCGATGTCGAGGACTTCACGGTGTCGCTGACATCGGGGCAGGGCAGGTTGGCGCTGTCCACGATCCGGGGTTATCACCTGACGTTACGGATGTTCTGTGACTACGTGACGGACTCGCGGTATGAGTGGCCGACGCAGTGCCATGACCGGTTTGGGCAGGTGCCTTCGCAGGTCTGCAACGAGTGGAACACGGTCGCGCATCTGAACGACTACGAGGGCCAGCCGCAGCGTCGTCCGTTGACGTATCGCGAGTTGGAGTCGTTGTTCGACTGGCTCGATGAGCGGGTGGATCGGATCGCCCGTTCGGGGCGCAAGGGCGCGTTGGCGGGGTTGCGCGACGCGACGATGTTGAAGACGGCGTATGCGTTCGGGTTGCGCCGCAACGAGCTTGCCCGCCTGGACGTCGCGGACCTGCGCCCCAACCCGCACATGCGTGCTTGGGGCAGTTACGGCTCGGTGCATGTGCGCTACGGAAAAGCGACCGCGGGGTCATTGCCGCGTCGTCGGACGGTACTCGCGGTTCCGGAGTTTGACTGGGCCGTCGACGGGATCAGGCAGTGGGTCGAGGAGGCGCTGCCGCTCTATGAGGCCGAGGGGCATCCCGCACTCTGGTTGACCGAGCGCCGGACTCGGGTGAAGGTCCGTCAGGTCGATGATCTGTTCGCGACCGCGCGGGCCGAGATCGGGTTGGATGAGCACCTGAGTCTGCATTGCCTGCGGCACTCGTACGTGACGCATTTGATCGAGCACGGCTACCCGGAGCGGTTCGTCACCGAGCAGGTCGGGCACACGTACGCGTCCACGACCGCGATCTACACATCGGTGTCCAACGACTTCAAGAACAAGACCCTGCAAGCAGCGTTGGCCAGGGTCTACCGGACCGAGGAGAAGGAGAGAACACCATGAGGACGATCCAGGTGCAGTGGAACCTACGGCAGGTGATGGCTGACCGCGGCCTGTTCCAAACCAGCGAGCTGGTGCCGCTGCTGGAAGAGCGTGGTATCCACCTGACCCGCGAGCACGTCTACCGGCTGGTGACGAAGACGCCACAACGGCTGAACACCGAGGTCTTGGTTGCGCTCTGCGACGCCCTGGCCTGCGCCCCGGGCGATCTGATCGTCGGGGTCGTCGCTGAGCAGAAGCAGGCCAAGACCGGCACCAGCAGCGAGGGCGGCCCACAGATCGGTGACCTGCGCCCGATCCGCGCGAAGATCAGACGCCCCGACGGCGTCACCGAGTGAGGCGCGGGCTGCGGAACCCGGCCTGCGTCAGATGCGGGCTTCGCGGCGGAACCGTCAGCCTCCCGGGCGGGTCGATCTGCCCTCGCTGCCGCTTCCAACTGGCCTACCACCCCGCAGTTTGCCCGGAGTGCTCCCAGCAGCGGCCGATCGCCTACCCGTCGCGGTTCGCTGACAACATCGTGGTCTGCGCCGACTGCGCCGGCGAGGAGTCGGTGTTCGCCTGCACCGGCTGTGGCCGCGAGGACAATCCCTACGGCCGTGACCGGTGCGCACGCTGCTTCCTCACCGAGCGCCTCACCTTCCTGCTCACCGACCCGAGCACCCAGGCAATCCACCACCAACTCCAGCCGCTCTATGACGAGTTGATCGCCGCGCCGCGCCCACAGAGCGTCATCACCTGGCTACAGAAACCACCCGCGACCGGCGTCAAGCTCCTTGGCATGATGGCCCGAGGAGAGCTGGCGATCAGCCACGACACCTTCTGGGTGCTGCCCGCTGATCGATCGCACAACTACCTGCGCGACCTCCTCGCCGGGGCCGGTGTCCTGCCCGCCTACCATGCGCCGATCGAGCAGATGGAACGGTGGCTCGATGCCACCCTCGCACCCCTGGAAGCCGAGGACAGAGCGCTGGTCGGACGCTTCGCCCGCTGGCACCTGCTCCGGCGCCTACGCAGGAGTGCCGAGCATGGCCAGCTGAGCAAGACAGCGATCTACAGCGCCCGGGGCAACATCAACGGCGCTGTCCGGCTCGGCCAGTGGGCCGCCCGACACGGCACCACGATCGCCAGCCTGACCCAACCCCAACTCGAGTCCTACCTCGCGGACTATCCCGGCGCACGCAACAGCCAGCAGACCTTTGTCGCCTGGCTCAGCCGAGCGCGAGCGAACACCAACATCACGATCCCCTGGAGGGGAACGACACTGCCAGAGGTCATCGGCACCGACGCCGACCGCTGGGACCAGATCAACACACTGCTCCACGACGACACCATCGCGCTCCACGCGCGGATCGGTGGACTGTTCACGCTCCTGTTCGCCCAACCACTCCAGACGATCGTCGCGATGCGCACCGACCAGATCACCCTCGGCGACGACGGCAAAGTCATCGTCACCTTCGACAGCGTCCCCATCGAGATGCCGCCCGGCCTGGACGACCTGATCCGACGCCACCTCGCACGCCCCGGAAGCCCCTCGATCGCCAGCACCGACCACGGCTGGCTCTTCCCCGGACGCCACCCAGGCAGACACCTCGTCAGAGAAACCTTCCGCGGCCACCTCGTCGCCGCCGGTGTGAGGCCTGGACGCTCACGCCACGCCGCCATGTTCGCCCTCGCCGGACAAGTCCCGGCACCCGTGCTCGCCGACCTCATCGGCATCGCCGACACCACCGCCATCAGATGGGCAGCCCTCGCCGCCCGAGACTGGTCCAGCTACGTCGCCCAACGCGGCCAATAAAGCCCGCACTGAATATCGCGCGTCCGCCGACAGTCAACCAACGTTGACAGTGTTCCGCTCGGTCAGCGTCGGCTCACCTGGCTGTCGAGAGGCGGTGCTCTGGTGACGGTTTCGATGCGGGTGATGAGTGCAGGTGATGGGTACAAGTACCTGCTCCGCACGGTCGCCGCGGCCGATGGCGACAGGTCGCTGTCGACGCCTCTGACGAGGTACTACGTGGACGCGGGAACCCCACCGGGCCAATGGCTGGGCTCAGGTGTCGCCTCGCTCGGCAAGGGGCAGCTCTTGGTCGGTGATCGGGTGTCGGAGGCCCAGCTCCAGCTCTTGATGGGGATGGGTCGCGACCCGATCACTGGCGACCCGCTCGGTCTGGCGTTCCCCGTCTACAAGTCGGTGTCCGAGCGGATCGATGCGCGGATCGCTGGCCTGGACGCGGGCCTGAGTCCGGGCGCGAAGGCGGCGGCGGTCGCGCAGATCGAGGCCGAGGAGAGCGCGCGTGGGACGCGGCGTGCTGTGGCGGGGTTCGATTTCACGTTCTCGATCCCGAAGTCCGCCTCCGCGCTGTGGGCGGTCGCCGACGCCGGGACGCAAGCGCTAATTGGTGAGGCGCATCATCGGGCGGTTGCGGATGTGGTTGCGTTCATGGAGCGAGAGGTTGCAGCCACCCGCACCGGTGCAACCGCCGGGGACGGGGCCGTTGCACAGGTCGATGTCACCGGGCTGGTGGCGACGGCGTTCGATCACTTCGACTCCCGCGCGGGCGACCCTCACCTGCATACCCACGTCGTCATCTCCAACAAGGTCCAGACAGTCTTGGACGGGAAGTGGCGGTCGCTGGATGGGCGGCCGATGCACGCCGCCGTGGTCGCGCTGTCGGAACTGCATGAGGCGGTGTTCGCCGATCACATGACGCGAACCTTCGGGGTGGAGTGGGAGGCACGGGACATGGGCCGGGACCGGAACCCGGCGTGGGCGATCACGAGCGTGCCGCAGGAGCTGGTGGCCGAGTTCTCCACCCGTGCCCGCCACATCGACGTCGAGAAGAACCGGCTGATCGACGAGTACGTCGCCCGGCACGGCCGCCAGCCGTCCACGGCGACGATCATCAAGCTCCGCGCCCAAGCGACCCTCGCCACCCGGCCGGACAAGGAGGTGCGGTCGCTGGCCAACCTCACCAGCGAGTGGCGCACCCGCGCCGCCGACGTGCTCGGTCGGGACGCCACCGGATGGGCCCAAGCCGTGACCGACAACGACCCGGTGCTGCTGTTGCGGGCCGATGATGTGCCGTTGGACGTGATCGCCGAACTCGGCGCCTCGGTCGTCGGGGTGGTGGGTGAGAAGCGGTCGACGTGGCGGCGCTGGAACCTGATGGCTGAGGCGTCGCGGCAGACGATGGGCTGGCGGTTCGCCTCGATGCGGGACCGGGAAGCGGTCGTCGGCATGGTGGCCGATGCTGCCGAAGGACTCTCGTTGCGGCTGACGCCGCCCGACCTCGCCACCAGCCCGGTGGAGTTCCGCCGGGCGGACGGCACCAGCGTGTTCCGGCCCAAGCATTCGACCGTGTTCTCCTCCGAGCTGTTGCTCGCCGCTGAGGACCGACTGCTGGATCGTTCCCGCACCATGACCGCACCGACAGTCCCGCTTCGCACGGTGGAGAAGATCACCGCCCGGCCAGATCATGAGGGGCGGATGCTCGGTGAGGATCAGGCCGACGCGCTGACGAAGATCGCCGTCTCCGGGCGCATGCTGGACGTGCTCGTTGGTCCGGCCGGTGCTGGGAAGACCACGGCCATGTCCGCGCTGCGGCGGGCATGGGAGAAGGAACACGGCGCCGGGTCCGTGGTCGGGCTGGCGCCGTCCGCGGTCGCGGCACAGGTACTTGCCGAGGACTTGGGGATCCCGACGGAGAACACGGCAAAGTGGTGGCAGAACCAACTCACCCGTGGCGAAACGTTCCAGTCCGGCCAGCTCGTCATCATCGATGAGGCATCTCTGGCCGGCACCCTTTCACTGGATCGCATCACGCACCTGGCCGAGTGGGCGGGAACGAAAGTGCTGCTGGTCGGGGACTTCGCCCAGCTCCAGTCCGTCGACGCCGGCGGCGCATTCGGACTGCTCGTGAACGACCGGGATGATGCGCCCGAACTGGTCGATGTCCACCGCTTCGTGAACACCTGGGAGAAGACGGCCTCACTCTCGTTGCGGCACGGGCGGACGCAGGTGATCGACACCTACCTCGACCACGGCCGCATCCGCGACGGTGACGCCGAGGCGATGACGGATGCTGCCTATGCCGCTTGGCGCGCCGACCGGAATGCGGGGTTGGTGTCGGTGCTGATCGCCGAGACCCGCGACGACGTCACCACCCTCAACCAGCGCGCCCGCGCGGACCTGATCCTCGACGGCACCTTTACACCGGGCCGGGAGGTGGAGCTGAACGGCGGCACCGCCGCCGGAGTCGGAGACACGATCATCACCCGCCGCAACGACCGCCGCCTCCGCAACAGCAAGGAGTGGGTACGCAACGGCGACACCTGGACCATCACCAACGTCCGCGACGACGGCTCGATCACCATCCGCAAGACCGGTCGCAGGTTCGGCGGCTCGATCCTCCTCCCGGCGTCCTATGTGGCCGAGCACGTCGATCTCGGGTACGCGGTCACCGCCCACCGCGCCCAGGGCGTCACCGTCGACACCGCCCACGTTCTGGTCGAGCCCACCACGACGCGGGAGAATTTCTACGTCGCGATGACAAGAGGCATGCGTTCCAACCGTGCGTATGTGATCCTCGACCGGATTGACGATGCTCACACGGAGTCGCATCCGGGCGAGAACCCGGATGCCACCGGCAGGAGCGTGCTGAACGGGGTGCTCCAGCACGTCGGCGCTGAGCTGTCCGCGCACGAGACCATCACCGCCGAACACGAGCAGTGGGGCTCCATCGCCCAACTCGCTGCGGAGTACGAGACGATCGCCGCCGCTGCGCAACGCGACCGCTGGGCGAGCCTGGTTCGTGCATCGGGGCTCACCGCCGAGCAAGTCGACACCGTGCTCGACTCGGAAACGTTCGGCGCACTCACCGCCGAGCTGCGAAGGGCCGAGGCGAATCACCACGACATGGACCGACTGCTCCCGCGCCTCGTCGCCGCGCGCGGGTTCGGTGATGCTGACGACATCGCTTCCGTCCTTCACCACCGCGTCGAACGCGCGACCGCACGGCCGGCAGGGTCGGGCCGCACCCGCAAGGCACCGCGGTTGATCGCCGGCCTCGTCCCGCACGCCGACGGCCCGATGTACACGGACATGCGCCGAGCACTTGATGAGCGGCGTGAACTGATCGAGGCCCGCACCGACGCGGTACTCGACGCCGCACGCGACGCCCGGGAAGCCTGGACGAAACCGCTCGGCGTGCCTCCTCGCGATTCGCGGAAGGCAACAGCATGGCGGCGACATGCCCGCACAGTCGCGGCCTACCGGGACCGGTATCGTATCACCGACGACACACCCCTCGGATCGCCCCCTCAGTCAACCGCCCAGAAGATCGACGCCGCCCGTGCCAGAACAGCATTCGACAAGGCAAGGGACATCTCTCGTGAACACACAGCGAATGTCGAGCGTTCGCCGGTCGAGCAAGTCTTTCTCGGCCCGAGCCTGTGATCTAGGCCTGCCCCACAGTGCCTTGCCGACACGTGTTGATTGGGGTGTGGAATGGACTCCGAGCGGGATAATAGTGTGCGCGCCTTCAAAGAGTTCGATCTGGTTGCGTATGCCCCTGATCGCGACGCTCCACGATGCACCTGGTGCCGGGCGGCATCGGGCATCCTCCCGAGGGCGACGCGCGTGCGTAAGCGTCGACGCAGCGCGCCACACGTGCACCGCTCACACCCGAGGTGCCTCACCCCGTACGTTGCGCACCGCCCCTCGCGATATCGCCGCCGTGATCGCCAGCTGAGGTGGCCACCCCTGCCGCACGCTGGAGCGCTTGTATCACGTTCCGGAGTTCGGGTACACCACGCAGCCCGACTGCGGTCGGGTAGAGCCGGCAGGCCAGAGCGGGCGCTGCTCCTTGACGGGCGAAGGGGTCGGCGCCGTTGATGAGGATTGTCGGTGACCCCGTGAATCCCCGTTGCTGGGCTTGCTCATCGCTGACGACGATGGAGCGGTGTACTCGCGCGTCTGTCCCGCACTGGCTCACGGCAGCCGTGATCAGCCGCACCGCGGCTGCCTCGCTGGTGCAGTCCGGGACGACGAGCAGCTCAACGTCGATCGTCTTCATCACCACCGATGGTTTGAGCGCGCAGTCGTAGGGCGTTGGCGATGACGCTGACGCTGGAGAGGGCCATGGCGGCGGCGGCGATGATGGGTGAGAGCAGGAGCCCGAAGACGGGGTAGAGGACGCCGGCGGCGATGGGGATGCCGAGGGCGTTGTAGACGAAGGCGAAGAACAGGTTCTGCCGGATGTTGGCCATGGTCTTCTCGGAGAGAAGACGTGCGCGCACGATCCCGGTGAGGTCGCCCTTGAGCAGGGTGATGCCGGCGCTTTCCATGGCGACGTCCGTGCCTGATCCCATGGCGATGCCGACGTCGGCGGAGGCCAGGGCTGGCGCGTCGTTCACGCCGTCGCCGGCCATCGCGACGACGTGACCTTCGCCGCGGAGCTTGGTGACGATGTCACTCTTGTGGTCGGGCAGCACTTCGGCCTCGACGTGATCGATGCCGAGCGTCTTGGCGACTGCCTGGGCGGTGACCCGGTTATCGCCGGTGAGCATGACGACGTCGATGCCGTCCGCGCGCAGAGCCTTCAGGGCGGCGGGGGTGGTTTCCTTGATGGGGTCGGCGATCGCGAACATACCAGCGGAGTGGTCGTCGATTCCGATGTGGATGACGGTCGCACCGTCGCCGCGGAGCTCGTCGGCGCGGGCGGCGAGCGGGCTCGTGTCGAGGCCCTCAGAGTTGAGGAACGTCGCGCTTCCGATGGTCACCCGGTGGCCGTCGACGGTCCCCAGGACGCCGCGCCCGACGGGTGAGTCGAAGTCGGTCACGTCTGGAATGTGCAGGCCTCGCTGGGTGGCGGCTTCGATGATGGCCATGGCGAGTGGGTGCTCGGAGGCGCGTTCGACGCCGGCGGCGATGCGCAGCAGCTCGTTGTCATCACGGTCGCTGCCGGTGGTGACGATGCCGGTGACGGTGGGTCGTCCTTCGGTGAGTGTGCCGGTCTTGTCAACGACCAGGGTGTCGACCTTCTCCATGCGTTCGAGGGCTTCGGCGTTCTTTATCAGGACGCCCAGGCCTGCGCCGCGACCGACACCGACCATGATCGACATGGGGGTGGCCAGCCCGAGCGCGCAGGGGCAGGCGATGATCAGGACCGCCACGGCGGCGATGAGGGCGTGGGCGAGCTTCGGGTCCGGGCCGACCAGTGCCCAGACGATGAACGCGACCACGGCGATGGTGATGACGGCGGGCACGAAGATGCCGGCCACCTTGTCGGCCATCCGCTGGATCGGGGCGCGGGAGCGTTGCGCGTCGGCGACCATGGCAACGATTCGGGCGAGCATGGTGTCGCGTCCGACCTTCTCGGCGCGCATGACCAGGGCGCCGCTGCCGTTGATGGTGCCGCCGATGACGGTGTCGCCGCTGTTCTTGGTGACCGGCATGGACTCACCAGTGACCAGGGACTCATCGACGGCGGAGCGGCCATCCTCCACGGTTCCGTCGACCGGTACCGCCTCGCCGGGGCGGACCCGGAGGCGGTCACCGAGCTGGACGGTGTCGAGGGGGATCTCTTCGTCGTCGCCGTCGGCGGTGATGCGGCGGGCGGTCTTGGGGCTGAGATCGAGCAGGGCTTTGATGGCGCCGGAGGTCTGCTCGCGGGCGCGCAGCTCCAGGACCTGCCCCAGCAGGACCAGGGTGGTGATGACGGCGGCGGCTTCGAAGTAGACGTCGACGGTGCCCGCGTCACCGCGGAAGGAGTCGGGGAAGACACCCGGCGTGAAGGTGGCGATCACGCTGAACAGCCACGCGATTCCGGTGCCCATCGCGATCAGGGTGAACATGTTGAGGTTGCGGGTGCGGACCGAGGCCCAGCCGCGGACGAAGAAGGGCCACCCGGCCCACAGCACGACGGGTGTGCCGAGCGCCAGCTGGAGCCACACCGAGGTACGGGCCGGGATGAGGTCGTGCAGCCACGGGATGAAGTGGCGTCCCATCTCAAGGACGACGGTGGGGATCGTCAGCGCGGTGGCGACCCAGAACCGGCGAGTCATGTCGGCTAGCTCGGGGCTGGGGCCGGTATCGGCGGTGACGGTCACCGGCTCCAGGGCCATCCCACAGATGGGGCAGGACCCGGGCCCGGGGCGGCGGATCTCTGGATGCATAGGGCAGGTCCACTCCGTCGCCTCGCCGCTGATGGGCGCATCGTGGCTGGCGGCGGGCATTGTTGCATGTTCGGCTGCGGGACCGATGAACGCGGCGGCGTCCGCGTGGAATCGGTCACGGCAATGCTCCGAGCAGAAGTGGTACTGCTGACCGTCGTGGTCGAGGACGGGTGCTGTCGAGGCGTTTACGTTCATGCCGCACACGGGATCTGTGAGCGGCTCCGTCGCGGTGGATTGGTCGTAGTGGTGCTCGTGGTTCATCACGGTTGGCTCTCCTGCGCGAGCGCGTCCATCGGTGTCCATGCCCGGGCGGCGAGCGTGGCGGCCAGCGCCCTGGGTGTCGCGAAGGTCATGCGGTGTCCTTCGTTCTGGCTGTCGACGCTGATGGGACCAGTTCGCCCGTCTGGGCCTCCACCTTGATGAGTGGACACCGGCCAACTGGGCGACATCCGCCTCGGACGGTTCCCTCGCAGTTGCCGCAGGTTCATGGCGGGCAGCCGAATATGTGTCTTTGTGGTGATCATCCGCTTCTTCCTGGACTCGGACCATTTAACACCATATACCCCGCCGGGGTATATGCACAGCAGCGGGTTGTTTTCTGTGTCGGGGCGCAGAGGCCGTGGCCTGGTGAGAACTAGGGCAAGGTCGGGTCGTGGGGGTCCGTCAGGATGGGTTTCCCCTGTTTCCGTGGTTCATCCACAGCATCATGGCGCCCATCATGGCGAGGCAGCCCAGGGCGTAGAGGAGGCCGCCGGCGCCGAGGCCGCCGGCGGCGATGAGCATTCCGATGACGACGAGCATGGGCACGCACATGAGCCACATCAGCCAGCCGTGACCGTGCCCGGGGCTGGGCGCCGGGGTCTCGGGTGTGGGTGTCTGGGTAGGTTGCGTGAACTGTGCGTAGTCGTTGGACGGTGAGTGCCGCGTGGCCATGGTGGGTCTCCTTCGTATGTTCGTCCCGGGCCGTTTGCCCTGTGTCTTCAGACTCGTCGCCCGATGTGGCGGTATGGCCTTGGGTTGATGAAGGGTGGGTCAAGATGTCGGCCGGGTCACTGGACGACGACTTCGGTGGTTGCTCCGGCATCGGTGGTGCGAAGGACCTTCCCGTCGACGACAACGATGATCTCGACCTTGCCGTCAGTGGTGCGCTCGGCGAACAGGGAATCGGCGGTGCCGATGGTGTCGGGGTGCAGGGTCCAGGTCGTGCCGGCGTCGTCACTTGTCGCCAAGCGTCCAGCGCTGGTGGTGGTGACGATGGTCTGCTCGTCTGCCCACGCGACCAGCACCGCGGTCTCCGGTGGCGTGAGCTTCTGCCAGGTCGCTGCGTCGTCAGTGCTGAGGAGCAGGCCTGCAGCGGTCGTGGCCAGGAGAGTCCCGGAGGTGGGTGAGGCGGCCAGTGCCCGGGGTGGGGCGGCGATGCTGCGGTCTGTCCAAGAGCGGCCGTCCGTGCTGGTGCGCAGGGTCCCGTCGAATCCGGTCACGCCCTTGGGTCCGACGGTGAGGGCATGGAAGTCGGATTCTCCACCTCGCGAGGTGACCTGCCAGCTGAGGCCGCCATCGGCGGAGGTGATGAGCCCGACCGGCTGAGGCAGATCGACCCCGATGCCCGGATGGCCGGAGGCGTAGAAGGTGCCGTTGGGCCCGACAGCGAAGCCCATCAGGTCGATGATCGGCCCGTTCTGGCTCAGCTCGCCCTTGACATGACGGAAGAGCCCTTCGTGGGTGGCCAGCAGTAGCTCGCCAGTCTCCGGGTCTCGCGCAACGGCGTGGATGTGAGTGATGGCGATCGGCGCGTTCGACTCATCCGCTTCCGATGGAGGGCTTGAAGCCGTCCCGGCAGGTCGGGAGCCGGATGCGTCCGGCGCGGTCGTAGCCACGCAGGCGGACAGACCACCGAAGGCGAGGACCAGGGCACCGGCTGACAGCGCCCGCAGCACTGGCCCGTTCACTTGGCATACTCCAGGGCGATCATCATGCCAGCCTCGGCGTGGTAGATGTTGTGGCAGTGGATCATCCAGTCGCCCGCGTTGTCGGCATCGAGGTCGATCGCGAAGGACTGCATCGGCGCCATCAGGACGGTGTCCGTGCGCAGACCAGAGGGCAGCGCGAACGTGTGACCGTGCAGGTGCAGCGGGTGGGTCATCATCGTCATGTTGACGGCGTTGATCCGCAGCCGTTGCCCGGCCGTGACGGTGAGGGGTTCGTTCTTCCCGAACGGGGCCCCATTGATGCCCCACCGGTAGGGCTTCATCGAGCCCTGGAGATTCAGGTCGACGGTCGCATCCGGTGCCTTGGCGGGCAGCTTCGCGGACTCCGCCGGCTGCAACTGGGAACCGATCAGCACCTGCCCGGACAACTCGGGTGGGGTGACATCCGCACCGGGCGCGGCACCGCCCGCGGTGCGGACCAGGGCCATGGCCTGGCCGCCGCTGGTCTTGCCGAACGGCCTGGCCACCAGCGGGAAAGCCCCGTCCTTGAGGGTGACGACCGCGTCGTAGCGTTCGCCCATCCCGATGTAGAAGGCATCGACCTCGCTCGGCTGGACCGCATGCCCGTCGGTGTGCGTGATGGTCATCCGGTGCCCGCCCAAAGCGACGGTGAAGATCGTGTCGGAGGCAGCGTTGATGATCCGCAGCCGGACCTTCTGGCCGGGTTTGGCGGTCAGGACCTCGGGATCGGTGGGGGGTCTGCCGTTGACCAGGAAGAACGGGTATGTGACATCGCCGGCGTCGCCCCACGGCCCGGCACCCATCGACATCCCGCCCATCGAGCCGTGGTCCATCCCGCCCATGTCGCCGGAGGATGCGGTGCCGCCGTCGGCGATGAGCTTCTTGAGCACGGCGTCGGGGGTGGTGCCGGTCCCGTCGATCCAGTCATCGAGGACGACGATCCACTCGGCGTCATATCCGCCTTGTTCGTTGGGGTCGTCGATCACCATCGGTGCGTACAGGCCGCGGTCGAGCTGGACGCCGACATGCGGGTGGAAGAAGTAGGTGCCGGGGTCGGGGACGGTGAACTCGTACACGTACTGGGCGCCTGGCTTGACCGGGTCCTGGGTCAGGCCAGGGACCCCATCGGCGGCGTTGCGCAATCGGATGCCGTGCCAGTGGATGGTGGTGTCCGCGGGCAGCTGGTTGTCCAGCGTGAGCCGTAGGAAGTCACCCGCGGTCGCCCGGACCAAAGGCCCGGGGGCGACGTCTCCGTATGCCCAGGTCGACACCTGCCGTCCGCCCAGGTCGAGGGTGACCGGTTTCGCTGTGAGGGTCTTCTCGATCAGTTTCTGCCCCGGGGACGGCGGGATCGGGGTCGGCGTGCCGAACGTACGGGACGGCGTACCGGTAGACCCGGGCGATGATGTACAGGCGGCTAGGGCCGCGGTCGCGGCGACACCCAGGCCGCCGAGCAGGACGTTGCGGCGGGACAGTAGGGGCGAGGTCATGATGCCTTTCCGGGTCGGGGAGAGAGAGTCAGTGGCCGTCGGCGATCAGACGGCGACGCTGTTCGTACTCCTCGGGGGTGACCTCGCCACGGGCCAGGCCTTCCTTGAGCAGGGTCAGCGGGTCCGGGCGGTCAGCCCCGGCGGTCGTGCGATCGCGTCCGGGAAGCAGTGCCCGGATGACCAGGACGATGACGAGCCAGAACGCGAGAGTGCCGCTCCCCATGATCAACCACATCCACCACTCCATGCCGTAGCCCCACATCATGAGCGTGCTCCTTGCCATTGCCGTCGTCGTGAACCCAGTGGTGTCGACACGATCCATCCTGTGCGGTGTAGGTGGTGATCAGACTCTCGCTGAGTTGAGGTTTGACGAAGATCCGGGACGCGCTACCGACGAGGCGGCGTCGACAGCACGGGTGGGCGAGAACGGTGGGAGAGAATGTCGAGTGTGAGCACCACACACCCAACCCCCGGACCAAGTGTTCTCGTCATCGAGGATGAGAAGACTCTCGCCGGGATGATCGGCGCCTACCTGTCCCGCGCCGGGTACCAGGCTCGCGTCGTGCACACCGGACCGGAAGGGGTGCAGGCGGTGCGTGATCAGACGCCCGACGTGGTGATCCTCGACCTCGGGCTGCCCGGACTCGACGGCATCGAGGTGTGCCGCCAGATCCGCACTTTCACGGACTGCTACGTCATCGTCGTCACCGCCCGCAAGGATGAGATCGACACCCTCATCGGCCTGTCCGTCGGCGCCGACGACTACGTCACCAAACCGTTCAGTGTTCGCGAGCTCGTCGCGCGGGTTCAGACCGTCCTGCGCCGACCCCGCACCGGCACGTCCCGTGCCCATCGTCAGGAGCCGGTGTGGGTGTTCGGGGAACTTCACGTGGACTCGGTTGGCCAGCAGGTCCACCTCGCCGGTGATCCGGTGGCGCTCACCCCCACGGAAAGAGACCTGCTGATGACACTCGCCGAACGGCCCACCATGGCCTTCTCCCGCCGCCAGCTGATCGACGAGGTCTGGGGCGACGACTGGGTCGGTGATGAACACCTGGTCGATGTCCACATCGCCCACCTCCGCCGAAAGCTCGGCGATGACCCGGACACGGCCCGCTACATCAGCACCGTGCGCGGCATCGGCTACCGGATGGGCAAGGGATGAACACCTCACCCGGCGCCCATGCGTCCCACGGCCTCGCGTCCCGACTGCTGGCCGGGCAGTCGATCGTCCTCGTTGCCGGCGCCCTCACCGCCGGACTGGTCGCCACGATCATCGGCCCCCCGATCTTCCACGACCACCTCCTCCAAGCCGGCCACCCGTCGAACTCGCCCGAGCTGGCCCATATCGAGATGGCCTACCGGGACGCCTCACTCATCTCGGTCGGCGTGGGGCTGCTCATCTCCCTGCTGGCCGCCACCGCAGTGACTTGGTTCCTCACCCGGCGTCTGCGACGCCCCCTGGACCAAGTAACCCACGCCGCCCGAGAGCTCAGCAGAGGCCACTACGCCACGAGGGTCCCACTGGTCGGTTCCGGCACCGAGTTGGAGACCCTCGCAACCGCGTTCAACACCATGGCGGCCCGGCTCGAAGGGGTCGAGGACACCCGCCGGCGGATGCTCTCCGACCTCGCGCACGAGCTGCGGACCCCGATCGCCACCCTGAGCGCCTACCACGAGGGCCTGCACGACGGCATCGCCTCCCTCGGACCCGACTCCCGCGCCGCCCTGACCGAGCAGACCGAGCGACTCACTCGGTTGGCCGACGACATCGACGAGGTCTCCACAGCCGAAGAAGGCCGCCTCGACCTCGATCTGCACGACCACGCCGTTGCCGACCTGCTCTGGGCCGCCCACGAAGGAATGCGAGAGCGCTACGCCGCCCAGGGCGTCAGCCTCGTCATCGACCCCACGGCGGCAGCAGGCCTCGCCGTGAAGGTTGACCGGCACCGCATCGGGCAGGTCCTGACCAACCTCCTGACCAACGCCCTCCGGCACACGCCACCCGGGGCGACCGTCACCGTCGCCGCCCAACGCGACGGGGCGGAAGTCGGCATCAACGTCACCGACAACGGCGAAGGCATGACACCCGAGCAGCTAGAGCACGCCTTCGAACGGTTCTACCGCGGGGACTCGGCACGCACTCGCGACCGCACCGGCTCCGGCATCGGCCTCACCATCAGCAAAGCCATCGTCGACGCCCACGGCGGCAGCATCACCGCCGCAAGCGCAGGTTCCAGCCTCGGGACCACCTTCATAGTCAGCCTGCCCACGACGCTCAATGACCAGAGCCGTTGAGCAGTACAGCCTGGAGGCCGCCCGCGAGAACGTCGAAGACCTGGCAGGCTGATCGTACTCGGTCCGCGACATTGCAGCCCGCGCTGAAGGATCAAATCGCCAGCAACCAAACGCAGACAAGCCCCCTGTACCCCATGATCGGGAGTATAGTAGAGCGTGAGGCAGGTTCTTCTCATCTGCGGGTCCTCCGGGACGGCCCACCACGGGCGCTCATACACGTACTGCCTTCTCGACGGAGAGCACGTGTGACGAGAGGCCCGCCATGTTCCGCCTTTTCTGGACGATCAGTGTCCACAGCCGCTACTACCTGCGCCGTTACATGCCGAGCAACCGGCTGCTCGACGCGATCCGCAGGCGACGCGGTCTCAGATGGGGCATCCCGGCAATGCTGATCGCCGCGCCCTACCTCCTGATCGCGAGCATTTGCACCCGCCTCATCGATGATGGCGGCCCCGGCTGGCTTCACCTCGTCGTATTTTGGGCGATCTGGAACGCGATGAAGTTCGTCATCATGGGACCGGTCAGCCTCGCCCTCCTGGTCCGTGCCCGGACCCAGGAAGCAGTCGCGCGGCGCCGCGCACGCGCTGAGCAGGTCACCCACGACCACTCGATGAATCAGGAACCCGTATCGGCGGGAGCACTCCGATAATTGCGGCGACTAATTGCGGCGACCTACAGCCTGGACCGGCTCAGCCGGGTCGTTCCGCAGATCATGGCGGACCTCCACGACGCCGGCGTGATCATCTACACCGCCGACCGAGAACCGCAGCCCCTCGGCGACACGACCACGCTGCTCGATATCCAGATCGCCACGATCCACGCATCTTCCTCCCGGGTCAGGCGCATCAAGCACTGACCCGAGCGCGCCGGCCGCCCGGACGGATCGTGACTCCTTCCACGTCGAGCGCGCGCCGGACCGCCTGTTGACTCACCCCGAACCGCAAGCCGACCTCTATCAGCGTCGAACCACCCTCGTAGAGTTCGACCGCCTCAGTCACGTCGGACTCATCGAGGCCGCGCCTGCGGATCGGGATCGACCGGCGGACAAGATGGGCAGCCACTGTGCGTCGGTGAACACTGAACCGCTCGCCCAACTCAACGAGGGTCGCGCCTTCCCGATACAGGGCCACCAGCTCGTCGACCTGCGCCGGGCGCAGAAAGGTTTGAGCTATCCCAACTGCACGCACCATCCGACCCCGCGAGTCCACAACCGACGGCTCCAAAGGCCGCCAAGAACGCTTGTATACGCCACGCGACCTGCGGGACACCACCGTTTTCAATGCCGAGTAGGGGTTCTCAAACTCTCTACCGAGGTCCACCCAAAGTGTCTTACGGAACCACGCGACATGCGTAGATGAGTCGTGTTCGTGTTCCGCACCCTTGCCGTCGTCGCTGCTGCGTGCGTGTGCTTCGCGGATGATCGTGGCGAACGGCTCGGCGAGACGTGGGCGTAGCTGTTCGTCGTCGGTGATGTCGAGCCTCGTGTAGAACGGTTGGTTCGCGAGTCTGCGGTTCCCGTCGTCGGATCGGGCGTGGGCGTGGTGCGCGTCGGTGAGCATCCGCAGGCTGTCGTGGAGGAATGCCCGCCCGCCGGTGTGGTGCTCGTCGTGCTCGGCAAGGCGTTGATTCACGTCCGAGAGGCCAGCCCGGATGCGGTCTTGATGCCGTTTCAAGGCGGACAGGTCGATGGCATCGGCGAAGTGCGCGGCCAGCAGCTTGTCACTCTCCGATTCGAGCTTGGCGCGGTTGGCCATGAGGTCGGCTGTCGCCTGGTCACGGCCCGCCATGCGCGAGTCGAACGCGCCATCGACCTCTGTGGCGAGGTGCCGGTAGTCGGCCTCGCTGATCGTGATCGAGGCGTAGGAGTCTTCGACCAGCCGTTCCGCAACCTGCACGGGAACCGCGCGTCGGGTGCAGGCGGTCTTCTTCGCCGCTCGGCCGGAGCAGACGAAGTAGGCGTAGGTCGTGCCGCGTGGGTTGGTAGCGAAGTCGAGCAGCATCCGCGAACCACAACTGCCGCAGTGCAACAGCCCTTTCAGATGGTGCGCGCAACCTCGCCACCGAAGTCACCAAAGGACTGACCCAGGAGCTCGCCCAGGGCGGCACGCCCATGCGCGCGCCGGTCGGTTACCCCAACGTCCGCCGCACCGACAACCAAGGCCGCGAGCTGCGCACGGTCGAGGTCGATCCCGAACGCGCATCGCTGATCCGCTGGGCATTCGAGACCTACGCCCAAGGCGAGACCTCCATAGCCACACTCCTGCGCGACGTGACCGCACGTGGCCTGACCACGGTGCCGTCGCCGAAGCGTCGCTCGAAGCCCCTCGGCAAGGCCACGTTCTACTCACTGCTGACCAACCCGTACTACGCGGGCGTCAGCCGCTACAAGGGCGCACTCCACCCGGGTGCGCACGAGCCGCTGATCGAACCAGCGCTGTTCGACCATGTGCAATCGCTCCTGACGCCTGGCGCGCCGACCGCGACGCGGGCCTCGTCTCCGTGCTGATCGCCGAGACCCATGAGGACGTGACAGAGCTCAACCGACGCGCCCGCGCCGACCTGATCCGTAACAAGACGCTGAACCCGACCGTGAGGTTGAACTGCGCGACGGCACCGCCGCCGGGGTCGGTGACACGATCATCACTCGGCTCACCAACCGGAACCTCCGCACCGTGACCTGATGGGACTGGGTGCGCAACGGCGATGTCTGGACGATCACGGCCGTCGGCGACGACGGGACTCTCACCATTGCTCGCGACTACGGGACCGGCACCAAGGTCCGCGCGGACGGGACTATCGCGGTGCGGAGGCGTGGGCGAAGGTTCAGCGGCAGTATCGTCCTGCCCGCCACGTATGTCTCCGAGAGCGTCGATCTCGGCTACGCCGTCACCGCCTTCCGCGCACAAGGCGTCACGACCGACACCGCGCATGTGCTGGTCGAACCGACCTCGACCAGAGAGACCTTTTACGTCGCGATGACCCGAGGCCGGCACTCCAACCGCGCCTACGCCGCCCTTGACCGCGCCGATGACCATGCAGAGCCGCATCCTGGCGACGACCCCAACGCGACCGCGCGCAGCGTGCTTTACGGCGTTCTCCAGCACAGCGGAGCCGAACTCTCGGCACACGAGACCGTCGTTGCTGAGCAGGAGCAGTGGGGCTCGCTCGCCCAGCTCGCCGCCGAGTACGAGACCATCGCCGCCGCAGCCCAACGGGACCGCTGGGCCACCCTCATCCGCGGCTCCGGGCTCGCCGACGAACAGGCCGACAGCGTCATCGAATCCGAGGCATTCGGTCCGCTGACCGCCGAACTCCGCCGCGCCGAAGCCAACCACCACGATGTCGATTCGCTCATGCCACGGCTTGTCGCTGCGCGAGGGTTCGGCGACGCCGACGACATCGCCGCCGTCCTCCACTACCGCGTCGAACGAGCGACCGCTCGACCAGCAGGATCAGGACGAACCCGGAAACCACCACGCCTAATCGCCGGCCTCATCCCACAAGCCAACGGCGTAGCGGATGCCGAGATGCGAGCAGCCCTCGACGAGCGAGAGGCACTGATCGAGGCACGCGCCGACGCCGCACTCGATGGCGCGCTGACCGAGAGCGCGCCGTGGACAAAGGCCCTTGGGACGGCACCCAACGGCGGACGCAGAGTTGCGGCCTGGCGCAAGGCTGCACGAGTAGTCGCCGCCTACCGTGACCGCTACCGCATCGCTGACGACACACCCCTCGGCGCCCTACCCGAGTCAGCGGCCCAGAAGATCGACACCGCCCGCGCACGAGCTGCCATCGAAGGAGCTCGGAATGTCAACCGCCCGGCGAGCTCGCCTACCCATCCCGCAGTACGCGAAGCTGGAGGCCCGTCCTTGTGAACCCACTGTCGCGTTCGGCCCGTAACAGGCGGGGTCCGCGCACGGGAAGCCGGCGAAGGCGTTGTTCCCGTCGTCGGGCGAGCGTGCCGACCTCGCCGGCGCGTTTCTGGCCCCGGTCCCGGCACCACTGATAGCGTGAACTTACGTCCTGCAAGAGGAGAGTGCTGGAAGATGGCGGAAGATCACGAGGTCCTGACTACGGAGGAAGCTGCGGCTCTTCTCCGCGTCAGCACTAAGACGGTTCTCGCCCTCGTACGCGCTGGCAAGCTTCCCGGCGAGAAGGTCGGTCGCGCCTGGCGCTTCCCGAGGCGCGACGTCCTGGACTACGTCCGAGGGTCCAACGTGAAGGCGGGGATGACGGATGGATAGGGAGCGGGGTCCCGGCGCGACACCAATGCGAGCTACGACCACGGGTCTAGGGGCGCAGCGGTGATCAGTATGGCGACCTGGGAGGAGTTGACCGTTGACGTGGTCAGCGGTGTCCGACTCGACCCTAGAAACGTGCGGCTCGATATTCCTGATGGTGTACCGGAATCCGACATCGTTCAGGATCTCTTCGCGAACGAAAAGGCGCTGAACCTCGTCGAGGGCATCGCGAAGGTCGGGCTGCTGACGCACGAGTTCCCCATCGTCCTGGAGCGTGACGGCGCCCTCATCGTTGTCGAGGGCAACCGTCGTGTGGCGGCGCTCAAGGCGATCCAGAATCCGTATCTGGCCCCAGATCACCAGGCGAGGATCAGTAGACTCGCGCAGACTATCGAGAGTCGCGACGAGCTTCGTCACATCACTGTCAAGAAGGCACCCACACAAGATGACGCAGATCAGCTGATTGCTGCTCTCCATACAGGAAACCAGCGCGTCGCTTGGAGTCCCGCTCGGCACGCAGCGTTCTTCCAAGCCCAACTCGACGGTGGCAAGACCGCTGAGCAACTCATCGCTCAGTATCCGACCATCGATGTCCGTAAGTTCATCACACGAAGCAGAATTCTAGGTCTCTTTCGCAGCGTCAACTTTCGCGATCCGTCACTCCGCGACTACGTCAACCGCCGCCGCTTCCCAGTCTCGACACTCGCGCGACTCTACGAGAACGACAAGTTCCTGCAGCTCGCTTGGATCGTGATCGACGCCGAGACAGGGGACGTTCACGTGGGCTCCTCCCCAGCTCTCTTCGAACGGTTGGCAACGAAGATTGTCGCGGACATCCGTGACGGCATTATCAACACGCGTGTTTTAAACAGGACCTCAGGCGAGCGGTACGTGGCCTACATGGACGACCTGCGCGATTTGCTCAACGAGCCCGAGGACTCCACGGGTGACACCGTCGTTGGAGCAAGCCCGTCATCGAACGCCGATAAGGGTGACTCTGTTCAGCGGGACCGAACGGCAAACGAGCCCACTCACGGTCAGCAGAAGCCGGACGACACCGACCATGACGCGGGTCGGGAAAAGGCGAAGCCGTTCCCCCGGAAGCGCAACTACCTGAATACCGACAACCTCACGGTTCCGACCACCTTCCCCGCATCGATCCACGAGATCATTAAGGAACTCTCCGCGATCAACATCCACCGGTTCCCGAACGCAACTCTCGATCTCCTTCGCACCTTCCTTGAGAAGACAATAAAGGCCCACGCGGAGGCTCTCGGTGAAGACATCAGGAAGGGTTCTAACGAGCAAGGGTTCGTGTACCTGTCGAACTGTCTTGTTTGGCTGGAAGGACACTTCAAGACGACTGGGCAGACTGCCTTCATTCAGCCAGTCCAGAAGATTCGCGGCGGACGCTACGGCTTCGTGGGTTCGAAGGCTCACCTCGACGCAACCAACCACAATCACCATATCTTTGCCACACCCGATGACGTTCGAGAATGCTGGGCGACCATCGAAGGAGTCATGAAGGCGGTACTCAAACCATGACGCGAGCAGCGACACCTGCCAGGAAGAGAGTAACAATCTCTCCGCTTCGATACCCCGGGGGCAAAGGGCTCCTCTACTCGCGGCTTCGCACCATCATTCGCGAAAATGAACTCACTTCAAGTGTGTACGTCGAGCCGTATGCCGGAGGAGCCGGAGCAGCTCTCGCGTTGTTGGTCTCCGGTCAGGTTGACCGGATCGCAATCAATGACCTTGATCCCGCAGTGTTTGCATTCTGGAATGCGGTCGTCACGCTGCCCGATGAGTTCACCGACCTCGTCAATAACGTCGAGCTCACTGTGGAGGAGTGGGAGCGGCAGCGCGAAGTCTACCTAACGTCGGCGCGAGACAAGCACCTTTCGCTCGGCTTTGCCACATTCTATCTCAATCGAACCAATCGTTCAGGCGTTCTGAATGGCGGCCCGATCGGCGGCAAAGACCAGGCCGGCAACTATAAGATCGATGCTCGTTTCAACCGAGAAGGCCTGTCTGAACGGATCAGGCTGATCGCGCTGCACGCTGATCGTATCGCGGTGACCAACGAGGATGGTCTCGACGTCATCTCACGCTACGCAGATAGAGACGACGCATTCATATACGCTGACCCGCCCTACTTCGAGAAGGCAGGTTCGCTCTACCTGAACGCGTTCAAAGGGGGCGACCACGAGGCCCTCGCTGAATGCCTGAAGCGAGTCACGCGGGCCAAGTGGATTCTTACCTATGACAACGTTCCGCAGGTTGCAGCACTCTACTCGGATCTGCGGCGAAGGCTCTTCGCGTTGAACTACTCTGCCCACCGAGTGATGAAGGCCAACGAAATTATGGTCTTCTCACCCGAACTGCTCATTCCCGAGGAACTCGAAGCCGCGCACGTTGGACTGGTGCAGCGGATGGATGACACTACAGAAGGAGGGTCCTGATGGCGCGGCTCGACAAGGCGGCTCCCGACACATTGTCTCTCGATCTGTCGAATCCGCGAATGCCCGACACGGAGTTCGCAGGTGAAGACGAGGCGATTGCCTACCTCTACGCACAGGCCGACCTGGGAGAACTGATCCAGTCGATCGGCAACTCGGGATGGCTGGACTTCGAGCCTCTGATCGTTGAGGAGAAGAGTCGAACCGTCATTGAGGGAAATCGGCGTCTTGCGGCACTGCGGATTATTGCGAGCCCGCGCCTTCAGCAGCAGTTCAAGGTTGCGCTTCCGCATCCGCTGCATGAGAACGCGGTCCCATCCGAGATTCAGGTGAACTACGTAGAGAGCCGCAAGGAAGCGCGCGACTTCATTGGGTTCAAGCACGTCAACGGCGCGTTCAAGTGGGATTCATACGCGAAGGCAAGGTTTGCGCACTCGTGGCTCCAAGACGGCGACGACATCCAGGAGGTAAGCCGCAGACTTGGCGACGGCCACAACACAGTCAGTCGACTCGTAAACGGGGTCGTCGTCCTTGAGCAGGCAGAGGAATCCAAGCTGTTCGACCGCGAGCTTCGTTCGAAGAAGTCGTTCTACTTCTCGCACCTCTACACCGCTCTGTCCACTGCCAATGTCCGCCAGTTCCTTGGACTCCCCGAGAGCGATAATTCGGTGCTCCCGGCCAATCCAGTCCCTGCATCGCATCGCACACAACTTCGCAACTTCCTCTCTTGGCTCTACGGTCAAGAAGATGAGCCCGCGTTGATTCGAAGCCAGAACCCTGATCTTGGACGACTTGTCAATGTTCTCGGCAGTGAGCGAGCAGTCCGGGCGCTTGAATCCAACCGTGATCTGGACCGCGCCTTCGACGTTGTTGAAGACAAGGCGAAAGCTTTTGAGAAGGCTTTCTACCACCTCGTAAGCTCGGCTGAGGACGTTTCGCGGATCATCGCCCGGTACGACCCGAAGTCGGACCTCGTGGATGATGCCGAGACAACGCTCCGCGTCGTGACCATCGTCGTCAATGCGATGAAAGAGGCGCACCTTCGAGGTAACTCGACCAATGAGAGTTAACGCACCGCTGGATCGCTCCACACGGAGCGTGGCGGCCGACTGGGTGGAGTTGCACGCACTCTTCGACGAGTCCGTCGCCAACGAGCAGAGCCTGATTCGGAGTCAGGCGGTTCAGCGAGAGCCCGACCACGGGAGCTTGCTGACTGACCTCGACGCAGAGGTCGTTGATGAGGAGATTCTGGAGCCCGAGAATGATGAACTCTCTGAACGGGTCTACGAGGAGCTTGCGTATCGCGAGCGAGTGCTGGGCGCCCTCTACCCGTTCAAGCTCGTATCAGAATATGGGAAGTGGAGCCTCCGGCGTCGCGCAGGGATAAGTGAGTCCGATGGTGCCGCGCATCGCTGCTACATCTCCTGCCTGCTGATCTCTTCAATCCATTCCGAACTCCTTCCCACAAAGAGCGACCATGACGTCTTCAAGTCGAGCGCGAGGGCCCTTCAGGTCGAGGCCTATCTGACTGCCGCAGAGGTGCTGGGCGGACGCGCATTCTGGTTCGGTTCGCCAAGACCCGACGGCTCGGGGATGCTCAAGGCTATCCAGGACCTCGCTTCGTCAATGGGTACTGCGGTCGCGCCGGAAGCAAGGCCGCTAGGGCTCTCGGCGAATGCTGCGGATGGCACCGTGGACATCGTCGCATGGCGACCATTCCTTGACGGACAAGCGGCATCAATCGTTGCTTACGGTCAGGTCGCATCGGGACGCAATTGGACGGCCAAGCCCATCAAATCATTTATCGATGGGCATTTCCTTCCGTGGTTTGCCAAGGCGCCGTCCCACAAGCACATCGAGATGCTCTTCGTGCCGTTTCCCCAACACCATGAGCAGCAGGAGGAGAAGGGCAAGGACTTCCGCGTGGTCGCCTCCGAGAAGGCTCGCCTCCGCGAGAACGATTATGGGGTGGTGATCGACCGACTCCGGCTGACCGAACTCATGGCGCGATCAAAGGTCGGTGGCCTGTATGACAAGCCGGAGTACGAACAACACGAAGAGTATGTCGAAACCTGGACCACGGGAGCCTTGGCCTACGCCGAGGGCGCCGATGCCGTGGCCTGAGCACACGGCGCAGGACAGTTCTTTGCCCCAGTTTGACTTGCCTTACGTGGAGCATTTCGATGCTCGACGGGTTGCTCAAGAGGAGCGCGATCCGCTCTGCGTTGCGCATGCATGACCGCGACCGCATTCCATCTCAGGATCGTTGATGAACCGCACTTCGTGTTGCTGGCGACCGGTGGTGGCCCATGCTCGGTGGCTCCATCGCTCTCGCGGCCGCGCGACCATGCCGTTGGTTGGCTTCAATGAGCAGGTCCGCCAAGTTGGAGGTGTCGGTGATGATCGAAGCGACGCCCTCACGGATGAGGTGGTGCGGACCGATACTCGTTGTGCTGGTCACTGGTCCTGGAACGGCACCGACGATACGACCAAGTTCATGGGCGCGTTGCGCGACGGACAACGAACCGGAGCGAGCTCCGGCCTCGACAACGACAGTCGCTGTGGAGAGCGCGGCCATCAGCCGCGCCCGAGCGAGGAAGCGGTGGCGCGTAGGCACCGAGCCAGGTGGAACCTCGCTGACCATGAGGCCGAGGGCGGCCACTCGCTCAAGCAGTTCACGGTGACCCATCGGGTAGGGGCGATCAACGCCGTTCGCCACGACCACGATCGTGTCGCCGCCTGACGCGAGGGCAGCTCGGTGGGCGGCACCTTCGATGCCATACGCACCGTCGGCCACGACAATCCGCTCAGCGCTGGCGAGGTCGGAGGCAAGCTGCCCGGCTACATACTCGCCGTAGGAGGTCGCGGCCCTCACGCCGGTGATCGTGACCCGATCATCGACTGGTCGCGCGAGGAACGATGTCGTTCCACGAGTCCACAGGACGTATGGCCGCCGGTCGCCAAGTTCGTCGAGTGCGGCCAGCCAATCGTGGTCGCCGGGGATCAACACGCCGATACCCATGCGCTGGGCTTCGACGATGCGCTGGGAGTGTGTCTGGGCGTCCGAACGCTCGAACTGGGCGCGCCAGACCCGTGCGTCAACGGTGCCGAGGCCCGGCACGCCATCGTCACGCTCGGCGAGCCGGATCACCTCAACCGCTCCCACCTCGCCCAGGAGACGGCCTGTCACGGCGTCGTCTGGTTCGACGATCATCGACAGCACCATCCGTGCTGTGCGCTCGTCCTGGACCAACTGGCTCAGGTTCGTCATCCTCGGGTCATCCCGCTCCTACATAAAGGTGCGCGCGGCGACGCGGGAGCCGAAGGGTTCCGCGAACGCCGACCCCGGCGTAGAGTGGAGAGCGAGGCAGGTTCTCCTCATGTTGCGGGTCCTCCGGGACGGCCTTTGGGCACTCACACACGTTCCGCCTCCTCGACGGAGAAACACGTGTGGCGAGAGGCCCGTCATGTTCCGCTTCATCTGGACGCTCAGCGTTCGCACCCGCGACTACCTGCATCGCTACATGCCGAACAACCGACTGCTCACTGCCATCCGCACCCGACGCGGACTCAAGTGGGGGCTACCCGCGATGCTGGTTGCTCTCCCGTACTTCCTGATCGCCTACGCCTGCTCCGCCGAAGCCGCCGACGGCGGACCCTGCTGGCTGCACCTCATCGTGCTATGGGCGTGCTGGAACGCACACAAGTTCATCATCATGGGACCCGTGAGCGTTGTGCTGCTCGTCCGCGCACACCAGCACGAGGCCGCCGTCCGTCGCCATCAGCGCCGCGCGGCCTCCGCCGTGACTGATACTCGCGGCCCAGTTCTGCACGCCTAGAGTCAGCCGACTGTGACCATGGACAAGGCGACGCACGACCGACGACCGCCGCCAGGCCGAATCACGATGCCGTGGGATGCGAGCGCCCGCCTGACAGCCTGAGGACCCGCCCCGACCTTCACGCCGACCTCTACCAGCGTCAACCCGCTGAGGTAGAGGTCGGATGTTTCATGGATGCGGGAAGGGTCGAAACGCCCGCGTCGGATCGGAACCTCCCGACAAACCAGGTGGGCGGCCACCGTGCGGCGGTTTAGGCCGAACCGGGATGCCAGCTCCACGAGCGTCGCCCCGTCCCGATACGGCGCCGCTCAAGCCGCGGCCCGTCGGCATGGTTTGCGGCGATGCGGAACAACTGCGTGAGCGTGCGGTCCGGGTCGGATGACAATGCTGCGATCGGCGGGGAGGTCCCAAACGCCGCTCAGGCGATCCAGGGCGGCGTGCCAAGCGGCGTCGGCTGCCCGGGAACGCTAGCGACGGCGTCGCCATTGCCGCACACCAGCAGGCGGGCATCCGTCGTCGCTTGGACCTGTCGGCCCACGCCACCGGCGACCGCGAGGGTGTCTCCAGGGCGGAGAACCTCGCGGCGCTCGCCCACGGTGATGGCGATCTCCCCCTCAAACAGGGTCCAGATCTGCTCGGAATCGATGGTGTGCAACGGGCCTGAGGCGCCGGCCGCCATGGCAACCTCCCAGAGCGACAACCTCGTCGTCGCGCCGAGGGTGGGAGAGGCGAGGGTGGTCATCACGCCCGCCGGGGTCTCGTGGCGACGGCGTGCGGCGATGGGAACGACGGGAGACATGGGACGACCTTCCAATAGACAATTAGGTTGACTATATAGTACACCTGGTTGTCTATCTCGTCTACGAGGTTGTCTAACTCTGTGACACCATGGCTGCATGGCTTCTACGCACCGCGCCGACTCCGAGCTACCGTTCCTGCTGATCGGGGCGTTCAGGTCGCTGATTGACCAGATGCACGCCGACCTTGCCGCCAAGGGGCACGCCGAGGCGAGGCCGTCCTTCGGGTTCGCCCTCCAAGCGCTCGATCCGGACGGCACCACCGCCTCGGAGCTCGGCCGCAGGCTAGGCGTCTCCAAGCAGGCCGCCGCCAAGACCGTGGCGAACCTTGAGCGGGCTGGTTACGTGTCGCGCGAATCCGATCCGCGGGATGGTCGGGCCGTGCGGTTGTGCCGCACCGCACGCGCGGAGGAACTCTTGACCCTAAGCGCCACGTTCCTTGAGCACTACCATGACGAACTCGGCGGCAGGCTCGGGCGTCGGCGGCTGAGCGAGCTTGAGGATGTGCTGCGGGAGATCGCCGGGCCAGCGGCCGCCTCTCCGTCCGGGATCCCAGGCTGGATGCTCTGAAGCCCCCGGTTGAAGAACCGACCGATGCCGAGCCTGAGCGACCGGGCGGCGGTCGACTTCGGTTCACCCACTACGGGGTTGCACCGTCCCGCCTTTGACCGAAGCGGGAGAGGTTCGACCTGGGGCGTGAAGCCCCGGACTGAGTCCAGTCCGTGCGGTCACCAGCGAACTTTCGCGGATACCAGCGGTCTTCCTCGACACCAGCCGTCTATCGCTGGTGACAAGACATTTCCCTGGTAACGCGGAAATTGCCCAGGTAACGACGAAACTGCCCTGGTAACGCGGCGACCTCGCTGATGGCCGAACCCCGTCACCGGTGAAGGATCGCCAAGACCGTCTCCGCGATTACCGTCGAGGCCAGGAAGGTCGCCGTGATCACGACGAAACCAACCGGCAGGATCTTCCAACCGATCTGCTTCAACATTGGAAGGTCCTTTCCGATGCTGAGGCCCGCGATCGCCAACATCAGCGTGATCACGGAGAGGAAGTCCACCGACGCCACCGTTTCGAGCACCCAGCCCGCGCCCGGGAACCAGGGCGACGTGATGTAGGCGCCGATCACGATGACGACGATGAGCGCCGGGACCTTGCCCTTGGTGGCCCCCGCGGCCAACAGGCCGAGGGCGACCATGGCCATGATGATCACATAGGTGAACACCATGCTGAACGAGAAGCCCTTCGAGGCGATCGTGGCCGTCACCAACCCCGCGCCTGAGAGGATCGCCATCGTGGCCCAAGGTGCCAGGTTCACCTTCGGCGCCTGGAGCGCCTGCGTCATCGCACTGATCGTGCCGCTGGCCTCTGCGACCACCGAGTTCTTCTGGTGACGGGTGAGGAAATGGTAGAACCGGTCCGCGAGCGGCAGCGAGATCCACAGCGCCAAGGGCACTCCCCCGAGGGTCGCGATCAGGTTGGCGGTGGTGGCGAACGCCGCGATCTGCTCGGAGTACTCCGGGTGTGCGGCGGTCACCGAAGCGATACCGGCGGCCATCATCGAACCCGACCCGACGCCCGATCCCATCGCGAGGGCCTCCCAGCGGAAGATGTTCAGCGATGACACGACCGAAGCCACGATGCTGACGATGATGGCCCCGAAGATCGACCCGAACACATACATCGACAGCACGCCGCGGTACTGGGGAGAGTCGGCGCCAAACCGTGAGGTGACCATCGCGAACGACGGTTCCCGGTCGATTGAGAACGTCGCCCCGATGGTGGCGGGGCCCATCCGCAGGAGCACCGCGAGCGGCAGCGCCAGCAGGAGCGAGCCGAACACGTTGCCGAACTCCTGCAGGAGCAGCGCCGGCCCGGCCCGGAGGATCTCGGGGATCTGTTGGCCGAGGGTGAGCGCGAGTCGTCCGCAAAGGACAAGCACGGCGATCGCCATGATCGCGTTGGCGGTGTGCTGCAGGTCCACCGGCAGCGGCTTGATCCGCTGCCCGGAGACGAGCACTCCCATCAACAGAGCCCAGATCATTGGCAGCAGCATGATGGAGACGTCGCCGATCGGGATGCTCAGAGGGCCGATGATCTGCGCGATCGAGGCGATGACGACCATGAGGCCGATCAGCACCCAGAGCCCCACATCTTTGAAGCCGATGCTGAACTCTCGGGTGCCGGTCAACTCGTTGGACTCGGGTGCTGCGGCCATTGGGGGCCTCTTTCCGACGGGGCCAGAGGCCCGGGGTTCAGGTTCAGGCGGAGAACTTAGCCTGGGTGGCCCCTACAGGCCGTGCGGCCTTCAGTGCCTGGTACTGCGCACGAAGCTCCGGTGTGAGCGCAACGTCGAGTACGGTCGCAGCCATCGCGGCCGCCCCGTCGATGATGGCGTCGTCAGCCTCCGCGCTCCCGGCGATGGAGGTGAATGCCGGATTGTGGATGGCCGCCTGCCTCCCACGGAAGGTCAGGAGCGGATGGATCGACGGCACCACCTGGGAGACGTTGCCCATGTCAGTCGAGCCGCCGCTGAGGCGGGCCTCAGGATCGATGACGCGGCCCCTGGCCTCGAAGTTGCGGTCCCAGAGGTCAGAGAGGGTGTCGTCGTGGACCAGGGGTGCGTAGGCGTGCTCCGTCGGCCGCCACTCCCAGGTGCAGCCGGTGGCGATCGCGCCCGCCTCGAAACACCGCAGCACCTTCTGCATCGTTTCTCGCCAGATGTCGAGGTCGTAGGCCCGCACCTCGGCCTGGACCACCGACCGGTCGGGGATGATGTTGGTCGCCTCACCACCGTGCGAGACGAAGGCGTTGAAGTTGACCTCCTTCGGCACGTGCTGGCGCAGCATCGCGAGGGCGTTGAGCGCCAGGACGGCTGCGTTGGAGGCATTGATGCCAGCCTCAGGCATACCTGCCGCGTGCGCCGTCAGCCCGGCGTAGATCACCTCAAACCGGTTGACGGCGGTGGCGTGCATGCCGCGCGCGCCGTGACTGTCGCCGGTCATGCCGGGGGTCGACGTCATGGGGTGGACCATGAGGGAAATATGGGTGTCTTCGAAGGCTCCGGCCTCGCGCAGCGGAACTTTACCGCCGCCGTGCTCTTCTGCCGGCGTACCGAGAAGCTTCACGCGCAATCCTGCCTCCCCTGCGACCGCGGCCAGCGCAAGTGCCGCGCCGACACCGGCCGACGCGATGACATTGTGGCCGCACGCGTGCCCGATGCCTGGCAGCGCGTCGTACTCGGCGCACACGGTGACGGTCAGGTCGCCGTCCCCGAAGACCGCTTCGACCGCAGTTGGGAGCCCGTAGACGCCTACCTCGACGGCGAAGCCCGCCTCCCGCATTGCATCGGCCACGAGCGCGGCCGAGGCATGCTCCTCCCAGGAGAGCTCCGGGTTCGCGTGGATGGCGTGGCTGAGGGCGATGAGTTGCTCCCTGCGGCGCTCGGCTTCCTCTGCCGCACGTCTCTTGAGAGGGTCCAGCAGGTCGATGCTGACGGTCATGGTTCGCTCCTCACCGTTGAATCCGCGACTTGCTGGCCCAAAGCCAGCGAATCTGCCTCATCGCAGGCCACGGCGCTGGCGGCCAAGGTCCGTATGGCAAAGTGCCTGTCGGGCGCCCATCTACCCAGCGCAGTGCCCGCCGGGTCACATGATGGGGCCAGGCGAGACAGCCGAGGGTCCCCGCCAGATCCGAACTCCGATACATGGCCAGCGGTGGTTGTCTTGGACGCCCACGCTGAGTGTCCGTATGGACCCACTACGTTGTTGACCATGGTTGAGGAGCCGACTCCAGTTGCGGATGTCAAACGGATGCGACTGCGCTACGCCGGCCCCTGCTCACGTTGCGGGACGACCCTGGGCGCTGGCACGACGGCGGACTACAACAGAGTGCGCATGACTGTTGCCTGCGTGACGTGCACACCCGCGACACCTCCGGCCCAAGCAGCGTCAAACGTCTCCCGCCCGCTTGAGAATCCGGATGGGGAGGCTCCTGATCACGGGCTGCCGGGGGCCGCAGCAGAGCCAGGGCTACAGGCGGTGGATGGGCAGGGTGGCGCATCGGCGGCGGCTGAGTTCCAGCGGCGCCACGATGCGCGGCAGGAGCGGGTATTGAAGAAGTACCCACGTGCCGGACGGTTCCTGCTGGCGGTCTTCGACGATCCCCAGTCGACGCGGGCGTGGTCGGTGGGCGCTGAGGGCGAACGGATGCTCGGCGGGATGCTGGCTTCGATGGCCGGGGACTCGTTGCGCGTTCTTCACGATCGCCGCATTCCACGGACCCGCGCGAACATCGATCATCTGGTCGTGTGCCCCGGCGGGGTGTTCGTAGTGGACGCCAAGCGCTACCGGAACGCGCGCCCCGCACTGCGAATCGAGGGCGGACTGCTGAAGCCACGCACCGCGTCTTTGACGGTTGGTGGGCGCGACCGGACGGCCCTGGTCACCGGGATGCAGAAGCAACTGGCCCTGGTCCGCGCAGCCTTGGCCGGGCGACCGGAGGTGCCTGTGCGGGGTGTGCTGTGCTTTCTGGACGCCGACTGGCCGTTGCTGGGAGGCTCGTTCACCGTCGACCAGGTGGAGGTGATGTGGCCGAAGAAACTCAAGGCGTCGCTGACGGCACCCGGAGCACTGGATGAAACGCAGATAGCGGAGCTCCAGTGGCAACTCCACGAGGCTTTCCCGCGCCAAAAAGAAGCTGAGTCGGGCAGATGACCATCGGCCGGGCAGTGGCCGATACTCGACCCCAGACACACCAGAATCGACCACTGGCCGATTTTCCGAGCCTGAGATGGTCAACCACGCGACCAGCAGCACAGG
>NZ_FQZG01000071.1 GCF_900141915.1 Tessaracoccus bendigoensis DSM 12906 | reverse complement strand
TGATGGCCGAGGCTGCAACCCATGCCGGCCGCGACCCGGACCGGGTAAGCTTCGTCGCCGCACTGCGGATCACCCGCCAGACCCTCGCCCACCCGGGTGCCTTTCCCCCCTGACCAGCACGGCCGCGACAGCCCCGGCTGGCTCGACTTCCTACGCCGCCTGCTCCGCAGGCTCAACCCAGAGCGGCGGCGACGCGCAGCACCGCACGTCGTGAAGAGGAAGTACACCAAATGGCACGTCAAACGCGCCGCCCACGCCACCTGGCCCCAGCCCGGCGACACCACAACCATCCACGTCCAACGCTGTTAACTGAACGGTATTGCGCTTAACCCCGACCTGCAAGACGCGTGTGACCTCGGATGGCAGTCGGAGCAGATGCGGGAGATGCGGCGTCAGGCGGTGCCGCTCGGATGGCTCAGTTGAGCACCAGGTGCGTGACGGAGTCGTGCACCTGACAGGTGACCAGCTCGGCATCAGCGTCCTGATGAGGCGATGCCGGGGACGACCGTCACCGGAGCGACTTCATGCACGACCTCGACGTCAGCAGCGAACCTCGACTCAGGATCGGATCGCTGTTCAGCGGCTACGGCGGCCTCGACCTCGCGGTCGAGCACGTCTTCAACGCCAAGACCGTGTGGTTCTCCGAACTCAACCAACCCGTCGCCCGCGTCTTCTCCCACCACTGGCCAGATGCACCGAATCTCGGCGACATCACGGCCATCGACTGGAGTCACGTCGAGCCCGTGGACATCCTCATCGGCGGATTCCCATGCCAGGACGTGTCCACCGTCGGCAAGCGCGCAGGCCTCGCACCAGGTACGCGCTCGGGGCTCTGGGCACACATGGCCGCAGCCATCGACGCACTCCAGCCCGAATGGGTCGTCATCGAGAACGTCCGAGGGCTGCTGTCCTCACCCGCGACACGGCCACCCGCAGAAGGAGACGACCATGACCGACGCAACCCAAGCGATGCAACCCCCGACGGCGCAACCCTTCGCGGCGTGGAACCCGACCCGTGGCATCTGGGAGACAAGGCAGCTCGACCTCTACGGGCTCTCGGCGCCGTTCTCGGCGATTTGGCCGACCTGCGGCTGGATGCACGATGGATCGGCCTACCGGCTTCCCTTGTCGGCGCTCCTCACCAACGCTTCCGCATCTTCGCCCTCGCCCGGCGCACTGTTCCGCACCCCGCTGGCGACGGACTCATCGCGCGGCGGGGAAACGCTCGACCAAGTGCGAGCGAGACGAGGGACGATCGCATTGTCCCACCAGATCATCGACTTCGCACTCCACGGACCGGCTGGCTCACCGAGCAGGAGAGCCGAGTCGGAAACGCTGTGGTCCCTGATCGACGGACTGTTCAGCGCTGGGGACGCTACGCCGACACCATCACCCGCTGGGAACACATCACTGGGCGAGCCGCGCCCGCACCGGCCCTCTTGAACGACGCCGACGGCCCCCGCCCAGCACCCGCGTTCGTGGAGTGGCTCATGGGCTTGCCCACCGAGTGGGTCACCGGCGCCGATGACCTGACCCAGAACCAGCAGATCACCGCGCTCGGCAACGGCGTCCTTCCTCTTCAAGCCTGCGCGGCTCTCTCGTCGATCCTCGCGCAGGTAGACAGAATCGACGGAGGCCCGTAGCCAGGCTCGGCGAGTTACCCGTCGCTTGCGGACTCCCCAAGTCGGTCGAGCATCGCTATGGCTTCCGACTGGATCGCGCCAATGTCTCGATTCAGGTCTCCACGAAGAGCCTGGTTGGCGCGCACCGATTCATTCACGCTATCGATCTCACGAACAGCGGCATCGAACTCTGCGTCGAGTTCCATCCGCACTTGCGCAAGCGCCGACCGTGAGATGTCGTCGCACTGCGCCAGGACCCTGCCCACCAGGGCGTTACGTCGACGAAGCTTCTCTTTCATGACTCGCACTTCCTGGCGCTCGTCGCTGACAACCGCGTACGCTTCCAGCGCGACTGGCAGGACAAGAGCTCCAGCTTTGGCGAACTTTCCGATGTTGTTCGCCCAGCGGACGGCCTGCCAGGGTTCGAACTTCCACCCCGCGAGCTTGCCAACCTTGTAGACGATCTGATGACCGCTGCTGCCGGCGGCTTGCTTGATGCCATCGCCAGCGCCCCAGCTCTTCTGGAATCCCTTCAGGTGTTCTGCTGCCTTCGGCGCCCAGGCAGGTACCCGCCGCTGCTTGCGACCTGTATCTCGCAGGAGCCCTGTGTCCGCCGGGATTTCCTGAGCTTCAATGACGCCTTGAACTTCCAGCTCTCGTAGCTGGTGGGCATATGGTGACGCTTCAATCTCGCGCACCTCGGACGTGAAGTCCGCGAGCTGCGAACTCACGACGGCGTGCACTCCATCGGTGAACCGCTGGTTGGCAACGGATAGCTGGGCGTTCAGCACGTCGGAGGCGGCTTCGAGCTTTGACCAGTCCGGGTTCTCGGACTCCTCGATGGACTCTGCGGTGTCCGCCAATGTCTCGACAGCTCGGATGCATGCAGAACGGAACTCTGATGCCTCGCGGTCGAGAGCCGAGTCGACAAGCCCACGGCGATTCGTCAGCGCCCTGCGCTGTCGGGCCAAGACTGTGAGGATGGCCTCCTCGTCTGGGTCATCGGTTAGCGAGGCCAACGCTTCACCAGCGGCCAACGCGATCTGCTGAAGAGGAACGCGGAAGCGGGCCAGTTCCCCTCGCTCCCGCGCGATTTGGTTGATCGTGTCCGCTACGTCTGCCATGCCTGATGCCTCGATACGGCGGGTAGCGCGAAGCGGATCGGTCTCGTGGAGGCCGTCGAGGTAGGTCTTGGCGTCGCACTCGACCCAGGGCACCTGATCTGCAAACGTGCCGAGAGCAGCTCGGACCGCAACTTCGCGTATCCCGACCGCCGCGTGGAGCGTGCGGCTCTTGGTGATGACCACCACGAGTTGCGGTGCCTTCCGCAGGTCTTCGGTGATGTGGCGCAGGTGCTCGACCGATCCGTCGTCGAAGAGGTCGACTGTGACAGCAAACAGAACGAGGTCGGCAGCGCGGAGCGCTTCCTCGGCCAAGCGGTCGTGATCAGACAAGCCTGCTTGCACACCAGGCGTATCAACGAGGTCGACGAGTCCGTCCCAGTCGAACACTTGGACTTGGTCGGTCGCGACGGCTGAGTCGATGACAACCTCTGCCGCCTCGTCGGTCAGCGCCTTGATCAGAGTCGATTTCCCGCTGCTGTACTGCCCGGTGAGGACCATCCGCGGACGTTCATGTTCGTCAACGACGAGGAGGCCGAGGAACTTCGATCGTTCTTCAGATGGAAGCTGGTCGAGCAGCTCCGTCAGGCGTCGGGAGAGGCGGCGCACGGCTGCCGGGGCAGCGTGAAATAGCAGATCATTCATTCCGAGGAACTCCTAGCAATGTTGGGCGAGCGATTGTGATCTGGGTACCCAGATGGTCTGAGAGTGTTGCTGACCATGCAGCGCGGACGGGTTCGGGCACGAGCGCCTCGATCGTGACGGAGGTGCGGTCAGGGCGAGCGCTCAACGCCTTGGGCACTTGCTCGGTCAAGCCGAGTACATACGAAGTTGCACGCGCGCCAGGTACCTCGGGAGACGGAGGTCGCCCGAAGGTCATGACCTCAGGTGACGACGGCGGGAAGAGCCAGGATTCCGCGAAGGATTGGTCGGCAACCTCGACTGCGATGCACACTCCGGCAAGCCTCGTGACTCGCTCGACAGCGGAAGCCAGGCGCGACCGTCCATCGACCTGGAGGAGGCACACGGCCGTGCCGTGGTCGAGTTCTGCCGTGGCGACGCTGATGATCTGTTGCTGAGCCGCCAGGAGATCGGCCACATCAAGCACAGCCATCTCTGCCACAGCTCGTTGCTCTGCCGTTGAGGATAGGTCGGCCCGGACCTGCCTGATGATGGTGTCGATCTGGATGTGAGTCTGTCGCTGCAGCTCTTCAAGGACATTGCCGATCTCTACTCGCAGCAACTCCCGGTTCTCTTCAAGGATTCTGCCCTTGCCTTTGAAGAGCGATTGAACCTTCTTTCGAAGAGAGGTGACCAAGACAGTGCCAAGCCCGCCGACGATCACCCCAATACCGGCGCCGATCGGCCCACCGAATGCGCCACCAGCGAGCGCTCCTACCTTTGCGCCAAGTAGGGCCGCGCCGAGCGCGCCGCCGGCGCCCACTACCGCACCGACAGCGCGCCGCTTCCAGAGGCCCCGGAAGTCTCGTAGTCCTTCGATCTTGATAGCGGCAGGGGCTGCGGCTGACCACTCCTGCTGGGCAGCGCTGTTCGCGTCGGCGATGGCCCGTGAGAGTTCGTCGAGATGTGAGGTCAGAGTCTGGCCGAGCTCAGTGATGAGGGAGTTCTGTTCTTCCTCCCACTTCTCCGACACTTGCGGACCGAAGTCGGTGATGGTCTGGTGCCATCCATGGCGCTGGCCAACGATGCGGACCGCATCGTCTTCCATGCGCTGGCGGCAGGCGTTCACTAGCCGTCCGGCGCGGCGTTGCTGGTCCGTTCGGAGCCCTCGCCCAACGCTCGCGAGTTCCCGTATCTGTTGCTCACTGTCTGCCAGGACCTCGCTCAGCGCCTGAGCTTGAACACGGACCTCGTCAGTGGTTCGAAGCACTCGGCGAGCGGTCCGGTGAACTCGTGACTCGTTCTCAAGCGTGTCCAGAAGGTGTTGGACCCTACTCCCGCTCTTGAGAGCAGCGCCGAACTGTTCATCGACGCGGGCTTGGCGCGCTGCCTCGGCATGCAGCATTACTTCCGCTACGGGCTGCACGCCAGCGGCCGAGAGGTGAGCACGGATCGTGTTGAAATGCCCTTGGTGCTGATCGAACACGGACGTGGGGTCATCCAGGAAGTCCTCACGATCGAGTTCGTCGAAGAGACTTGCGCGACAGTTCAGGGCGACCACGACAGGCTTGCCTCGAAACGCCACGGCACGCAACGCTTGAGCTGTTTCCTCCTGGAAGGAGTCGTTGCTGGCTACCCACAGCACAAGGTCAGCACCGGGGACCTCTGCCATCGTGAGGGCGACGTCTTCGGCACCATCCTTGGCTCCAACACCGGGTGTGTCGACGATCTCAACGTCCTGAAGATCGAGGGCGGGGGCTGCGAAAACATCACGGGAGGTTCGCTGGGCGCCGACACCGATCCGCTCCGCCGACCCGCCCGTCAGCGCCGCAAGTAGTGTGCTCTTGCCAGCCATCGTGCGGCCCATGAGAACCACTCGCATTGGTCGACCGGCCGTGGGGGTCTCCGTGATGGCGGCACCTTCCATCACTTCCAGGAGGTGCGCGGTGGCCTCGCTTCTTGTCAGAGCGCGAAGGCTCTCGTGGTGGGCTTCGCGCAGGATCGAGCGGCAAAGTGCGATTGCCTTTGAGTGGGCGGGCAGCGGGTCATGACGCTCCGGTTCGGGGCCGAAGAGCTGATCACGCGCTTGTGGACACCAGTCATGCCTGTCCACGGCGCACGCTTCCGTCTTGTGCTCTTGAGATCGTCACCCGCGACGCGAGTCTCACCGATGAGTCTGAGTGTTGGGACCTCGCATCGTCAGAACGGTGGTTCAACTGCGCTCCAGGAGGAGGACGCGGGCGGTGACGCATCGGGAACCTGAGCCGCTTCATCGATTGCTTGAAGGAGTTCAGTCCCCGACGATGCTGCTTCGTCCAAGGGCCTCAGCCAGTCAGTAGCTACGGACATGGTCCGGCTGTTTGGCTCTGTCTCCGGCGCGAGCGGACTGATCCTCACGATCACTGGAACCTGAGCAGAGACGCCAGCGAGGACGCAGACCCCTCGGGGCAAGATGGGCAACTGCTCAAACGAGACGCGGTCCAGGTAGGCGACGGCCTTCTCAATCGCCTGCACGTCCAGGTTATTTACGAGTCGGTGTAGGAAGTAGTTGTGAAGTTGCGAAATGATCGTGGGCGAGATGTCGTGAGGGCGTTGGCTGGCGAGAGTCAAGAACACGCCGAACTTGCGGCCTTCCTTGACGATTTCTTCGAACGTCTCTAGCCGGTAGTCACGCCAGGCTTCGCTCTCCCGTGACGACTCCAACGACAGGATGTTGTGGGCCTCATCGATGATCAGGTTGAGGTAACGCGCGTTGGTGGGGTCGTTCTCCTTCTTCTGGTCGTACAGGTGCTTGCAAAGCAGCATCGGGATCACCTTGCGCATGGACAAGTTCACGTCGCGCAGTGAGACGACTATCAATGGTTCGTCGTATGTCTGCACGTCGTCGGCGGTGATCAGCTTCTTGATGTCGGGCACCCGCGTTTCGAGGCGCTTGATCAGCGGCGACAGGTGCTCTCGATTGGAGAAGCCGCTGATGATGTCGTTGTAGTACTGAAGCACGATCTTGAAACGAATCAGGTCGATGCCGGGTTCGATCGCAGAGAAATCGATCGGCAGCGCGACGACTTTGTCCTTGGTCAGCGACTCCCAAGCTGAATGATCGGGGTCAATGTAGTTACTCCATTCGCCCCAGAAGAACTTCGTCATCGTTGCGTTGTAGTGGAGGTTCGTCTGGAACTCGTCTATCAGGTCGGCCAGTTCCTGGGGCGCTGACGGGCCAAGGCATGTCTGAACCTCGGCGAGGAGGTTGAGCAGAGTCTGTCGGTCGATAGATTTGTCGCTGCTCTTGGTTGCGCGAAGGACCATATCGCCAAGAACGGTTAGAAGATCAGCAGGGTCCGTCAGTCGCCGATCCCAGTAGTCACTGTTGAGGACGCGCGCGAGGAACGGAGCCTGCGTCTTTTCCGTGGCATCGAGAAGGACCGTCCAAAACGCCAGGTCACTGACCGCAGTCGATGGAAGTGGCAGGCGTGGGCCGCCGTCACGACGTGTGCTGAGGGCGTACTCGCGCTTGTTCCCGTCGCCAGTCAGCACCGCCGTGGAGCGGTTGTCGCCGTCGGACGGGTTGCGATTCAGATACTCGCCATTGAAGTCGATCAACACGAACTGCGCCCTCTGGCGGAAGCCTTCCAGCGGGCCGTACCGCTCAAACAGTTCGTGATAGAGCCTGGCTAAGGTGTATGACTTGCCGCTTCCGGTGTTGCCGAAAATCCCCACATGACTGGCGAAGATCGCATCGACACCGAGCGCGACCTGCTGAGTAGGTTCCATTGCCAGGACGCCAACCTCAAGGGCGGTGTCCGAGTCGCCTACGAATGCGTGAAGCAGACCGAATTCCGCCTCGGTGAGGATGAAGCACTCGTTGTCGAGGAGCGGCATCTCGCGAACTCCGCGCTCGAAGCGGCCGTTCTCGATGTACCCAATCAGGCTGACCTGAAGACGACGGCTCATCGGGTCGACTCCGCGCCTGTAGGTGGGTGATGCGCTGCGATCCTGCTCGACAACCTCGCCATCAACCTTGGCGATCAGTTCTGAGAACCCTTTGACGATCTTGAGATACCCGCCGACGGCAACGTTGCGAACGATGCCTCCTCGGTAGAGCAAGTGTGAGCCGTTCTTGAGTTTGTCGACGGCGACGTGGACTTGCCGCCCTTCGACTGAGACGACGCGGCCTACACGAAAGACGCCGTCCTGCTCGACCGCGTCCCCCTCAAACATCTGTGCTCTCGCTGGCCGAGATGTGGATGCCAAGCTCGATCCGCTGGTCGGGTGCAGGGAACTTGTCTGCGACGATCGGAGCGAAGTAGTCCCGTGTGACCACGTCGAGCGTCGCCCTGGTCTCATCGGCGCCTTCGTCGGGCTCTGCTGGAGTGATGTAGATGACGTTGCTGTTCTTGATGTCGACCTCTGGGATCAGCTTCTGGTACTCCGCACGATCGGCCCGCGAGTAGCAGAATACGATCACCTGAAGCGTGGGGTTTGCGCGCGCTGCCCGCAGTACGACATCGCGAAGGTGCTCGTCTCGGAACGAGAATCCGTGCACGAACAGGACGCTGTTCTCCTTCTCCATTTCGTTTGCGAATCGGCGGATCAGTTCGTAGTACGTCTCGTTGAGGACTGTGGTGGCAAACTTCTGCTTGTCAGGATTGACGATGCCGAGCGCGCTGTAGGCGGTCATGAAGTCGTGTACTGCGGTTGAGGCAGTTCCCGTCGGCGCCTTCGCGGCGAGGGCGGAGGCGCTGACCTCATGCGGCTCTGAGATCGGGATGAGTTGATCACGCGCCGCAGCCAGTGTTTTCTGGACCTCAGCAATGACGGTCAAACCATGGTCGAAGATGATCTCGGTCTGTCCCGGCGGGTGTGATTCTTGGCGCCACCCGGCCGAGCCGTGGAGCTTCACGAGGTTGAACACCGGCACCTCGGAACGTTGCTCGAACCTGCTCGCCATGCGAAGACGGATGGTGTTGAAGTCGCCGAGGTCGAATCGGGGCCGTATCTTTCCGCTGAACCCGTCACTGAAGTCAATGCCCATCTGCTCCAGCGCAACCTCAAAGACCAAATCGACGTTGGTGGTGAAGATGTTGGCCTGTTTGGCGAGAATCGAGCTGTGGCGTTTCAGGAGGATGCGGTTGACCGTGCGCAAGAACTTTGCGTACGACGTCAAGACGGCCTCCGTTTCAGAATGGCGGTTGACAACCTTCAGGTTCGGTGCGAGCACCGAGCCGAAGAAGTACCCATAGATGGAGGCCCGGACAATGGCCTTCGTATCGTCGGACGCGTCCAGCTCAGATAGCGCGGTGAGTGCGTCCTCGACATTGCCGAGCAGACCGAAGAACGACGAAGGAGTTCCGGCTCCGATCAGGAAGCTCAGGTGGGAGTCCTGAACGATTGTACGAAGACGTTCTGCGCTGATGTCGTCAACTGGCTTGCCCACCACAGGCGTATGGGGGACGCCATTGATGCTGACGTCTGTCATGAGTCGCCCTCGCCTTCGTTGATGTAGGTGATGCCGAACGCGAAGACCTGTCGGAACTCCTGGCGGCGGGAGCCGAGGTCGAACTGGCTGCCGGAGCCCTTCTGGAAGATGTCGAGGCCGCGTCCGAGGAGGAGCTTCCAGCCGTGGTCGGTGCGGATCGACCGGTCGTGGATGGTCTCATCCCAGGTGACGGTGAACTTGATGCCGACGGTGGCGGTGCTGTCCTGGATGTCCTTGAGCATGAGGAGGTGCTGCTGGGCGTACTCGCCTCGGTCTTCCTTGGTCACCAATGTCACCGCGATCTCGTCGGCGGGGTCCTTAGCCGCTGCCAGCAGGGCCAACAGATCGACGAGGTTGCGTCCCTGGTGCGGGAGTCGGATGTAGGGATCGACGATGGTGATGTCCGTGGCGCCGCGCAGGTAGGGCAGGAGCAGCGTCTCGTACGAGACTCCACGCTGGTTCTCCTGGAACTCGCGGTGCCCTTCGAACAGTGGCGCGGCTACCTCGGTCACGGACGGAACTGCAACAGCGTCCTCTTCATGCGCGGGCGCAGGCTCCGCCGACGACTCTGTCTCATGCTCGGTCTCATGGCGGTGAGCCTGGTAGTAGTCGGGGTACTCGTCCTCCTCCAGCGTGGTGACACCGCGCCAGGCACCGGTCTTGTCGGAGTACCCGAAGTTGACGGCGGCCATTGTGGTGTCGATCCGAAGAATCTGGTCCTTGACGCGCTTGCGTCCTTCGACGGCGAAGCGCAGCAGTTCCTCGATCTCCTCTTGTGTGGCCTCGCCGCCCGGGTAGATGAGCTTCATCAGGCCGGAGAAGGTCTTGTGGATGCCGTCGCGGTCTCGTGTGGAGATGTCGGAGCCGAGCGTGAAGTGTTGCTGGTAGCGGTCGGAGTAGTCGGTGTTGCGCATGGATCGCAGCACTTCGGCGATGTAGTCGACGACGAAGCCGTACCCGGAGGAGAACATCTCGCTGCGGATCGTGTCTACCTCCCAGCCGGGGATGTAGAAGTGGAGCCGGTCGAGGTAGGCGGAGTCGTGGTACGCCTCCGGTAGCTCGTCAAACAGGTCCGAGTGCTTCAGCATGTAGGGCACGTTGTGGGAGGTGTTGCCCACGAACACCATCGACGCTTCAGCTCCGAGGGTCTCGACTCCACGGGAGAACGACTTGTTCGCCATGTAGTTCTTCATGATGTCGACCAGCGCCTTGTCAGTGCGCTTCTTCTTGCCCGCGAACTCGTCGAACGCCACCACGTCCCAGTAGCCGACCAATCCGATGCGGCCGTTGGCATTGTTCACGAAGAGCTTCGGGACGGTGACCTCGCCACCGGAGATCAGCATGCCGTGGGGCGAGAACTCGGAGTAGATGTGTGACTTGCCGGTGCCCTTCGGTCCCAGCTCGACCAGGTTGTAGTTCCGCTCGACGAACGGGATGAGACGGACGAGCTGCAGCAGCTTGGCCCGCCGCCCGAACATCTCCGGGTTGAACCCGATGGACTGGATCAGCAGGTCGATCCACTCCTCAGTGTTGAACCCCTTCCGCGACGCGAGGTACCCCTCGTAGTCGAAGCTCGACATCTGGATGGGCTTCAGGCTCCCCAGAATCCAGGGCACGACGCGGGCGTCGTCGCTGTGGAAGTACTCGATGTCACAGATGCACCACACGCCGCCAACCAACAGCTTTGGGTTCGCCTTCACTGTCGCAGGTTCGACGATCACGCCATTGAGCCCCAGATTGGCGAACGAGGCCTGGTACACGTCCTGCTTGTCGTTCAGCGTCACGGTGACCTTGTCGATGATCCGGTGGCGGCCCTTCTCGCGGATGGTGGACTTCACCAGTTCTGACTCGTTGCGGTGCACGTAGTGGTCGGCGAGAATCTTGCGCACCGCGTCGATACCGGCCTGGATCGTTGCTTCGTCGTCGGAGGCGGCGTACTGGCCGAGCAGGTACTCCAGCACGTAGGAGGGGACGATCGCGTTGCCCTTGACGGCCTTCACGAGGTCTTTGCGGACGACGGAGCCGCCGAACAGCAGGTTGATCTTGTAGTCAAGATCAACCTGCTCAGGGGTGCCCGGCTCGGCGTTGCGTTCCTCGCCGGAGTGGCTCTCGGTGTCCGTCATGGCTGCTGCTTCCTCTAGAAATCGAAGTCCGATGTGAACGAGCGCTTGAGCAGGTACTGAGCCCGCTGGTAGACGCGCCACTGGGTGGTGTTGGGTATCTGCTCTTCGAGCCGGAACTCGACCGTGCGGTTGTTGAACTCGTTGGCGTCCTGGCTGAGGAGCATCCGTGCACTCTGGTAGCGGTCGCGCTTGTCGTCGGAGGGCTGGTCGAAGAGCAGTTCGGGCTGATTCGAGATCAGGGTCTCGCCGACGTACAGGCCAGCCCGTAGCGTGCGAGCCTGGACCTTCTCGCCGACCGGCTCGGACTGGAAGAGCTTCACGACGAGCTGGCCGGTGGTGATCTTGTCCGTCTCGGGCAGTACTTCGACGTTGACGGGCCGAGTGTCACTCTTGCGCTTCTTGTTGACGGTGAGTACCGGAACGACGACTTCCTGGAGCGCGGCGCCGCCGTGGACGAATCGGGAGCCCGCGCCCGGCAGCTTGAGTCGATGGATCGACTTGGGAATCTGCACCTCAAGGTCGCTGCTGAGCCCGAGCTGTTCAGGCTCGAACTTCCGGAACGCGGGATCGTCCTTGAGTCCTCGGACGAGGACGTATCGGCGGTTTGTCACGACCAGCCCGTCGCCTTGCGGCTTGGTCGAGAGGTAGGAGGCGTCGGCCAGCGCGGTGTCCTGGTAGAGGAAGCCGTGGTCAGCAGTCACCAGGATGTTCGTGGCGTTCGCATTCGTCAGTCGCTTGATGAGGTCGACCAGTTCGCGCAGTGCGTCGTTGGCGGCCTCGAACACCTGACGTTCGGTGCGGGCCTTGTCGCCTGCGGCGTCGATGCGGTCGTGGTACAGGTACAGCACTTGGTGTGCTCCGTAGAGTTCGCGCAGCTCGCTGCGTGGCATCGCGAGGACGTCCTCGGCCTGGATCGCGAATCCGTCCACCGGAGCCAGCACCTTGTTGCGGTTCGCCGTCCCGTCGGAACGCTGGCCGTCGACGAGCACCGGGTCGCCATCGTGCGAGTGAGCCAGCGTCTTGTGTGGAAGCAGGGCGGCCATGCCGAGTTGGGTATAGCTCGGCAACACGCCCAGCATCGCGTCGAGTTCCGCGTCGAAGCGGTCTTCCTGGCGGATACGTGAGCCCAGTTCGTCGGCGACCTCGTAGCGCAGAGCATCGGAGATGATGACGACGGCCTTCCGGTTGCCCTTCCTGATGATGGGCTCGACGTGATCGGTGAAGAACCGTGTCTGCGAGCGCAGTGCAACAGTTCGCCAGTCAGTGACGGCATCGACCTGCTGCTGCCAGGCGTTGCCGAGCTCGTAGAGGTATCGGTTCGCGTAGTGCTTCTCCACCTCGACCCGGAGGGCTTCGAGGGGGCCTGCGTACTCGGTTGTACGGGCGGCAAAGTGGAACTGCCGGTACAGCTGGTCGATGCGGAACCAGTGCTTGCGGTAACGGTCGAGTCCGTCATCGAACGACGCGATCTCGAATCTTGCAGTCGCGAGTTCGCTCAGCAGGTCGGAGGCAGCGGCGAGCGCCGCGTAGAGTTCCCGGTAGCCATCAACCCAGATGCTGCTCTGTCGGGAACGGATGATCTCGGACACCTCGCGTGCGCCCATCGTCCGCTCGACGATTGCCTGCGTCAGCACGCTGATGATCTTGCGCTCCACGTCCTCGAAGAGATCGTTGCCTACAAGCTCGGCTAGGGCGGCATCCTCGATGGTGTTGGCGTAGTCGAGGCTTTCGGCTGCGCGCCGAGCCAGTACAGCGAGAGCATTGGCGCTGCGTCGGTCGTTGCGCAGGCTCGCGAAGTCGAGCTGGATATTGCGCAGGGCTCCGGGCGTGTCCGACGCGAACCCGTTGATTGCCTGGCGGAACATCCACAGCACGAAGTCGTCGACGCTGGGCTCACTTGCTTCGTAGCCGTAAATCTTGGCAACACCGGCCCAGTGGAAACCGTCGAGGCTCTGCTCGGCCAGCGCGTCGTACTTGGCGTGAGCCCCGCGCGCGTTCTCGATCAGCAACGCGCGCATGAGCTCCAGCATGCTGTGCTCACGCTGGCCGAGCACCACCGCCGACATCTTCGCTTGCAACCTGTCGGCGTCATCGTCGGTCGCGAGGAGAACCTTGAGGCTCTGGACTCGCTTGGCGGCGCGGAAGAACTTCTCGTGGTCCCGCACCACCTGGTCGATCCCGCTACCGCTGAGGCCAAGGTCTTGGCTCACAAGCGCGGTCCGGTCAGCGGTGAAGACCCCGTAGGCCAGCTCAAGATCGAGCAGCCAGTTGCCAGTACCCGGAGGTACCGGCGCGCCTCGGTAAAGGAGAAACTTGCTCACCGGCTCGTCGTGGAGCACGCGGTTCTTCACGGCATACTCGTTGTTCTCCACGCGGACAGTGGTCACACCGCTGAGATCAAGCGCGTCAAGCTCGGCGGCGTATTCACCGTCGGCGTCGTGCCAGAAGACCAGTCGCTGTGAATCGAACCCCTGCTCCAGGTGAGGCAGGACGGCACTGAGCGAACTCATTCGGCGTCCTCCTGCCCAGCCAGCGCGACGAGACCGAGCTCCGTGATCCGATAGCGCTGGTCTCGACTCGTCGGCTTGTCAGGCAGGGTGCGTTCTAGCAGCCCTGAGTCGAGGAGTGGCTCGATGTGTCGACGGAACGCGCGAGTCTGGTTGGTGATCCCCAGCGCAGCCATGAGGTCCGCACGGCTCGCCGGATCGACTCGGACATGGCGAAGAACTACAACCTCGGTCGCCGAAAGGCTGGCTGCCGGCCGACTTGGTGCCTCATCTTGGTGCCTTAGTGCCTGATCTTGGTGCTTCGCGCCGGCACCAAGGCCCGCGTCCGGCGTATGGGGCGGCACGTAGATCGTGAACCGGAGCCGATCCATGACCTCTTCGACGTCCGGCTCGGGAAGACCCGCCGCAGCGATCTGGTCATAGACGCGCTGGACGCCGGTGCCCCACTGCTCCATGATCCCCGCCTCACGGAAAATGCGCGCGAGCGAAGGGTTCCGCAGCCGCGAAGCACGTCGCATCGACTCCACCGTCATCCCCGGCAGGAGCAAGCCAGGGCTGTCGACCTGGATGCGGTCATCGTAGAACCCCACCCGGATGGGCGTCCCGCGCTCGGCATAGCTGGCATGAACGAGCGCGTTGACGACGACCTCGCGGATCGCCTCCACGGGGATCGAGTAGGCATCGCGCCGACGTACCTCGCCGAACACGGCGGACTTGTAGGCGTGCTTCAGGAGGAACTCCATGACCCGATCCACGGCGAGCGGCATCGGGCCGTGAACCTCGGTCTGATCGAAGATGTCAGTCCCGCTGGCACCACGCAACCGGCCGCACTGGACCCACGCGGAGGGCAGGAAGCGGGTGGGATCGGGGCACGCCGCGAGAAGGCCCGCATACGTCGGGACGATCTCGCCTCCCTGCTTGACCGCGAGCCCCAGCGCGACGAGATCATCGACATCGGTACTGCGCCCGCGCAGCTCCGACAGCGCCTTCAGATCGAGATCATCCAGCGAGGCTCGTGTCTCAGGCAGGTCTTCGAACGCCACGCCGCGCGCGTTGCGTTCAAGTTCTGCCACCAGGGCAGGGTCGGCTTGCCGTGTCGTCGATCCCAGGCGTACATAGACTCCGTGCTCGGGTCCGTGATCGGTCATGAAGTGCGGACGGCGGGTACTCAGCGGCACGTCCACCACGAGGATTGTCGCTTCGCCAACGGTCACGAGGTCGATGGCAGGAACCAGCTGCGGCGAGATGCGATCCGCGATCAAGCTCGTGATGCGCTCTTCCTCCGTGAGTGGGTCAGCCACGCCGACCACAGTGCCATCGTCGTCCACACCGATGACCAGACGGCCACCGGCGGAGTTGGCGAACGCGACAATCGTGCGCAACGGCTTCGTCGGTGATGACAGGTCACGCTTGAACTCCAGCGTCTTCCCTTCACGCGCGCGCACTCGGCCGTGCTCGTCCAGCTCAAACTCGCCAGACATAGGCAGCCTCCACAGAAACTCGTCCCGGCGAGACGACAATCTCCTCGCCCGCCGAGGCGAACTCGGTCTCAGTCATCGGTAGCCTCCAACCCTGCGATCTTCTTGAGGGCGGGGTAGAACTTCGGATAGTTGGCCTTCACCCCATCATCGAGGTCGATGGCGATCTGCTGAGACGCCAGCGGGTAGAGCACGTCATGCTCGTACTCGCCGAGTTCCACCAGCACCTTGCGCAGCCGCTCGGCTTCCTTCAGTGCCGCTGCCTTCTCGCGAGGCGTACCGTCTCCGGCGGCGAGGCACTCCTGATGTTGGAGATTCGCCTCCAACTTCGACTCGAACTCGCGTAGGTACTCGTTCAGCACCGTGGAGACCGTGGACGGCGTGTAGCGGTGCATGTAGATCAGCGCGTTGAACGACCCTCTCGGACTGGAGAACAGCCAGTAGATCGGGCGCTTCTTGTACCGCTGGACGTGGTCGTCGTAGAACTTCGACCGGCCCGACCCGGTGATGAAGTACTCCCGTAGCGACTTGACGCCGAGCGACTCCTCAACGAGCCGAAGGTTCTCCTCGAAGTGCCGTTCCCCGAAGGCAACCCGGAGGAACTGCCGGAACCGCGCCACGATGTCGTCCTCAAACCAGTCACCATCAACGATCGGGAGGACGTTGTCTCCGTCCGGGGCAAAGGCCGGAGCTGGAACCTCTGCGTAGAAGTCCTGCAGAGTCGCGCCTTGGTCCGCAAGGACCAGACCGGGCGCGTCAAGGCTGTACCGACCAAACATGCAACCCACCGCGAAGGAAACAAACTCCCGCACTAGATCGGCCCGCTCAAGCGCAGCGTACTCCTCCTCACTCTTTCCTGACCCATACCTGAATGCAACGTTTCGGGTGAGTGAAACGCGATCCAGAGAAGTGCCAATCGGAACTTCTCCGAGGAGCCCGTACGTCTCCGCGACAAGGCGGTCAACGGCAGCCTCCTTGTCCTGCTGTTCTATCGACATGCGCGCCCATCGTGCCGACAATGTCGCAATCTCGTCCGACATCCGAGCCTCAGAGCGCCTGCCGTCGCCAAGCCAGGCGGGCGACCGAAAGTCCCATGATGTCTCGAAGGAGTCCCAGTCTGCGCGGGCCGCGGCAGTAAGAGATGCCACCAACGACGGTGCCTCGAAAACGAGCTCCTCCGAGGTCACCACTGGCACTGCGCCAATGTTGATTGGCTGGAAATTCAGTGTTGGAGAGATCGCTGCCAAGATCGCGTCTGCGGTCGTTGAGTTCAAGATCAGAGCTGGAACGTCGAGGTCATTGCTGGAGAAGAGCGTGCAGCCGCCGTTGTCAAAAGCAGCCCCAGCTGGTGTGAACCTCATGGAAAGGCCGCCGGACGTCACCGTACCCCACGTCCAGCCCTCACGACCAAAGTAGCGGGAGCCACTTCTAGTTCGCATCTGCGATCCGCCGTCACGCCAATCCACAAGAAACTCGCGGTACCCGTACCACTTGCGGAACCCGCCGCCTTTGTTGTAGGGAACCCAGGCGCCGGCACGGAACTCGGTTAGCGATGTCGATTTGTGCGAAACCTCCCACCAGGCGCGTAGGAACCGTGCGTTGTTGCCCGTGTCCATCCCTTTCCGGGGCTCAGCAATGTCCCGTAGAGGGCGACCCTTTGAGAACGACTCTCGCATTGCCTTAGAGAGCCAATAGACGATCGGTTCGCCCGGTATCTCCGTGAAGACTCGAGACGTGCTCAAGTACCTATTCGCGCCACCGCGCGCCGCGGTGAGCATCATCTGAGACTTCTCCGCCTCATTGCGTCCGTCGATCAAACGGAGGTACGTGCCTTCGGCATTAAGCGGCCGCCCAACTTCCAGAACAAAGGCAGTCGTGGATACGACGGCGCCCCCAATCGAGTCAAAGGCCCGCTCTCCGAGATGTGCCATCGAGGTCGGCGGCGAGACGCGCAGGAGACGCTCCCTCAATCTCTCAAATGAAGAAAGGAACATCCACGACTGCATCGTAATCAGCGCCGCATGTCCACCATCGGCTTCAGTGAGCTCTTGACATCGTTCGATGAACATTGCGAACAAGTCAGTCTTGGTGTCTGGATAGTGGGCCTTTGCATAGTCCGACAACTCGGCAGACATGTTCTTCGTGCCCATGTATGGAGGATTGGCGACGACGACAGAGTATTTGCCGGCGAGCAGTTCGGCTTGCCTGACAACTTGTGCCGCTCGACCAAGAAGGTCCGCTTCCAATATGTCTCCGCCGTCGCCAAGTTCCTCAAGATGGCGTGACAGTTCTGCGGTTTGCTCGACTTTGGGTCGGATAAGTGAGCCGAAAACCTCCGCTCGCTTGAACTGATTCCAGAAGGCCTCTTCCGAGTATTGATCGCCATCGTGAGTGAGAAGGAAGTCGAGTTCGCTGGGGTTGAATGCGATCGTCCCGATCACGCAGATGTTCGCTGTCTGTCGCTTGTTGAGGAACGTACGCTGCCGCGCTCGCGCCTTCATGGTGAGCGCGAAGGCCGCCAGCGCCCCCGCACGCGGGTCGATCTCGGTGCCGTAGAGGTTGTGGGCGAGGATCCGCTCGGGAATCTCGGAGGGTGCGTAGCCTTCTTCTTCGTAGATCGCGTAGAGCAGGTCGAAGGCGTAGGTGAGCATGTGGCCGGAGCCGCAGGCAGGGTCGATGATCTTCAGTTCCTCGGGGCTGCTGATCGTGAGGAAGTCTGCTTCTTCGTCGGCAGGGGCGATGTAGTAGTCCATCTGCTCGATGAGCCGAGAGGAGGGGTGGTTGAGCATCCAGAGGCGACCAAGCGAGTTCTCGACGAGGTATCGGACGATCCAGTGTGGGGTGAAGAGTTGGGTCGCGGCGGGAATCTCATCGGCACCTGCCTTCTTGCCTTTCTTAAATCCGGCGAAGACTTCGTCTTTCCGCTCGGCGATGTAGAACTGGTAGAGCCAGCCGATGACCTCAACGTCGCGGCAGACCTCTGCCGTGAGCGTCGATGCGGCCTTGCTGAGGATGGAGTCTGCGGCGAGAAGGTTCGCGGGGATGAGGAGTTCGGTGTAGTCGCCCTCGCGCTCGAACATGAACGGCATTGAGCGGTTCCAGTAGCGGCAGTACTCGGCGAGTAGCAGGGTGTAGGCCTCACCCTGGGCGTCTGCGCTGGGGCGGGTTCCGTCGAGGAGTCCAGTGATGGCATCGAGGGTGCGCTTGTTGCTGACGACGGCTGGGTCGATGCTGCCACGCTTGGCATCTGCGAGTATCTCTGGTTGCCCGGTCTGCTGGCCGGGGGCTGGCGAGACGACCCCGCTGCCGGTGTAGCCGTTGGCGTCCATGAAGCGCAGCGCGATGATGCGGTTGAACCAGGTGTAGGCGACCTTGTCGGCGACAGCGTCCTTGCCCTTGGCTCCGCCGCCAGCGGTCGCGATGTCGCGTTCGAGCATGGCCACGGTGCGCTGGTTCTCGACTCGCTCTGGTGATGCTGGTGCGAGCACGGCGGTCAGGCGGGCGCTGACCTGGGTGATGAGCTCGCGTCTGGCCCAGGTGGCGAAGCTCTTCAGCGGTGCGGTTTCCATGTGTGTTGTCTCCTACAGCGCGATGCGCTTGTCGTCGTTCAGGGCCCGGATCAGGGCCGTGCGCAGCGCGTCGAGGTAGCGATCGACGTCCTCCTCGGTTTCCAGGACGCCGTGGACTCCTTGAGCGTTGATGCTCTTGACCGAGACAGTCCGCTTCTTGGCCGGTGCAGGGGTGGGCTCACCGCCGCCCTCCGCGTCGGTGCTGTCGGTGCTGCGGGGGGAGGCTGCGAGCTGGTCGAGGATGGCCGGGTAGGTGCGTTCCTCGAAGGTGTTCGCGATCTCGCGGACGACTGCGATCTGGTCTTCGCGGCCGATCCGGTCGAGGACCGCGCCGACCTTCTGTGTCACGCCGTTCTGTGCTTCGTCGGTTGCTTCGAGATAGATCGTGCTGGTCTGGAGCGGCGCCCATCGGGAGTCGATCTCCAGGAGTGCACCGTCGCGGTTTGCCACGAGAGCCTCGTCGATGCGGGATTGGAGTTGGACTGCGGCGGCCTTGAGCTTGGTCATCCGGTTGCCGCGGAATGCCTGCGGGTCTGCGAGGAGCTGCGCCACTTCCTGGCTGCTGCCGGAGGGCAGGTAGTTCAGGTTGCTGGCGTTGCTGGCGAGCAGTTCGGTTGCCTCGTCGTAAATCTTGCGCTGAGCACCGCCGAGGAATGCCTGGATGGGGTCGATGATCTCGCTTTTTGCGTCGAGCAGATCGTCGGCGATCGCGAAGTCAGTCAGGTACCAGTCGTCGGGTCTGCCGACGACGGACTCCAGCAGCGTGATCGGCGCTTCGAGCTGAGTCACGAATGGATACTTCGAGCCGCTGACTCGCGCCTTGAGTTCCTCGCACTTTGCCCGGAGGCGTTCGCTGGAGTGCCGGGCAAGTTCGAGCGGGTCTTTCGGCACGGCAGGTTCGTCGAAGAAGTCCGTGCAGAAGGCGCGCAGTGCCGCAATCTTGCGCTGGTCGAAGGTCTTCTGCGGAGCGACGACGGCGTGGGAGTGCTTCTGCGTGTTGCGGAGTGCGGCGGCGACTTCGCTGCGCTTGAGGATGTTCGAGTCGACTGTGATGGTGATCTTCGAGGTGCCGACGAGCCAGGCTGTGACGCACTCGATGGAGGCCAGGTCCCAGCCGTAGGGCTTGGCCTGGAAGTGCTCGACGATCTTCTTGACCGTGACCTGCTCGCCGAGCCGGTCGCGCTGAAGCAGGTAGGACAGCATCTCGTCTGCCGGCGCTGCGAGCGCATGGATCGAGACGTCGTCGATCATTCCGGACTGGTCAGGGTTCGCGAACCCGGCAACCTGCTGCTCGGAGTAGGTGCGCCCGTCAAGGAGGGTCAGTTGGGTGTAGGTCCGAGCAATGAGGTCTTGGAATCCGTCGGTGATCCGCGTGACCGCATCCTGCGACGCCACTGTGAGGTCTGCGGCATTGATCACGAGATCGGCTCGTCCCACGGCCCGTCGGATGCGTTCGACAAGTTCCTTCTCACGCTGAGCGTTCTGAGTCGCCTTGGCTCGCAGAATCTGCTCCTCGACAGGTGACAGCGAGCTGGTCTGCTTGCGTTTGGTGTACTTTTCGGTCTTGATCAGCAGCCGCAGGTCGGCCAGCACCCGGTCATCAGGCGCGAGGATCACACGAAGCTCGTCCTTGCCTGCCGAGTGCATCCGAATCTCTTCCGGACCATACGGGTACTCGGGAGTGATGAAGTGCAGCGAGAGCTCGCGTTGCTGGCCGAATGCCTGGTCGTCGAGCTTGTACCCGAACGGGAAGTCCTGCCCGTTCTTGGCGTATCGGAGCTTGGAGGTCTTGACGACATCGCCGGACAGAATCTTGTTCAGCCGGGTGGACACCTCGGAGGAGTCGATCTCGACGTTCTTGATCTCTTCCTCGATCACCTGCTCTTCGTTGGTCAGGTACTCGTAGACGTTGCCGTTGCGCTGCACGTAGGTTTGCGTCTCCAGCAGCGTTAGCGCAGCCTGGACCTGCTTGGACAACGCGGGCAGATCGAGCCCGAACCGGTCGTAGACGAGCACGGTCAGGTTGCGCGGGGTGGCTTGGAAACTCTCCACGTACTTCACCAGGAAGAGCGCCTTGAGTAGCCGCACCGCGAGCTTGGTGACCGGTGAGCCGCTGTCGGGGAGGTCACGCTCGGCGCGGTCGATCGAGCGCTGTGCTGCGGACTTCAACGACGCGCGGATGCCGGCGAACATGGCGTCAAAGGTTGCCAGCGACCCGATCTCGACATCGCCGATGTCCTTGGCGACCTGCTGGACGACGCCGAGCATGGAACGTTCTCCGACGGAGCTGTTGCGGCCCTCGAACACGTTGTGGTCGGAGATGCCCTCGATCGCGGCCTGGAACAGCGGGAATTGATAGCTCACGAACGGGTAGGTGCCGACGAAGTGGGCTTCGTCGGTGAAGTTTCGGTAGGTCTTGGCGCCATCAACGAAGTCGAACAGGGTCTTGAAGTTCGCTGACTCCTGCGCGTAGACCGCTTCGAGCACCTGCGTGCCCTTGTCGTTCTTCTCCAGCAGGCGCTTGCGGATGACCTCCTCTACGTCGGCGGAGGTGAGTTTCACGCGGGTCTTGAACCGGGCCTGAATCTTCGAGAAGTCGTTGCCCTGCTGCTTGGTGCGGTCGCCGACCACCTTGTCCATGTCCTCTTGCGAGGTCACGAACACCCAGGCCCGTCCGCCGCACTTCGTGTTGAGGGACTCTGCGATCGTCTGAAGGTTCAGCATCAGATGGGTGTTGGAGCCGATGAACTGCCCGACCTCATCGACAAAGAAGTTGAGCCGGTAGCCGGCAGGCTGCTTGTTCAGCCAGGCGCGCACCTCGTCGGCGAAGTCCTCGATCGACACCGAGTAGGTGTCCTGATAGGTCTTCAGGATGTCGGGCGCGGTCGTCGCGTCCAACCCGGTGATCTGTGCGTATGCCTCGTTGACCTGGCGTCGCACGGTCGGAAGCCCGAAGCTCGGCCGGCGCTCCACCCAGTCCCGGCCCGAAACCTCAAGGAATGCCTCTTTGAAGGAGTCGAGCTGGCCCTCGTCGTCGAGCTGCCGCTCGAACCGCGCGATGTGACCCTGGTCGCCGTAGTAGCCACGGGACTCGTCGAAGACCTTCACGAACACGCGCAGCAGCGCGTCGGTCTGATCCTTGCTGATCAGGGTGGCCTTCTGGTCAATGTTGAACAGCAGGCTCTTGGCCGGGATTCGGTCTGCCTTGTCGAGCAGCGGTGGCAAGAACGCATCCGTCGCCTTGGCGCGGAAGCTCTCCGAGACACGCTCGCGAGGGAAGCCGTCGCCCTCCACATCGCCGAGAAGGTGCGCGAGCATCTTCAAGAGGTGCGACTTGCCGGAGCCGAAGAAGCCTGAAATCCACACGCCGTTCGCGTTGGTGTAGTTCGTGTACGCCTCCAGTAGCAACTCCAGCCCCTTGGCGGCCTCGTTGGTCAGGACGTACTCGTCGACCTCGGTGCCAAGGTGCGCAACGTCGTCGGCCTTGATGACGCCCTCGATGGGCCGCTGGACGTCCTTAGCGAAAATCTCGGTGAGCTGCATAACGGTCACGGTTCCTGTTCCAGAATGTTCTTGGCGCGGTAGTACTGGTCGTCCTTCAACCTGCCGAACAGCACTAGCGATGAGCCGAGAGTGTCGGACTGCTCGTAGCGGCCGGGGAAGAACATGAGCATTGGCCGGCCCACCACAACGCTCTGCAAGTTGTTGAGCACGTTGTGGGACCGGATGTAGGGGAAGACCTCGCCGATCCCGGTCAGGAACACGATGTCGAACTCGCCGTCAGCCAGCCGCTCGCGGATTGCGGGAGCCAGGTGCTGCTGCGGGTTGAGCATGGACTGCAACATCTCGGTGAACTCAGCCTTGTCGAGCTCGGGTTCGACCTCAAGCACCTCATACCAGTCGCCGCGCTCCTTGAGTACGTCCACCGACAAGTCATAGAGGTTGATCTCGCGTACCTCGATGCCCTTGCTGGCCAGGCGGTTCTTGACCCGCTTCTTCGCCTTCGCCACATCGAGCGCGTGCTCCGGTTCGTAGGGGTAGATGAAGAACGGGACCTCGTTCGACAAGCCCTCCATCTTCAGGAAGCGCTCGCCACTGAGCACCGCGAACAGATGCTCTTCCTGGCGAGAAAGTTCATTGGGCGTCACAACGAGACCTCCTTGCTGTCACGGGTCGGGAGGTAGCGGAGGTCACTTGGTACCTGAGCGTCGAGTGCGTCCCGGACACGCTCTGACAGCGCCGCGTTGACGATCTCGCCGCCCGCAAGCAGTCCAGACTCCGTCAGCATGCGGAACACGGTCGACCGGAGCTTCTGCAACGTCGAGTCCTTCACCTCTGCGAGCTCGGGGTGCCACAGCGCCTTCCCGCGAACGAAGCTGTCGAAGTCGTCGTATCCCAGGGTGGGAGTGAGCAGGAGGAAGCGCTCGCGTACTACCTCTTCCGCGAAGTCGCCGATGAGCGCGTAGCGCCGGCACGCGGCGACCCACATCAGGTGACCGCGTTCACTGGGGCTGGCGTCTCGCAGCAACTCCAGCTCTGGGTCCGTGAGCACCGCCAATCGCTGCGCGACCTCGCGCGCCAACCGGAATCCGGACGAGGCGGTTCGCGCCTGGAGCAAGTTCTCTGAACGGAGCTGGTCTCGAACCAGACCCCAGTCACGAACTTCCTGGAAGAGCGGCGCGGCGATCACCGCCTCCCGAGTCAGGAGGGCACCGCTGGTGAAGGACAGGGCGTATCGGTCATGTCCCTGAGACGCGATGCTCATCTGGTGCCTCCTTCCGATTTTGGGCAGTGGATCAGGATATGTGGTGCCACCGACAAAGTGTCAGCGGCGACTCGAAGCGAGCGAAGCGCTCACCCCGGCGGAGAGGGTTCGGAGTCGGCGGCAGCACCACCTCGTCGCACCCAGTCGTCGATCTCGCTGGCTTGGAACTTCCAGAGGCGTCCGACCTTGTGGGCGGGCATGGCCTTCTCGGCGATCCAGGTGTAGACGGTGTCTTTGGTGACCCCGAGGTGGGCGGCGATGTCGTCTGCGGACAGCCACGGCTCAGCCACGTTGGTCCTCCCTCGCTCTATGGCCCAGGCAGGCCAACACTCACGATGATACCGGCGGAGGTACGGCTTGAGTGGGGTTTCTCCGGGCGTGGCCGAACGAGATGGGTGCCGAGGTTGGTCGCTCCGTTCAGCCGATCAGCGTGGGACACGCGCCTGGAGCCAGGCGGTCACTGCGTCCTGCCACCGGTCGGGGTCGGTGTTCCAGCAGAGCGTGTGGCCGGCGTCGAAGGTCTCCAACTCAATGATGTCCGGG
>NZ_FQZG01000010.1 GCF_900141915.1 Tessaracoccus bendigoensis DSM 12906 | reverse complement strand
GAGCAGGATCTACTGCTCGTTGGTCAGATGCTGGCATCGTCAGCAGACAACACCGTCGTTGCTTCAATGAGTTGTAAATCCTGCTCAAATCTCTGCCCAGCCGACGGCCCACCTGCGGCATCTCGCTGGTGACGCGGATCTGGCCGACACGAGGTCCGGGCGGTGACGTGCGACAAGGCTCGGCCGGCGGTCGCTTCTGCTCTGTATAGCGACAAGGATCGGCCACTGGTTAGGGTGAAGCGGTGAACAGCGCCCGCCGACCGACCATCTATGACGTCGCCCGTGAGGCTGGGGTCTCGAAGTCCCTCGTGTCCCTGGTGCTCAACGGCTCAGATCTCGTGAGCCCGGCCAAGCGCGAGGCCGTGAAGGCTGCCATCGAGCGTCTGGGGTACCGGCCCAGCCGAGCGGCCGCGTCTCTCGCAGCCAAGAGAACCAGGGCCGTCGGCCTCGTCATCGACGACTTCCGCAATCCCTGGTACGTGGACGTCCTCCACGGGCTGCAGCGGGTGCTCGAACCCGAGGGGTTCCACATCGCGGTCCGCGAGCACCGCGGCGACGCCGGGGGCAACGCGATCGAGGGCTTCCTCTCCACTCAGGTCGACGCCCTGGTGATCGCCGCGGAGCCGGGGCATGATCATGGACCGCTGGGCGTGCCTGTCGTGGTATCCGGGTGGCGCCTGCACGAGGTCGCGGGCGCGGACATCGTGTCGACCGACGAGTTACAGGGGATGCGGCTGGCGCTCGGTCACCTGTTCGGCCTCGGGCACCGTCGGATCGGACATGTGACGGGGACAGGCGGGTCCGCGCTCGGGCGCCTGAAGGCGTACCGGGGCTGGATGACCGAGCATCGTCTGACCCCCGAGGATGCGGGGGCTGAGAATGATACGAATGAGGAGGGCGGGTACTTGGGCGCCCGCGAACTCCTCAGGGCCAATCCGGACCTGACTGCCGTCTTCGCCGCCAATGACACCATGGCGCTCGGCGCGAGGGCCGCGTTGCGGGAGCTGGGGCGTGAGGTGCCGGGCGACGTTTCGCTGGTGGGTTTCGACAATTCGCAACTGGCGCAGTCCCGCTTCCTGGCCCTGACGACGGTCGAGGCGCACACCTTCCGGGTCGGTGAGGTGGCGGGGGAGACCCTGCTGGCCAGGCTCCGAGGCGACGACGGTGCTCCGCGCCGAACCGTGATCGCACCCGAACTCGTGGTCCGCTCATCCACCGGCCGGAGTGGGGCCTGAAATTCGGCGGCTTTGCCCATCTCTCCGACGGTGCTAGGCTTGTTGCGTTCACTGATCGATGGCGCCCAGCTGCGAAATGTAAGTTCCATGCCTGTGCAGCGCTCTGGTGAACCCATCTTTGTCAGCCGATGAGGCTCTTGCACTCGCCCATCGGTCTTTTGTGGAAGGAAATCCGTGACCGAAAACGGTTCCCGTTTGGACGGCATGAAGCTGCCTGAACTCAAGTCGGTGGCCTCCGGCCTCGGGATCAAAGGCATCTCCGCGATGCGTAAGGGCGAACTCATCGCCGCGATCCAATCGACGGGCGCGGCCTCAGCGCCCCGGGCAGAACGCCGATCTACGGAGCCTGAACAGGGTGCGAACCCTCGCCGGGATCGCTCCGCCGAAGCCAGGTCCGAAGGGCAGGGTAGGTCGGAGGAGCGCGGTTCGGACGCGCCAGGCACATCCCAACCCGAACTGGTCGCGCAGGACAAGGGCAGGCAGAGCACTGGTCAGAACCGTGAAGCCAGTCAGAACCGTGAAGACAGGGCCGACGGTGAGTCCGCGGGCAAGGCCCAGAGTTCGGAAGGGCAGCCCCGGGAGGGCAGAAACGCCGGGTCTGACAACTCCGCTGAGGGGGAGACCGGCTCCGACGGTGGTTCACGCAACCGCCGTCGTCGGCCCCGCGACCGCGGCGCCCAGAACGACACCAACGCCGAGGTGGGCGAGCTGCTCGACGCCGCGATGGGGCAGCCGAGCCAGTCTGCCGCGGCGGCCAAGGCGCCGCAGGTGGACTCTTCCGGCTTCGACGACGACTCAGGCAATTCGCGCCGGAACCGCCGACGCCGCAACCGTGACCGCAACAACAGCAACAACCGCCGCTCCGGTCGGGGTGGTCAGGGGCTCGACCGGATGGAGGCGGAACCGACGGTAAGTGAGGACGATGTCCTCGCAAACGTGTCGGGCATCGTCGACGTCCTCGACAACTACGCGTTCGTCCGCACCACAGGCTATCTCCCAGGCCCGGCCGACGCGTTCCTGCCGATGTCGACCGTCCGTCGCTACGGCCTGCGGCGAGGAGACGTCCTGACGGGCGCCATCCGCACGCCGCGGGAAGGCGAACGCAAGGAGAAGTTCAACCCGCTGGTCCGCCTCGACACCGTCAACGGCGATGACCCGGAGAAGGCGAAGGGGCGCCCCGAGTTCGCCAAGCTGACGCCGCTGTATCCGCAGGAGAGGCTGCGCCTCGAAACGGTGCAGACCAACCTGACCGGCCGGATCATCGATCTTGTTTCGCCGATCGGCAAGGGCCAGCGTGGCCTGATCGTCTCGCCGCCCAAGGCGGGCAAGACCATGGTGATGCAGGCCATCGCCAACGCCATCGCGGCCAACAATCCAGAGGTCCACCTGATGGTCGTCCTTGTCGACGAGCGTCCCGAAGAGGTGACCGACTTCCAGCGCACCGTCTCCGGCGAGGTCATCGCGTCGACGTTCGACCGGCCAGCGGAGGACCACACCATGGTCTCCGAACTGGCGATCGAGCGTGCCAAGCGCCTGGTCGAGCTGGGGCACGACGTCGTGGTGCTGCTCGACGGCATCACGCGCCTGGGACGCGCCTACAACCTGGCCGCCCCCGCGTCCGGCCGGATCCTCTCCGGTGGTGTCGATTCGGCCGCCCTCTACCCGCCGAAGAAGTTCTTCGGCGCGGCCCGCAACATCGAAAACGGCGGCTCGCTCACGATCCTGGCGACCGCGCTGATCGAAACCGGTTCGAGGATGGACGAGGTCATCTTCGAGGAGTTCAAGGGCACGGGCAACATGGAACTGCGGCTCCGGCGGGAACTCGCGGACAAGCGCATCTTCCCTGCCATCGACGTCGACGCCTCCGGTACCCGTCGCGAAGACCTGCTGCTCGGGCGAGACGAGCTCAACATCATCTGGAAGCTGCGGCGCGCACTGTCCGGTCTCGACGACCAGGCGGCGTTGGAGACGCTGAAATCCCGGATGTCCAAGACCCCGAGCAACCACGACTTCCTGTTGAGCGTGCTCAAGACCACGCCCGCTCAGGAAGGCTGAACCGCCAGACTTGGAAACGGTGCCCGCGCGAGGCACAATTGTCAGTTGTGCCGGTTCACGCACATTTCCCGACCTGTCTCGGTGGGAGCGACCCGGCCACTCTAGAAGGAGAACCATCATGAAGCAGGGCATCCACCCTGATTACGTGGAGACCCAGGTGACCTGCACCTGCGGCAACACGTTCACCACGCGCAGCACGCTCAAGAAGGGCAGCATGAACGCCGACGTGTGCGCCGAGTGCCACCCGTTCTACACCGGCAAGCAGAAGATCCTCGACACGGGCGGCCGCGTCGCCCGCTTCGAGAGGCGTTACGCCAAGAAGAAGTAGCCGAAGACGACGAACGCCTCGCTGGGTCATGGCCCGGCAGGCGTTCGTTTCTTTTGCCCAGCACCGACACCCGGGAAGAGTCACATGTTCGACAACGCACAGCCGCTGATCGATGAGTTCCACGATCTTGAGCAGCAACTGGCCGACCCTGCGTTGCACGGGGACGAGGTGCGCTCCCGGAGGGTCGGACGCCGGTATGCCTCACTGAGGCCCATCGTCGAGGGGATCGAGGAGTTCCGTCGTCTCACCGGAGACCGGGAGGCGGCCGCGGAACTCGCAGACGATGATCCGTCGTTTGCCGACGAGGTTGCCGAACTCGACCGGGTGCTGGCTGCCTCCACGGAGAAGTTGACGCGGCTGCTCGCCCCACGCGACCCCAACGACGATGCCGATGCACTGCTGGAGATCAAATCCGGCGAGGGCGGCGACGAATCGGCCCTGTTCGCGGGCGATCTGTTGAAGATGTATATGCGCTACGCCGAGCAGGTCGGGTGGAAGATTGAGGTGCTGGATTCCCAGGAGACCGACCTCGGCGGCTACAAGTCCGTGACGGTGGCCGTCAAGGCGACAGGGCACCAGGAGTTCGGGCCCTACGGTCGGCTGAAGTTCGAGGGCGGGGTACACCGTGTCCAGCGCGTCCCAGTCACCGAATCACAGGGTCGCATCCACACTTCGGCGGCGGGTGTCCTCGTGATGCCGGACGTCGAGGCGGACGAGGTTGAGATCAACGCCGACGATCTGAGGATCGACGTTTACCGCTCGTCGGGACCAGGGGGGCAGGGGGTAAACACCACCGACTCGGCAGTGCGGATCACCCACCTGCCGACGGGCGTGGTGGTCAGTTGCCAGAACGAGCGCTCCCAGCTGCAGAACCGGGAGTCCGCCATGCGGATGCTGCGAGCAAGGCTGATCCAACAGGCCGAGGCCCAGGCCGCGGCCGAGGCCTCCGACGCCCGCAAGTCCCAGGTCCGCACCGTCGACCGCTCGGAGCGGATCCGCACCTACAACTTCCCTGAAAACCGGATCACGGACCACCGCATCGGGTACAAGGCGCACAACCTGGATCAGGTGCTCGAGGGGGCGCTCACGCCGGTGCTGGACGCCCTCGCCGAGCAGGACCTCAGCGAGCGGCTCGCCGGGGTGGGTGGATGAGTGAGGCCGCGTTCCGGCTGGCGGGTGAACTCGCCAACGGCGGTTGCCCCAGCCCGGGACCGGAGGCGCGCACCATCGTTGCGCACGTCCTCGGGATCGACCAGTCCCGGCTGGTCCTCATCGATCGGGTGACCGCGCAACAGCAGACCAGGATCGATGAGTTGGCGGCGCGCCGGGTGGCGGGGGAGCCGGTACAGCACCTGACCGGCGTGGCCTACTTCCGTCATGAGACCTTGAAGGTGGGGCCGGGCGTGTTCATTCCGCGGCCCGAGACCGAGATCATGGTCGGCTGGGCCCTCGACCGGCTCGGCGAGCGCACCTCACGCCGCGTCGTCGAACTGTGTGCAGGTTCGGGTGCCATCTCAGCGGCCATCGCCAGCGAGATCGGAGGCGTCGACCTCCACGCTGTCGAGGTTGATCCCGTGGCCTTCGGCTACCTGAGCGCCAACCTCGCCGGGCGTGGCGTTGAGTTGGTCTTGGGCGACATGGCCGAGGCCTTCCCCGACCTCGACGGCACCGTCGACCTTCTGATCGTGAACCCGCCTTACGTGCCTGAGACGCTGCGCCCCTTCCTGCCGAGCGACGTCGTGGATCACGACCCGGGGCTGGCCCTCTTCTCGGGGGTCGACGGCCTCGAGGCGATCCGTGTCGTGGCGCGGGTCGCCTCGAGGCTCCTGAGGCCCGGTGCGCTGGTAGCCACCGAACACGATGACTCGCACCAGCCAGCGGCAATGGAAGTGTTCCGGGAGGCGGGTTTCGTGGACGTGACACCGCACGCGGACCTGACCGGCCGACCCCGCTTCGTGACGGCCGCCCAGCCCATCGCGGGCCGGTAGGATGAACGCCGTGACTGAACCCGCCCGCGTCTTGAACCTTGCCGTCGACCGGGAAGCCGCCCTCAGCGAGGCCGTTGACGCCGTCCGACGCGGGGCCTGCGTCGTGCTGCCCACCGACACCGTCTACGGCATCGGGGCAGATGCCTTCGACCGGGATGCGGTCCAGGGGTTGCTCGACGCCAAGGAACGTGGCCGCGACATGCCACCGCCAGTGCTGATCGCCGAGCCGTCGATGCTGCGCGCCATCGCCGACGAGGTGCCGGAGGGGGCGGCCGCGCTGGCGAAGGCGTTGTGGCCGGGCGCGCTGACCCTTGTGCTGAAGGCGCAGCCGCGCAGCGGCATGGACCTCGGGGAGAGCCTCGGAACCGTCGCGGTACGGGTGCCCGACCTCGACGTGGCACGGGATCTGCTGCGGCGCACCGGCCCGCTGGCCGTGAGTTCGGCAAACGTCTCGGGCCGCGAAGCAGGCCTGACCTGCGACGAAGCCTTGGCCCAGTTGGGCGATCGGGTTGCCGTCTACCTCGACGGGGGACCCGTCGGTGGGGGAGTCGCCTCGACCATCGTCGATTTCGCATCGACCGACAAAGGCAAGGTGCTGCGAGACGGCGCAATCACGCTGGAGACGCTGCGGCAGCATGCGCCGCTCGTCGACGGCATCGATGCTCCGGAGCTGGAGCCGGAGCCGGAGGTCGATCCCGCGGTTGAACCTAGCCCGACGCCTGACCCCGACTGATGCGCGAATACCTTCTGGTGCTGCTCATCGCGGCTGGCACTACCTACCTGCTCGCGGGTGCCTGCCGGGGCATAGCGGTGCGGTTCGGGGTGCTGGCCAAGGTGCGCGACCGGGACGTGCATACGCACCCGATTCCGTACTTCGGGGGCATCGCGATGCTCGGTGGCCTGGCCGTCGCGCTCCTGGTGGCGCTCCAGATGCCGTTCCTGGGCCGGTATGCCGCGGTCATGCACGACGCATCTGCGGTGTTGTGGGCCGGGTTGATCATCACGGCAGTGGGTGCGCTGGACGACAAGTACGATCTGAATCCGCTCGTCAAACTGGGCGGTCAGGTGCTCGCGGCCGGTGTCGCCGTCGTCGGTGGCGTCCGGCTCTTCTGGATCCCCCTGCCTGGGCGGATCATCTCCCTCGACGACGCCACCAGCATCCTGCTCACGGTCCTGGTGATCGCCGTCTGCGTCAACGCGGTCAACTTCGTGGACGGGCTCGACGGCTTGTCGTCCGGAATCGTGGCGATCGGGTCTGGCGCATTCTTCAGCTACACCTACGTCCTGGCCTATGTCGAGGGCCTTGAGCGGGCCACGACCGCGAGCCTGATCACGGTGGCGACCTGCGGTGTGGCGATCGGCTTCCTGTTCCACAACTGGCATCCGGCCAAGATGTTCATGGGCGACTCGGGATCTATGCTGCTCGGCCTGCTGATGGCGATGAGCGCCATCTCCTACACCGGCCGCATGGACCCGTCGGTGGTCGGTGGAGGCTCGGCCGTGGTTCCGGCCATGTTGCCCATCCTGCTGCCGGTCGCCGCGTTGGCACTGCCCCTCATCGACCTGGTGACAGCCTGGATACGGCGCGCCTGGAAGGGGCAGAATCCATTCTCGGCCGATAAGCAGCATCTGCATCACCGACTCCTCGCGCACGGCCACTCCCATTGGGGGGCGGTGCTGCTGATGTACGGCTGGGCGGCGGCGGTCTCCGTCGGGCTCGTGGCGATGGCCTTGGTGCCTCGGACCTCAACCGTATGGATCGTGGTGGGCGTGCTCGCCGTTCTCGCGCTCCTCACTCTCTTGCCAGTGCGCTCCCGGAGGTCGGAGGCGCGTTCCGATGCGTGAGCGTCGCATCACAGCGGCCACGCGTCGCGCCCGCCAGATGATGCTCGGGGGGCTGGCGTTGGGCCACGCGGTCGGCCTCACGGTCGTCGGGCTGGGGCTCGCGCTCGGAGGACCGGATGCGGCGCTGACGGCGGCCCTCGGGTTCGCGGCTGTGGTCATCTTCTACAGCGTCGGGCAGGCACTCGAGGTGGTTGCCTCGGAGCTCGAGGCCATGCAGGGAATGGCGCTCGTGCTGGTCAGTTACGCGGTGCGGGTCATCGGCATCGCGGCCGGGCTCTGGGTGATCCTCAACCTGCCAGCGGTCGCCCCGCACATCGTCGACGGCTGGCTGGTGTTGAGTGTCGCCGGCACCGTGATCGCCTGGGTTGGAGGAGTGGTTCTCGTGGCCGCGAGGCAGCGGGTACCGGTGTACGACGACGAATACGAGCCCCCAAAGCAATCCTGAGGGCGGCCCGTGCTATGGGACAGGCGTGTCTCAAGGTGAAACCGCGGTGAGTTTCCGCTAGGCTCAACCTCGACATGGGCACCACACCTACGCCACCCGGGGACAACGAACCGAAAGGTCCCACGGGCACCGAAGATGGCATGGTTGTGCTCAGTTACATCCTCGCGGGACTTATCTTCTACGGGGGCCTGGGCTGGGCTGGTGACTATTTCTTGAAAACCTCATGGTTGTTGCCGGTCGGCCTGATTCTCGGCCTCGTCCTCAGCCTGTACCTGATCATCAAACGATACGGGAGCGGTACGTGACACTAGGGCTACTTCCGATGGAGAGCGGTGGCGGCGGCTACACGCCGCCCGGCGTCGACGACTTCAAGTGGGACTCAATGTGGCCGGGGGTACTCCCCGACTGGTTCAACAAGCCGTTCGCTCAGGCGGTGATCGGGGCGCTGCTCGTGATCATCCTGTGGTGGATCGCCTCCCGGAACCTCAAGGTCAAGCCCTCCAAGGGCCAATTCGCCGCAGAGTACATCTACGAGTTCGTCCGCAATGGCATCGCCCGTGACATCCTGCACTCGGATTTCCGCAAGTTCCTCCCGTACCTGCTCGGTCTGTTCTCGTTCCTCCTGGTGAACAACTGGTTCGGTGAGTTCTTCCTCTTCATGTACCCGACGTTCTCCAACGTGGGCTACGCGTACGGGCTCGCCATCCTCTCCTGGCTGATCTACGTCGGAGCTGGATTCAAGAAGTGGGGCTTCGGAGGTTTCCTGAAGAAGGCACTGATCCCCGAGGGTGTCCCCGGCTATCTGCTGCCGATCGTGATCCCGCTCGAGTTCCTCGCCACCTTCATCACGCGCCCCATCACGCTGGCGCTGCGTCTGTTTGCGAACATGTTCGCCGGGCACCTGGTCGTGATGGTCTTTGTCGTGGGCGGTGGATTCCTGATCACCTACGCGAACAACACCTTCTTCAACGTGGCCGGTGGCGTTTCGTTGGCATTCAGCCTCGTAATCATGCTGCTTGAGCTGTTCATCGGTGCACTGCAGGCCTATATCTTCACCGTGCTCACCGCCCAGTACGTGTCCACCTCGATCGCCGAGGCGCACTAAGTCCAAACCGACTTCTCGGCCACACAAGGAGCCGAGTAAGCCATCCGAAAGGAAAACAATGTCCCTCCTCGAAATCACCGGCTCGCTGAACATGATCGGCTACGCGATCGCCACGATCGCTCCGGCCCTCGGCGTCGCCTGGATCTTCGCGTCGGTCATCAACGGCACCGCCCGTCAGCCTGAGGCACGTGGCGCCATGATGAGCACCGCCTTCATCGGCTTCGCCGTGGTTGAGGCTCTCGCCATCATCGCCATCGCACTCGCCTTCGTTCTCTGAGCCGCGTCATGGTCCCCACTACAGGGGTGCTTCAGGAGCTCGATCTAGGGCCCCTGCTGCCCCGCCACGCGTCGGAGTTGATCATCGGCATCGTTTTGATGCTGATCATCTTCGTCATCATGTGGAAGGTAGTCGTCCCCGCCTTCGAGAAGATGTACCAGGAGCGGTCCGACAAGATCGAGGGCGGCATGCAGCGCGCTGCGGCAGCCGAGGCGAAGGCCGAGGCGGCGCTGGCCGATTACAACGACCAGCTTTCGGCCGCGCGGGAAGAGGCTGCCCGTATCCGCGAGGACGCCAAGAACCAGTCGGCGACCATCCTGGCCGAGGCCCGCGAAAAGGCCGTCAAGGAATCCGCACGGATCCTCGACTCCGGTCGCTCGCAGCTGGATGCCGAGAGGTCCCAGTTGCTCGTGGAGTTGCGTGGAGAGGTCGGCGGCCTGGCCACGGACCTCGCCGGTCGGATCGTCGGCGAATCTCTTGACGACGATGCCCGCGCACAGCGCACCATCGATCGGTTCCTCGCCGAGCTTGAGACGGCAGGGCAGGCCCGATGACGGCCCGCGACGCCGCAATCGCCGGGCTCGACGCCGAAATTGACGGCATCACCACCGATGCCGGCACGGCCGCCGAGCTGTTCGCCGTCGTCGATCTGCTCGACGGCCAGCCGATGCTGCGTCGATCGCTGTCCGACCCGTCGGCCTCCGATGAGTCCCGGGCCGGGCTCGCCCGCAAACTCCTCTCGAAGCGGGTGGCTCCCGCGACGTCGCTCGTTCTGGAGGCGGTCGTGAAGGCCGCTCACCCGAGCGGCAACGCGCTGGTTTCGGCTCTCGATCGCCAGGGGGTCCGGCTCGCGCTCAGCCAGGCCCGCAGGGAGCGCAAGCTCGACGAGGTGACCGCGCAGCTGTTCCAGATTTCGGCACTCGTTGACGAGAACCACGAGCTCAGCTCCACACTGCGCAACCCCGCGTTTCCGGTGGAGGCCAAGCGCTCGCTGGTTTCGGGTCTGTTCCGGGGCAAGGTTTCACCTTTGACCCTTGAGCTGGTCAACCGCGCGGTCAAGGCGCGGCGCCGGACCTTCGTCAACACCGTCCAGGGGTACCTGGACATGGCTGCGCGGCTGACCGGTCAACGGATCGCCAAGGTGACCGTCGCCCGACCCCTCGACGCCGGTCGCACCGCCCGGCTGAAGTCCGCACTCGAGGCACAGATCGGTGGTCCGGTGTCCATCCAGATCACCGTCGACCCGGCCGTGTTGGGTGGCGTGAGCGTCTCCCTCGGCGATGACGTGTACGAATCAACCGTTGCTGCCCGGCTCGAAGACGCCCGCCGGCAACTCATCAACTTGTGAGAATCAGAAAGTAGGACGCAATGGCTGAACTCACCATCAGTCCAGACGAGATCCGCAGCGCTCTCGACACCTTCGTCAAGACGTATGTTCCGTCCGGCGCCACGCGCACCGAGGTCGGCACCGTCGTCAGTTCCGGCGATGGCATCGCCCGGGTCGAGGGGCTCCCCTCGGCAATGGCGAACGAGTTGCTGCGCTTCGAGAACGGCACGTTGGGGATCGCCCTTAACCTGGACGAGCGTGAGATCGGCGTCGTCGTCCTCGGCGAATCTGAAGGCATCGACGAGGGCTCCACGGTGCACGGCACCGGCGATGTGCTGTCGGTCCCTGTCGGGGACGGCTACCTCGGCCGCGTCGTCGACGCGATGGGTAACCCGATCGACGGCCTCGGCGAGATCAGCGGCATTGAGGGACGCCGCGCACTCGAGTTGCAGGCCGCGGGCGTCATGGACCGTCAGGAGGTCCGCGAACCGCTGCAGACCGGGCTGAAGGCCATCGACGCGATGATCCCGATCGGCCGCGGGCAGCGCCAGCTCATCATCGGCGACCGCAAGACCGGCAAGACGGCCATCGCCATCGACACGATCATCAACCAGAAGTCGAACTGGGAATCGGGCGACCCCAAGAAGCAGGTCCGCTGCATCTACGTCGCCATCGGCCAGAAGGGCTCGACCATCGCAGAGGTGCGCGGCACCCTTGAGCAGGCCGGGGCTCTCGAGTACACCACCATCGTGCACTCACCCGCATCCGATCCGGCAGGATTCAAGTACATCGCGCCGTACGCCGGCTCGGCGATCGGCCAGCACTGGATGTATGGCGGCAAGCACGTCCTGATCGTGTTCGACGACCTCACCAAGCAGGCCGAGGCCTACCGCGCGATGTCGTTGCTGCTCCGACGTCCTCCGGGTCGCGAGGCCTACCCCGGCGACGTGTTCTACCTCCACTCCCGCCTCCTGGAGCGCTGCGCCAAGCTCTCGAACGAGCTGGGCGGAGGGTCGATGACCGGGCTTCCGATCATCGAGACCAAGGCGAACGACGTGTCGGCCTACATCCCCACCAACGTGATCTCCATCACCGATGGCCAGATCTTCCTCCAGTCGGACCTGTTCAACGCGAACCAGCGCCCGGCGGTCGACGTTGGCGTCTCGGTCTCCCGTGTCGGCGGTGCCGCGCAGGTCAAGGCTATGAAGCAGGTCGCCGGGTCGCTGAAGATCAGCCTTGCGCAGTACCGCGACATGCAGGCGTTCGCAATGTTCGCCTCGGATCTCGACGCCGCCACAAGGCGGCAGCTCGACCGGGGCGCCAGGCTCACCGAGCTGCTCAGGCAGGGCCAGTATGCGCCTTACCCGGTTGAGAACCAGGTGATCAGCGTGTGGGCGGGCCTCGAGGGGCACTTCGACGACGTTCCGGTCGAAGACGTGCTCCGGTTCGAGCAGGAGTTCCTCGACTACCTCAGCCACAACAGTGACGTGCTGCGCGGGATCGCGTCCGACTTCCTGTTCGGCGACGACCGCAAGGCTGCCACGATCAAGGCCCTGGCTGATTTCAAGCCTCTGTTCCGTACCTCTGAGGGCAAGTCGCTGGTCGGCCGTGAGAACCACACTCCGCTGAGCGACGAGGAGATCGGCCAGGAGACGATCGTCCGCCAGAAGCGGGGCTGATCCGATGGCCAGCAGTCTGCGGGAGCTCCGGCAACGTCGGAAGTCCGTTTCGACCACGAAGAAGATCACCCGCGCGATGGAACTGATCGCGGCCTCACGGATCGTGAAAGCTCAGCAGGCGGCGCGGGCTGCCGCGCCCTACACCCGCGAGCTTGATCACGCCATGACCGCCCTCGCGTTCGCCAACGACGAGATCGACCATCCGCTCCTCCGGCATGTCCCGAACCCGAAGCGTTCAGCGTTGCTTGTCATCACGAGCGACCGGGGTCTCGCGGGTGCCTACTCGTCCAACGCCATCAAGGCGGGCGAACAGCTTCGAGCAAAGCTGATGGCGGAGGGCCAGGAGGTCGACCTCTACGTCACCGGGCAGAAGGGGGTCGGATACTACGATTTCCGCAACATCCCCATCGTGCAGAGCTGGACGGGGTTCTCCGATGCACCGACCTTTGAGCGGGCGCGCGAGATCGGAAGGGCGTTGTCAACGAGCTTCCTGAAGCCGACCGAGGAGGGCGGGGTCGACCAGGTTCACACGGTCGGCACCAGGTTCGTCTCGATGGTCACCCAGCTGCCGCTGCCGCGACGCCTCCTTCCCGTCGAGGTCGTGGACTCCGACGACATGCCGCTCGAGGACAGCGAGGCTCCGGCGGATCAGTCGGCGCCGATCTACTCGTTCGAACCCGACCCGCATACGGTGCTCGATGCACTGTTCCCGATGTTCGTGTCGAACCGGGTCTTCTTCGCTCTCCAGATGTCGGCCGCCTCCGAGTTGGCGAGCCGACAGCGGGCGATGAAGTCGGCAACGGACAACGCGCAGACCCTGATCGAGCAGCTGACACGGCAAGCCAACCAGGCACGTCAGGCCGAGATCACCCAGGAAATCACTGAAATCGTCGGTGGCGCCTCGGCGCTGGCCGAATCAGCCGGAAACGAATGAGGAAACTAATGACTGCCACTGTGAGCGAGACTGTGCAGGCCAGCACCGGCGGCATCGGCCGCGTCGCCCGCGTCATCGGCCCAGTTGTGGACGTCGAGTTCGCGGGAGATCAGATCCCCGAGATCGGCAACGCGCTGCTCGTCGACACCGAGGTGATGGGTGAGAAGCGGACCATGACGATGGAGGTCGCTCTCCAGGTCGGCGACAACATTGTGCGCGCCATTGCGTTGAAGCCCACCGACGGCATGCGCCGCGGCGCCGAGGTGCGCGACACCGGTGCCCCGATCTCGGTGCCCGTCGGTGATGTGACCAAGGGCCACGTCTGGAATGTGACCGGCGATGTCCTCAACGTCGACCCGTCGACGATCGAGATCACGAAACGCTGGCCAATCCACCGCGCCGCCCCGAAGTTCGACGCACTCGAGTCGCGTACCCAGATGCTGGAGACCGGCATCAAGGTGCTCGACCTGCTGACCCCCTACGTGCAGGGCGGCAAGATCGGCCTGTTCGGTGGCGCGGGCGTCGGAAAGACCGTCCTGATCCAGGAAATGATCTACCGCATCGCACACAACTTCGGCGGCACCTCCGTGTTCGCCGGTGTGGGCGAGCGCACCCGCGAGGGCAACGACCTCATCAATGAGATGGAGGAGGCCGGGGTCCTCAAGGACACCGCGCTGGTTTTCGGCCAGATGGACGAGCCTCCGGGCACGCGCCTCAGGGTCGCGCTGTCCGCCCTGACGATGGCGGAGTACTTCCGCGACGTGCAGAACCAGGACGTCCTGCTGTTCATCGACAACATCTTCCGCTTCACGCAGGCAGGCTCCGAGGTGTCGACCCTGCTGGGCCGCATGCCTTCGGCGGTGGGCTACCAACCGAACCTGGCTGACGAGATGGGGCAATTGCAGGAGCGCATCACGTCGACCAGGGGGCACTCGATCACCTCGATGCAGGCGATCTACGTGCCAGCCGACGACTACACCGACCCGGCCCCGGCCACGACGTTCGCGCACCTGGACGCCACGACCGAACTTTCCCGTGAGATCGCCTCGCGCGGCCTCTACCCGGCCGTCGATCCGCTGAGTTCCTCGTCGCGCATTCTCGACCCGCAGTACATCGGGCAGGACCACTACGACACCGCGGTCCGCGTCAAGCAGATCCTCCAGCGCAACAAGGAACTGCAGGACATCATCGCCATCCTCGGTATCGACGAGTTGTCCGAAGAGGACAAGATCATTGTCAATCGGGCCCGCCGTATCCAGCAGTTCCTGTCGCAGAACACCTACATGGCCGAGAAGTTCACCAACATCCCGGGCTCGTCGGTGCCGTTGGCGGAGACGATCGAGTCGTTCAAGATGATCTGCAACGGTGACGTCGACCACATCGCCGAGCAGGCCTTCTTCAACGTCGGCGGCATGGAAGACGTGATGGCTGCGTGGGCCAAGATCCAGAAGGAAAGCTGACCCATGGCCCGTGATCCGCTCCACGTGGAGGTGGTCGCCGCCGACCGGCAGGTCTGGTCGGGCGAGGCGATCAACGTCATCGCGCGCACGGTCGACGGCGACATCGGTATCCTGCCAGGCCATGAGCCGGTGATGGCGGTGCTGACGCCCTGCGCCGTGGAGGTAGTCACCAGCGACGGCAGGAGCGAGACCATCGCGGTCGACGGGGGATTCATCTCCGTGGCGCACGGACGGGTGTCGATTCTGTCTCCGGTGGCGACCCTCGGCCACGAGGTCGGCCTCGAAGAGGCGCACAAGGAGGCCGCGGCGTTGTCGACCAAGGCCTATCAGGGTCAGGCCGACGACAAGGAACTGCATCGCCTCAGGATCCTGAAGGCGCAGATCCGAGCCGGTGAGGCGGCAGCCAATCAGGTGGTCGGCTAGCGACACACACACGCTCAGGGCGGTCCCACGAGGGGCTGCCCTGAGTCACGTATCGGGGGAAGGGACGAGGCATGCCGTGGGACATCCTGCTGGTGACGCTCGGCGTCGTCGCGGTGATTCTGGTCCCGTTCGTGCTGCTCTACATCCGGCGCCGATGGTTGACCGGCCAAGGGGGCCTCTTCGACTGTGCATTCCAGGTGCAGGGGGTGCCGGGGCCGGGCTGGATGCTGGGTGTCGCCCGCTACCGCGGTGAGCAGTTGGAGTGGTTCCGATCCTTCTCCATCAGCCTCAGGCCAAGGCTCGTGTTTCCCCGGATGACGACGGCCTACGTCCACCAACGCATCCCCCAAGGGCTTGAGGCCATCGCGCTGTTCGAAGGCTCGGTGGTGGTGACGGTCCAGAACCGCACCACGGGGGCCACCGACGCGCTCGCGATGGCGAGCGGCGAGGCGCTGGCGCTGATGAGCTGGTTGGAATCGGCGCCCCCGGGGAGCAGTTTCTATCTTCCGGTCAGCCCTGACTGACCGGCCCGGGCTTTTCGCGATCGGTGCCTTGGACCCAGAGCACCTCATGCTGCGTGCCGTTGGCGACCCGGCTCATGATGAAGAGCAGGTCGGAGAGCCGGTTCAGATAGGTGATGGCCAACGGATTGACACCGCCTTCCTGCTCGGTTCCAAACACCTCCCGGCAACGCCAGGCTGCGCGCTCCGCACGTCGGGTGATGGTGCGGGCGACGTGGAGCTGGGCCCCTGAGGGGGTGCCGCCGGGCAGGATGAAGCTACGTAGCACGGGCAATTCCGCCTGTAGTTCGTCGCAGTAGGATTCGAGGCGGTCGATGGAGCGCTGCTCTATCCGGAGCGGCGGCCACTTCGGTGCCGGATTCAGTGGGGTCGACAGGTCGGCGCCAACGTCGAAAATCTCATTGCGGATGAGCGCGAGCATCTCCACCACCCGGTCTGGCAGGCCCCCCAACGCGATCGCAACGCCGATGGCGGAGTTGGCTTCGTCGGTGTCGCCGTAGGCCTCGACCCGTGGGTCGGTCTTGGCGACCTCTGAGTTGTCGGACAGCCGGGTCGACCCGCCGTCGCCGGTTCTGGTGTAGATCTTCGAGAGTGTGACCATGGCACCAATCTACTTGCCGCCACGCCCAGGCTCGGGTCCCTCTCAGGAAGCGTTCATGTGACAAAGTAGGCGTGTGCGCAATCGTCTCTTTCCTATCATCCTTACAGTCGGCTGTGTGCTGGCGATGACCGCCTGTTCGGATGCGAACAGTTCCAACCCCGGGGACGAGGTGCCCAGCGGCACCGTGTCCTGCTCCTATCCGTCGGACGGGTCACCGGCGAAACCCGTCGACCTGCCGGAGCAGATCGCCCCGAGCGAGGGCACCGTGACGGCCACCCTGAAGCTGACCGCGGGTGATATCGCGATCACAATGGATCGCACCGAGGCGCCCTGCACGGTCAATTCGTTCGTGTCGTTGGCCGAACAGGGCTATTTCGATGACACTTCATGCCACCGCCTGACCGACTACGGCATCTTCGTGCTGCAGTGCGGTGACCCCACCGGGACCGGAACCGGCGGGCCCGGATACACCATGAAAGATGAAGTCACCGACTCGACGTCGTACCCGGCGGGCACCGTGGCGATGGCCAACCGCGGCAAGGACACCAGCGGGTCGCAGTTCTTCCTGGTCTACGCCGATACGGATCTGCCCCCCGACTACACCGTGTTCGGGACGATGGACCAGGCGGGGATCGACGTGGTCGGCGGCATTGCTGCGCAGGGAGTGGACGCGGCCGATGGCACCTCACCCATCGCAGAGGCCCTGATCACCTCGGTCGCGCTGGGCTGAGCCGCCTCACGACTGGGCTGCCAGGAAACGTCGACAGATCTCGAGAAAGGCGCCCGGTTCGTCGGCATGGACCCAGTGGCCGGCCCGTTTGAGAGTGATCTGAACCATCCTCGGGAAGAGCTCGCGCATGATGGCCGTGTGTTCAGGCAGGACGTACGGTGAGCGACCGCCGGTCACCCAGAACACCGGGCCGTCGTAGGTGCCGTTGATGCTCGGCCAACCCCCAACCTCATAGAGGGAGTCGCCCAGCAGGTCCAGGTTCGCCGCCCAGGACCAGTGCTCGCCCTTGTGCTGAAGGTTCTGGAGCAGGAACCGGCGGACCACATCGTTGGGGATCTCAGCCCGCAGGGCGCGGTCCGCACCGGTTCTGCTGGTGAGGTGGTCGATGTCCAGGTGCCGCAGCGCCGCGACGAGCACGTCGAACGACTGCGCGGCCTCGTTCCTGGCGGGCGAGATGTCGACCACCATGAGCCGGTCGACCAGTTCCGGATGCTGCAGAGCTAGCCGCATCGCGATCTTGCCGCCCAGCGAGTGCCCGATGAGCGCCACCGGCGCGGGGATGGTGTCGGCGATCCATTCCGCGATGAGGCCGGCCTGCTCATCCAGATCGAAATCCTCGGTCCAAGGCGAGCGGCCGTGGTTGGGAAGGTCGACCAGATGGCACGTCGCGGTATCGGAGAGCGCTGTGGCGATCGAGCCAAAGTTCTTACCCTGCCCGAACAGGCCGTGCAGGAAGACGACCTGGCGGTAGCTCGATCCCATGACGACCTCGTGGAGCCTCACGATGCCACGCTCCAGCAGTGCGGGTGCCAGTGGCGGCGCACCTCGAGCCCGGACTCGCTACCGGGAGGAGGCGTTGCGGGCCAGGCGACGACGTGGGCGGTGCCTGGAGCGATCCGCTGTGAGCATCCCGGACAGCGGTACTCCTTCTGCGAACGCTGAGCCGCCACGTCCCTGACGATGTAGTCGACGCCGCCCTTGCGCACCCTGCGCTGCGATCCACCGGAGAGCAGCGGCCGCGGCGTGCGCAGGTGTTTCGACGGGCGCTTGGCCATCAGAACAACCGCTCATCCGCATTGTCCATGCCGCGCAGCGCGTCGTAGTCGATCAGCCGCCATTCGATGCCACGGTCTGCGGCCAGCGTGCGGGCCTGCGGTTTGATCTGTTGCCCTGCGAAGATGCCGCGCACGGGGGCGAGTCGGGGATCGCGGTTCATCAGGTCCAGATACCGGGTCAACTGTTCGACGCCGTCGATCTCGCCGCGACGCTTCACCTCGACGGCGACGTAGCTGCCTGAGCCGTCGCGCAGAAGCAGGTCGACGGGCCCGATGGGGGTGAGGTACTCGCGTTGGACCAGCGCAAGGCCTTCACCCAGCGTGGACGGGTGATCCGCCAGGAGCGCTTGGAGGTGTGCCTCAACCCCGTCCTTCTGCAGCCCCGGGTCGATCCCGAGTTCGTGTGCGGAGTCGTGGAACACCTCTGCCAGCGAGATCCGTAGGGTGTCGCCGTCCTTTGCCTTGACCTGCCAGACCTCGGTGACCCCGAGCGCTGCGGCGGTCTCGGGATCTGGTTCCGAGACGCTCAGCGTGCAGGGCGGGCTCATCCAGTTCAGCGGCTTGTAGGCACGGTCGTCGGCATGCACCGAGACCGATCCGTCCGCCTTGACCAGGACCAGTCGCGTGGCCATCGGTAGGTGGGCGGTCAGGCGACCGACGTAGTCGACCTGACACCGGGCAATAACCAAACGCACCCGATCAACCTACCTTCGTGCTCAGGACGCGTCCAGCGCTGGGCGGACAATCTCGCGGTAGAGCAGCAGTACCGCCGCGGTGGTCGGGATGGCGATCAGTGCCCCGATGATGCCGAACAGCATGCCCCCGATGATCGCGGACAGTACGACCAGTGCACCTGGCACCTTGACGGTCTTCTTCATCACGTTCGGGTACAACACGTACGCGTCGAACTGCTGGTAGATCAGGAAATAGATGATGGTCGCGATCCCGATGGCCGGGTCGATGGCGAAGCCGACCAGAGCGACGGAGATCATCGCCAGCGATGAGCCGACCAACGGGATGAAACAGAACAGGGCCACCACGAAACCCAACGCGAGGGAGTATGCGCCCAACCCGGCCAGGTTCATGAAAATGAACGCACACACCGACGCGAAGGCCACGATCACGAACATGCCCATGATGTAGCCCGACACTCCGCGGAAGATCTCATCTGCAAGGTACTTGGCGCGGGGGCGACGGCTCGCAGGCGCCAGCGCGTAGATCGTCTCCTTGATCGAGGGGAGCGAGGCCAGGAAATAGATGGTGAGCACCAGGGTCATGATGAACGAGAACACGACGTTGGCGACGATGCGTCCGGCGCCCATGATGCCGCCGAAGAGAGTGTTGATCAGGTTGCCTGACGCGAGGAATGACTCGATCCGCGACGTGATCAGGTAGCGGTCGTTGAGTTCGCGCAGTTGGGGCTGCTCGACGAGGTTCTGGAGCAGCCCGGGCAGGTTGCTGCTGAGCCGTGTCGTCTGTTCGGTGAGGATCGGCACCAGGGCGGTGAACCCAAGCGCGATCACCCCGAGGAGCGCCAGCGTGACGATCGTGACGGCGAGGCTGCGCGGGGCGCGGCGGCGGGTGAGGGACTCGACCGCCGGGTTCAGGCCGAGGGCCAGGAACATGGAAAGGACCACGAGGATGAGTACGCTCTGGACCTGGATGACCGCCTGCCCGAGGGCGATCGCCAGCAGGACACCGATACCCCCGAAGAAGCCCATGAACAGCGGGGAACGCTGTTTCTGATCCAGATGCAGCGGTTCAGCCGGTGGCACCGGGACCGGTTCCTCCAACGGCGGTGGGGCGACGAAGACACTCACCTTGCGGCCCGCGCCCCGCAGCCACCTCCACGCACCGCGTCGTCTGTGCTGGTTCGTGGCGATCGGGAGGTGGGTCCCAGGTTGCGGATCCTCCTGGGTGGGTTGGTCCACGGTCAGTTGTTCGGAATGACGGCTGTCGGCTCGTCCGCGAACTGGGCTCCCGATTCCTCCGCGAGGGCGCGCAGGTTGTTCAGTTGGCCGAGCGCGTTCGACTTGCGGGCTTCAAGTGAGGCGATCTCGCGTTTGAGTTGTTCGGTGCGCCACGCGACCCGCTCCTCCAGATCCTCCTCCTGCTGGCGGGCGCGCTCGCGCACCGCTGCGAGGGTGGCCTCGCTCTCGCGGGTCGCCGCGAGCCGGATCTCCTCGGCCTGCTTGATCGCATCCGCCCTGACCATCGCGGCCTCTTCGCGGGCGCTGGCGGCGCGCAGGTCGGCGGCCGCGATGTCCTTGTCGGACTGTGCAAGGCGCTCGACCAGGAGGTCCTCTGCGTCCTTGGCGTCGGAGACTGTCCTGGCGAGTGAATCCTCGGCATCCTTGTGGGCGGCGGCGAGGATCTGCGATGCCTTGCTCTTGGCCTCCTGCTCCTTTCGTAGGGCCTCGACCCGGGTGGTCTCCAGCAGCGCGTCACGCTTCTGGTTCGCGGCGTCGACGAGGGATTTCGCCCGCTGCCTTGCGTCCTCCACAAGCAGGTCGGCGTCCCGTCGCGCCTGCTCAAGGGCGGCCTCCCCGGCCTCGGCCTGAACCTGCCGCAGTTCGCGCAGAGCTGACAGGCCCGTCAGGCGGACGTCGTCGGCCTCCTGTTGCGCTATGTCGCGGAGCGCGGCGGCGGAGCGCCTCGCCTCGGTCTTGATCCGCTCCGCCTCGTGCTCGGCCCTGTCGATGATGTCTCCGGCCTGCGCCTCGGCCGCCTTGAGCAGACTGGTCGCGTGTGCTCCGAGGCGGGTGAAGTCGGTTGTTCCGACCTCGGACCTGACGAACTGGATCTCCCTGCTCCGCTCTCGGACCTGGGCCTTGAGGTCGGCCAACTTCGACTCCATCTCGCGGATGTAGCTGTCCACAGAGTGCTTGTCGTATCCGAGCATCGCGTGCGGGAAATTGCCGGCGGCACTTGCGCTGTCCTCGAACAGGCTGAGGCCGGTTTCCTCAGTGGCGAGATCGCCAGTCGATTCAGTCACGAACGGTCCTTTCAAGGTCTGCCTCAGAGATTAGTCGCTCCGGTGGTTTCCTGCGTGAGTGGAGACACTGTGGCGGTGGAATCGGCCGCGGCCCCGGAGACGAGAGTCGCCCGGGGCCGCAGCTCAGTGTTCGCGGATCAGTGTTCCGCGGGCTCCTTCGGCAGCTCGACGAGCTCGAGCAGCACCCCGCGGGCGTCCTTCGGGTGGACGAAGTTGATGCGCGAACCAGCGGTGCCGCGCCTGGCTTCGGGGAAGAGCAGACGCATGCCACGCTCACGCAGCACTTCGCTGACGTGGTCGAGATCGGCAACGCGGTAGGCGAGCTGCTGCATTCCCGGGCCGTTCTTGGCGAGGAACTTCGCGATCGTCGAGTTCTCGTTCAGGGGGGCGAGCAGCTGAATCTTGGCGTTCTCGACGCCCTGCTCGCCGGTGCCGATCATGGCCTCGGCGACGCCCTGCTCCTCATTGACTTCGCGGTGCAGCTCGCGCCAGCCGAAGACTTCGCTATGGAACTTGATGGCCTCGTCCAGGTCCGGGACAGCCAGGCCGACGTGATCGATGCAGATGAAAAGATCAGAATTATCCATGGGTCCAGCTTCCCACACCGGCGCGTCGGTTGTGCGGGCGGGGTCCCCGTCAGGCAGACTGGTAGCCGTTCTAGGCAAGGAGGGACGTCGAAGTGGGTACTTGGATCAAGAAGATCCTGTTGATCCTCGTGGTCGCGTTCGTGTTGTACTACCTCTTCACGCGCCCCGAGGCGGCCGCCGAGGCGGTGCGCACGTTCCTCGGCGCCTTCGAATCGATCGGACGCTTCTTCACGACGCTTGCCGGCTAGCACACCATGGGCCTAGTTCGGCGGCTGCTCGAGCCGGATATCGAGGCGCACCTGCTGACCGTCGAGGGCGAGGTCGTCATTGACGAGGTGCACAAGCACTGGGCCGCGACTTTCTGGTGGTACTGCCTGATCATCTGCAGCATCCCGTTGTTCATGTTCATGGTCCCGGCCGGGCGCGCATTCTGGCTACCCATGATCCTCGGCCTCGCGGCGCTGGGCATCGGCGTCTGGAAGGTTCACGTCGCCTACATGGACCGGTTCGTGATCACGAACATGCGGGTCTTCCGGGTACACGGCGTTTTCAACACCAACCTGGCGACCATGCCCATGAGCCGGATCCTGGACATCTCGATGTCGCAGTCCTTCGACGGCAAGATCTGCGGCTACGGACACTTCGTCTTCGAGACCGCCGCGCAGGATCAGGGCCTGCGTGAGATCCGCTTCGTCGGGAACCCCCAACAGCGCGACCTGACCATCCAGCGCGTCATCCAACTGTCGGGCCTGCGTCAGACCATGTCGGTCGACCGCTGGGACGACGGGGCCGACGAAGACCCGGACGGCACCTGAACGCTCGCCGCGCGCCTCTTGTGTTCCGCTCAAGGCACCCATCCCGCGGGTTGGCGGGCGGAACCCGTCCGGGCAGCGGGCGATCTTCGTCGCCTGACGCATCAGAATCGGCCACTGGTCGATTCTCGGCAGTCCACCATCGACGGGGAAACCTTGGCTCGGCCTGCGTACCGGAACGGATGCGCAGGCCGAGCCATGTGGTGGATCAGGCCAGCGCGGTGTCGACCAACGACTTGGCAGCCGACTGCACCTCGGCCAGGTGCTCCGACCCCTTGAGCGATTCGGCGTAGATCTTGTACTTGTCTTCCGTGCCCGACGGGCGGGCCGCGAACCAGGCATGTTCGGTGGTGACCTTGATGCCGCCGATGGCCGCGCCATTGCCCGGCGCGTGCGACAGGATCGCCGTGATCGGTTCACCCGCGAGTTCGGTGACGGTGACGTCTTCCGCGCTGAGCCTCGACAGCCTGGCCTTCTGCTCACGGTCGGCGTCGGCGTCGACACGCGCGTAGAACGAACGGCCGAACTCGGCTTCGAGTTCCGCGTAGTGCTGGCTCGGGGTCTTGCCGGTCACAGCCAGGATCTCGGAGGCCAACAGTGCCAGCAGGATGCCGTCCTTGTCGGTGGTCCACGTCTTCCCCGCGAGGGTCAGGAACGAGGCCCCTGCCGACTCCTCGCCGCCGAACCCGATCGACCCATCGGTAAGGCCGGGGACGAACCACTTGAAGCCGACCGGTACCTCGACGAGGCGGCGGCCCAGCTTGCCCGCGACCTTGTCGATGATCGAACTCGACACCAACGTCTTGCCGACTCCAGCCTCCGGCGACCAGCCAGGCCGGTTGGCGAAGAGATAGTTGATCGCCACCGCGAGATAGGCGTTGGGGTTCATCAGGCCCGCATCGGGGGTGACGATGCCGTGCCGGTCGGAGTCGGCGTCGTTTCCGGTGGCCAACGAGTAGGCGCTGCGCTGCTGCACGAGGGAAGCCATCGCGTTGGGCGAGGAGCAGTCCATCCGGATCTTGCCGTCGGTATCGAGCGTCATGAAGCGCCAAGTCGGATCGACCAGTGGGTTTACCACCTCGATCGGCAGCCCCTGCTCGGCCAGGAACTCCCAGTACTGCACCGAGGCGCCACCCAGGGGGTCGGCTCCGTGACGCAGGCCCGAGCCACGGATCGCGTCGAGGTTCAGCGCGAGCGAGAGCTCGTTGCAGTAGGGCGTGCGGTAGTCGTAGCGGGTGATCTCGCCCGAGATCCGCTCGTACGGCTGCCTGCCGATCGAGCGGAAGTCCGCCAGCAGTTCGTTTGCCCTTGCCGCGATCACCGAGGTCGCATCGGTGTCGGCGGGGCCACCGTTGGGTGGGTTGTACTTGAAGCCGCCGTCGCGGGGCGGGTTGTGCGAAGGGGTGACGACGATCCCGTCTGCCAGCGCGTCGCGGCGGTCCATGTTGTAGCGGATGATGGCCCGCGAAACTGCGGGGGTGGGGGTGTACTCGTCTTCACGCTCAGCCAGCACCTCGACGCCGGCGGCATGCAGCACCTCGATGGCCGTCTTCCAGGCCGGCATCGAAAGGGCGTGGGTGTCCTTGCCGATGAACAGCGGCCCGGTGGTGCCCTGCGCCGCGCGGTACTCGACGATCGCCTGTGTGGTGGCCGCGATGTGGGCCTCGTTGAAGGCGGTGTCGAGGCTGGAGCCCCGGTGCCCCGAGGTGCCGAAGACGACCCGCTGGTCGGGATGATTCGGATCGGGGACGAGGTCGTAGTAGGCCGCGATGACCTTGTCCACATCAATCAGATCGGATTCCTGGGCCGGTAGCCCGGCGCGCTCATGTGCCATGGTCCCATCCTATTGCCGTGCGGTTGAAGGTAGGGCAAACCGCGGCCAAGATAGGGGGTATGACCGATGCGAATTTCAGCCGACCCGGCGCCGTTGACCTGTCCTCCCTTTCCGGCTCTGGGGCGCCGGCTGCCGGTGGCTACGTGATGGATCTGACGGAGGCGGACTTCGAGGCCGTGGTCGGCAGGTCGGCCAAGCACCCGGTCATCGTGGAGTTCCATTCGCCTCGCGACCCGTCAGGAAGCGCGGTCTCCGAGTCGCTGAAGGACATCGTCAACGCCGCCGCGGGCCGCTTCCTGCTCGCGAGGGTCGACGTGGACGCCGAGCCAAGGCTGGCGCAGGCGCTCGGCGTGCAGGCGGTGCCGACCGTGGTTGCGCTGATCGGCGGTCAGCTGGCCCCGCTCTTCCAGGGCACGTCTTCACGCGAGGACATCTCGGCGGTGCTCGACCAGGTGGCGCAGCTCGCCGTCGCCAACGGCCTGACGGGCCGGGCCGAGCCCGTCGCGGGTGCCCCAACCTCCGGAGACGAGGAGCCCCCCACGAACCCGCGCTTCGACAAGGCCGACGCTGCGCTCGCGGCCGGGGACTTCTCCCGGGCGGTCACCGAGTTCGACGCACTGCTGAAGGAAACCCCGCGCGATGCCGAGGTGATCGCCGGGCGCGCGCAAGCGGCGCTGCTCGACCGGAGCACCGGATTCGATGCCGCGGCCATCGTGCGCGCGGCCTCCGAGAAGCCCGACGACCTGCCGGCCCAGTTCGACGCGGCCGACCTCGAGGTGATCAACGGCCGCTACGAGGAGGCGTTCGACCGTCTGCTCGGCCTCGCGGCGGAGGTCGCCGCTGAAGATCGCGACCCGATCCGGGTGCGCCTGCTCGAACTGTTCGAGGTCGCTGGCCGCACGGAGCAGGTGGTGCTCAAAGCCCGTCGTCGACTCGCGACCGTCCTCTTCTGAGACGCGTCAGCGGGCCACCCGTAGCCACCTGAAGCCGTGCCCGGGGAGGCTGACTCCCTGGCTGAGGTCGGCCTGTCCTCCGCTGATGAGGTCCTCGGCAGAGGCCGCAAAGCCGGAGAGGGTCAAGGCCTCGATGTGGACGGGGTGGTCGCCGAAGTTGGCGAGAACCAGGACCACATGGTCGGCGCCGGGCCGCTGATAGGCCAGCACCGAGGGGTGCGGCGTGTGGAACGCCGTCAGCTCGTTGCCACCGAACTCCGGGGTCTCCCCTCGGAGTTCCAGCAGGTGCCTGAGCCGCGTGAAGACGCGCCCGGCCGTCGTCCTGGTGTCATGGCGCGCGTTGTAGGCGACCTCGGGGCGGAACGGCCGGTTCACCCACCGGCTGTCGCCCGCCTCAGCCGGGCGGTCCCGGTAGTAGTAGTCGTTGAGTTGGGCGACCTCGTCGCCGAGGTAGAGCAGCGGCATGCCGCCGGTGCTCATGGCAACGGCATGTGCCAGGATGACGCGGTCCTCGCCCCCGGCGTCACCGGCCTCGATGCCCGCCAGCGAGGCGGTGGTGCCCGCGATCCGCGCGTCGCCTGTCAGTGGATTCTCCTGGAAGGCGGCACCGCGGGCGAAGGTACCTGGGTGGCGACCGATGTAGAAGTTGTTGAGGAAGCGACGGTGCTCGAAGCCGTTGATGCCGAGCTCTGCCGCGTCCTCGTCTGCGAAGGTCCAGCCGATATCGTCGTGTCCGCGAACGTAGTTGACCCAGGCGGTGCCGTCGGGGAGGCCATGACGGCGTTCGATCGCCTGGCTCAGTAGCCGGGCATCGCGGGTCGCCAACGCCTCCCAGGTCAGCGCCATCTGGAGGGGGTTGTAGGAGATCTGGCATTCCCCCGGTGAGATGTACTGGATGACCTCGTCCGGGTGGACGATCGCCTCCGATTTGAAGATCAGCGCCGGAGCGGCGAGCCGGAGGACCCGGTTGAACGCCTGCAGCAGGTAGTGCGCCTCGGGCAGGGACTCGCAGCTGGTGCCCAGCCGCTTCCAGATGAATGCGACCGCATCCATCCGCAGCACCTCGATGCCCTGGTTGGCGAGGAAGAGCATCTCGCCGGCCATCGCGCGGAAAACGGCAGGGTTGGCGTAGTTCAGGTCCCACTGGAAGTGGTAGAAGGTCGACCAGATCCAGCGGCCGTCAGGGAGCTGGACGAACGATCCGGCGTGGTCGTCCGGGAAGATCTCGCGGGTGGTGCGGTCGTAGGCGTCCGGCATCGTGCGGTCGGGGAAGATGAGATAGAAGTCCTTGTAGGCGGGATCGCCAGCCACACAGCGGCGTGCCCATTCATGCTCGGAGCTGGTGTGGTTGAAGATGAAATCGACCACCGGCGAGATGCCGGCCGCGCGGAGTTTGGGGGTTAGTTCCGCCAGGTCGTCCATCGTGCCGAGAAGCGGATCGGTCTCGCGGTAGCTGCTGACGGCGTAGCCGCCGTCGTTGTTTCCCTCTGGGCAGCGGAACAGCGGCATCAGGTGCAGGTAGGTGAGCCCCAGCTCGCGGAAATAGCCGATGTGGTCCGCCACGGCGCTGATCGATCCGGCGTACCTGTCCACGTAGCAGACGCCCCCGAGCATCCGCTCCGACCGGTACCAGCCTGGGTCGGCCACCCGTTCGGCGTCGAGGAGGCGCAGGTCGGCCGGGCGCTGCTTCCAAGACTCCGCAGCCAGCGTGACCACCTCGGCCAGGGCCTCCAGGCCATCGGGGTGCGTGCCGTAGATCAGGAGGAAGAGGCGGTGCAACTCCGGAAAGTGTTCGTCGAATCGGGTGGCGAAAGAGGCCTCGAAGGCGCCGGAACGGGCCTCGGCCCAGTCTCGGATGAACTGCTTGTCGGTATCGGTCTCAGCGGTGAGAGTGGCCACGGATCCGATCCTATTGGACTACGAGTCGTCAGGTGGGCGTTCAGACGCTGTCAGAGCCCTTCAAGCACGACGGCGCCGGGGCCTGCCAGCCGGATGTCGGAGTCGGACACGCTGCACGCGTCCCAGGAGGCCAGTTGCCTGACTCGCCGGTCAATGGTGACCACGCACTCCTCAGCCCTGGTGACCACCACCTGGAAGCGTCCCCGGTGAAGTACTAGGGTGTCGCCGTCGATGACATCGACCTGCACGTCACGCAGGTCAGGATCCTTCAGGTCTGGGTGACGCCGACGCAACCCGATCAGCGTCTGGTACCAGCCCAGCAACTCCGCGTGCACGCCGCTGCCGGGCTCTGCCCAGTCGAGCTTCGCCGTCTGAAAGGTCGCCTTAGACTGCGGATCCGGGGTCGGCTGGGCCCATCCCATTGCCCTGAACTCGCGGGATCGCCCCTCCGTGACGAGCGGGCCGAGCTCGGGGCCGAGGTCGCTGAAGAAGGGAAACGGCGTCCCTGCCGCCCACTCTTCTCCCATGAAGAGCATCGGCGTACACGGTGAGAGCAGGTAGAGGGCCGCGGCCGCCGCCTGAGCAGGAACACCTGCATGCTGGGCGAATCGGTCGCCGATGGCCCGGTTGCCGACCTGGTCGTGATCCTGCAGGAAAGCGACGAACGAGTGGCCGTCATAGTGGAGGGAGGCCCGGTCCAAGGGGGCACCCCAGTTCGCGCCCCGGAACGTGGAATAGCCGCCCTCGTGGACGAAGACCTTGGTGAGGGCCTGCCGCAGCGTCTCAGCTGAGCCGAAGTCGACGTAGTAGCCGCCGGTCTCCCGGCCGAAGAACGCGTGGAGCGCATGGTGGACGTCGTCGGCCCACTGCGCGTCCATTCCGGACGCCTCCGTCGCCGTGCCAAGCGGCATCACCATGGTCGGCTGGTTGAGGTCTGATTCCGCGATCAGCGTTAGCCGACGGCCGACCTCAATCTCCCAGGCCCTCGTCCGCAGCGCCAACTCGGCCAGGAAGTGCATCACCGAGTCGTCCGCGATGGCATGCACCGCATCGAGCCGCAACCCGTCGACGCCGATGTCGACGAGCAGGTGCCTGGCGGAGCCCAGAAAGAACTCGCGCACCTCGAGCGAGTCCAAGCCGTCGAAGTTGAGGCCCTGCCCCCAGGGGGTGTCATGCTGCGATGTGAGGTACGGGCCGAAACGCGGGAGGTAGTTGCCCTCGGGGCCGAGGTGGTTGTGTACCACATCGACGATCACGGCGAGCCCCCTGGAGTGTGCCGCGTCCACGAAACGCACCAGGGCTTCCTGACCGCCGTAGGCGTGGTGTACCGACCACGGGGCCACCCCGTCGTAGCCCCACCCGCGGGAGCCGGGGAACTCGGTCAGCGGCATCAGTTCGACGGCGTCCACCCCGAGCTCGACCAGATGGTCGAGGTGCGAGATGGCCGCATCGAGAGTGCCATCGCTGGTGAACGTGCCGACATGCAGCTCATACAACACGCCGCCGAGCACCTCCGTGCCAGGCCAACCGGTCTCCCGTGAAAAGACCGCCGGGTCGACCACCCTGCTCAGGCCGTGGACCCCGTCGGGCAGGCTGAGGGAGCGGGGGTCGGGGAAAGGGCCCGCACCGTCAACCATGAACCCGTAGCGCTCGCCCGTCCGGAGCCCGCGTTCCGGGTCGTACCAGCCGTCACCCCGCGGGAGCATCGCTAGCTCCGAGCCGTCTCCCAGAACCAGGCTGATCGACTGCGCACGCGGTGCCCAGACCTGCCCAGCCATCACCGGTCGGCCGCCGTCAGCAGCGCGACGGGCAGCTCCAGGAAGACCTCGGCGAGCGGCACGGCGCCCCCCTCGAACCGGTGGCCGGTGAAGGCATCGACCCAACGCCCGGCGGGGAGGATGATCTGGTGCGCCGCCCAGCCGCCCCTTTCGGCGACCTGGGTGAGGAAGCGGGCCGCAACCGTGATGGCCGTCGGGGAGCCCGCTCCCCGGACCCCGCGCGCGAACGCGATCGCCTGGCCGGAAGTCGTGGCTACGGGTTCGTAGGTTGCCGACGATCCCCGGAACGCGTCGGGGTGGGCGCGGCGCAGTGCCAAGGCGTGGCGGACCACCAGCAGCTTCGCGTGGTCCAGGGGGAACTCGCCGGGATCGGCGACCACCCGGTGGCGGAGGCCGAAATCGACGGGGCGACGGTTGTCGGGGTCCACCAGCGACAGGTCGACGATCTCGTTGCCCTGGTAGACGTCCGGAATGCCAGGCATGGTCAGCTGGATCAGCTTGGAGGAGAGGATGACGCCCCTGGTGGCCTCCCACGAGGCCTCGACGAAGGCGTCGAGAGCCGCGGCGCACCCGGCATCGGTCAGAGCGGCGTCGCCGAGCGCCAGTACGGCCGCCTCATAGGCGTGGTTGGGGTCGGTCCACCTGGTGAACGTGCGGGCCTCGCGCATGGCCTTGGTTAGGTAGTCACGAAGCCGCGGCGCCGGAATCGGCTCACGCCCGGCCGCGGTGCCTGGAAGCCGCCAGGTGCCGAGCACCGTCTGCCAAAGCAGCAGTTCGGTGGGGCCGTCGACGAGCGGGGACCTGACTGACTCGGTGGCGCCACGCAATTCGCTGAGACAGGCCTGCCACTGTCTCGCGTGCTCGAGCATCGCGGTGAGCCGGGCCCGGACATCCTCTGACCGCTTGGTGTCGTGGGTAGACATGGTCGTCATGGTCGCAGGCCACGCGGTGCTGAGCTGGGCGCAGAAGTCGTGGAACGAATCGGTCGAGCCGCCGATCAGCGTCGGCTCCGAGCCGACCTCGTTGACAGCCAGGAACCTGTTCCAGCGGTAGAACGCGGTGTCCTCCTTCGCCTTTGCCATCACCGGGCCGCACGTCTGCGCGAACCGGATCATGAACTCGGCACGCAGCGAGTCGATCCGGTCGACCGTGGTGTCGCGGTGCTGCGCAGGAGTCGGCAGGCTCTCCGAGTCTTTGCCGTCGCCGGTGGGGGAGTCGCCGAGAACGAGCCGCACGATGAGGTCGAGCGTCGAGCGTTCGTCGTCGTCCAGTTCGGGGCGGACCCGCGCCGCGGCTTCCGCGATCACCTGCCGTTCGGCCTGTGGAGTGACACGCCCCGGCTCGACGTAGGCCCGGTAGCGGTCCATCCTCACCAGCAGCCCCGCGATGGTGCGACCCAGCTCACGCCGGGTGTGGTCGAAGAGCGCGAGATCCGATTCGCAGATGGCGACGGCGATGGAGGTCAGGTGGTTGACCTCGGTGAACAACAGGTCGCGCACCACCTCGCGCTTCGCGGCGAGTAGCGCCTGCGGGAATGCGCCCGCGTCGCCCCCTCCGCAGCCAGACCAGACTTCGTCCAGCGCAGGCAGCTGGTTCGGGTCGTGGAACAGCCCGGCGACCCGCATCAGGGCGTCGTATCCGGTGGTACCGGCGCACCGGGCACCCTCGGGTAACTGCTCATGGGGTTCGAGGATCTTCTCGACGACGACCCATGCGCCGCCGGTGGCGCGGTGGAGGCGCTGGAGGTAGCCGCGGGGGGTGGCCAGGCCATCGGGATGGTCGATCCGGAAGCCGTCGATCAGGCCGTCGCGGTAGAGGTCGAGCAGCAGGTCGTGAGTGGCATCGAACACATCGTCGTCCTCCACCCGGAGCGCCGCGAGGGTGTCGACGTCGAAGAAACGTCGGTAGTTCAGTTCCTCGTTGGCGACCTTCCAGTAGGCCAGCCGGTACCACTGCCGCTCGAGCAGGTCCGCGACCGGGAGGTGCTCCGTTCCGGGGCGGATGGGGAAGACGTGGTCGAAGTAGACGATCACGTGTTCGTGCCGACCGTCCAGGCGACGTTCCTCCACCCGGAGGTTGCCGGCCGCCAACTCGTCTCCGATGCGTCGCCCCAGCACTGGCATCACCACCGCCCTGGAAGAGGTGAGGTCGAGATCGAACCAGTTTGCGCAGGGCGACAGGTGGCCGTTGCGGAGCACGTCCCAGAGCGCCGCGTTGCGCCACAGCGGGGTCGGGACTGCCATGTGGTTCGGCACCACATCGACGATGACCCCGAGGCCGTGGCTGTGTGCGGTCTCCGCCAGCCGACGGAACCCGGCCTCGCCGCCGCACTCCGCGGAGATGCGGGAGTGATCGACCACGTCGTAGCCGTGCATCGACCCCGGGACGGCCTGCAGGATGGGAGAGCAGAACACATGGCTGACACCGAGTTGGGCCAGGTAGGGAACCTGCTTCGTGGCGTCGTCGAAGGTGAACTGCTGGTTGAGCTGGAGCCGGTAGGTTGAGGTGGGCAGGACGGGAGTGGGTCGTTGCTGCACTAAGCCACTCTAACGTGCGCTCAGAGCAGGTAGCCCGCCTCGGAGTAGCCGCGGCCGCCGGCCACCAGCAACGCCATCCGCCTGGCCGACAGCCCTGTCACGTGCTCACCGACCAGGGAGGGCTCGACCCAGTGCACCGCTCTGATCTCCCTGTCAGTGGGTATCAGACGGGTGGCCGTGTCCGGGTCGAGCACGCCGCCGTCGAAGATGAACTCGACAGCGTCGGACCAGCCGAGGTAGGGCGGCATCCAGTCGGCCAGCAGGGGTTGGCCGAGCGTCACGGCCAGGCCGATCTCCTCCAGGATCTCCCGTTCGGCAGCAACCTTCGGCGATTCGCCAGGCTCGACGACGCCGCCGGGTAGTTCCCAGTCGGGCTTGTAGGTCGTCTCGAGGAGCAGGATGCGGCCCCGCCGATCCCGGAAGAGAGCGTGCGCGATGATGCGCTTGGTGGGCAGGATCGAGTCGAGCACGCCGGTGGTGCCATGTCCACCGTAGACCGGGTCAACCGCCAGCCGAGCGTAGATCAGCGCGTCGTGGAACTCGTCGGGGGCCCGTTCGAGCGCTGCCCGCAGACGTCCCTCCAACCGGAAACCGCAGCGATGCAGCGCGGTGCGCGCCGCGGTGTCCCATTCGGGGATCTCCACCTGGAGGCGACGCAGGCCGCGGCCGACGAGCACGTCGTCGGCCGCCAGCGAGATCGCGCGTTGCAGAGTTTCGGTGTCAACCTGCTGCGCTTCCCAGCGCAGGATACCGACGGTGCCCGAGACGTCGACGTGGACCTCGAACTGCGTCACGAAACCTGATTGCGGCGCAACCAGATCGAGCCGAGCGGCGGAACGGTGACGCGGGCCCTCGCCGGGAAGTGACCCCAGGGCTCGGGTGTGGCCTGTACCTCACCGAGGTTGCCGAACTCACCGGACCCGTCGTAGATGGGGGAGTCGGTGTTGAGGATCTCCTCCCAGGCACCTGCTTGCGGCAGCCCGACCTCGTAGTCGTTGAGGGGCTCGGGGGAGAAGTTCGTGATGCAGGCGACGTGGTTTCCTTCCGAGTCGTTGCGCACCCATGCCAGGGTGTTGTGTGCACGGTCGTCGCCGTTGATCCAGGTGAACCCGGCCGGCTCACTGTCCAGCTCGTAGAGGGCCGAGTTGTCGCGGTAGATGTGGTTGAGGTCGCGGAACAGCCGCTGAAGCCCGCCGTGGCCCCAGAGCTCCGTCACCCACCATTCCAGGCTGACCGATTCGTTGAACTCGGGGCGCTGCCCGAACTCGCATCCCATGAACACAAGCTGCTTGCCGGGGAAGGACCACATGAAGGAGTAGTAGGCGCGCAGCGACGCGAACTTGCGCCAGTCGTCCTGAGGCACCTTGTTGACCATCGAGCCCTTGCCGTGCACGACCTCGTCGTGGCTGATCGGCAGCACGAAGTTCTCCGAGTACTGGTAAACCATCGCGAACGTGAGCAGGTTGTGCTCGTACTGGCGGTAGATCGGGTCCAGCTGAAGGTAGCGGAGAGTGTCGTTCATCCAGCCCATGTTCCACTTGAAGCCGAACCCGAGACCGCCCTCATGCACCGGCTTGGTGACCCCGGCGAAGCTGGTCGACTCCTCCGCGATCATCACCACACCGGGAGCGCGTTCGTAGAGATGACGGTTGACGTAGCGCAGGAAATCGATCGCCTCGAGGTTCTCGCGGCCTCCGTACTGGTTCGGGATCCACTCACCCTCTTCGCGGGAGTAGTCGAGGTAGAGCATTGAGGCGACCGCATCGACGCGCAGGCCGTCGATGTGGAACTCGTCGATCCAGTAGAGCGCGTTGCTGACGAGGAAGCTCTTCACCTCGTTGCGGCCGTAGTTGAAGATGTAGGTGCCCCAGTCGACATGCTCGCCCTGGCGAGGGTCGGCGTGCTCATACAGCGCCGTCCCGTCGAAGCGGCCCAGCGCCCATTCGTCCTTGGGGAAGTGGCCGGGCACCCAGTCCATGATCACCCCGATGCCTGCTTGGTGCAGTCGGTCGATCAGGTAACGCAGATCGTCGGGCTTGCCGAAGCGTGAAGTCGGCGAGAAGTAACCAGTCACCTGGTAGCCCCAGCTGGGTTCGAACGGGTGTTCGGCCAGGGGCATGAACTCAACGTGGGTGTAGCCCTGCCACTTGACGTAGCTGACCAGTTCCTCAGCGAGATCCAGGTAGCTCTTGCCGCGTCGCCACCCGCCGAGGTGGACTTCATAGACGCTCATCGGTTCGGCGTGCGCCCTGGCGGCGCGCCGCTGCTCGAGCCAATCATCGTCGGACCAGACGTACTTCGATTCGTAGACGATCGACGCGTTGGCCGGGGCCTGCTCACTGAACCGTGCCATCGGATCGACCTTCTCGATCCAGCGCCCGTCCTGCGTCTCGATCCGGTATTTGTAGAGGGTGCCCTCACCGAGGCCCTCGATGAATGCGCCCCACACCCCGCTGCCCGGGATGATGTGCATCGCATCGCCGGTCCACCAGTTGAAGTCGCCGATCACCTGCACCGACTTGGCGTTCGGGGCCCAGACCGCGAACCGGACCCCCGCGATGTCGCCGCGTTCGTCGTCGCTCTCGTGGACGACGTGGGAGCCGAGCCGTTTCCACAGTTCGGTGTCACCACCGTTGTGGAACCCTTCGAGGTCCCAGCCGGTGAGTTCTCCGAACTGGTCGTGTGCCATGGTCATGCTCCTTCAGGAAGTGTTGACAGAAAATCTAGCGGTACTCGGACAAGATGGGGTCGATAGGCGGACTCATACGCAACTTCGTAGCCCGCTTTGTCCGTTTCGTATCCCGCGAGCAGCGGATTCGGGGCTGTCGGATCGATGCCGTACCCGGAAAGGAACGCATGGCGGGCCGATCTCAGCCAGCCGGCGTCGGCGTCGCCTGCGGCCCGGGCGTAGCCGAATGAACGCAGCATCCCCGCCACGTCACGCAGCGGGGAATCGGGCATCCGGCGCTCGGCCAGCGACTTCAGCGGCTCACCCTCGAAATCGACGTAGAGCCATCGCCCCTGCGTCAGGAGCACCTGGCCGAGGTGACAGTCGCCGTGGACCCGTTGCACGGGGATCTCTGAATCGGCCACCTCGTCGAAGACGCGCTCGGCAGCGGCCCTGAACGGTCGTACCTGCGGGAACTCCGACGCCACGCCATCGAACCTTGCCCGCATCCCGTCGGCGACCTCGGCACCCAGTAGGAGCCCGGTGCCGAGTCGTTCGGCGAGGATGCGGTGAACGGTGGCCAGCGAGTCCCCAAGGGCGTGGGCCTGCCCCGAGAAGTCGCGACCCCCGGCGGCATATTCCGTGGCCAGCACGTAGCCGTCCGTCGGGTCGGGCAGTGTTTCGAGGAATACCGCCAGGTCGGTGCCGTCGACGCTCCACGAACCGTAGAGCTCGGCGACCACGCCGCTTCCCCGCAGGGCCCGATGGAGTTCTACATCGACGTTGCTGCCCGGTTCGATGCGGCGGAAGACCTTGGCGAGCAACGCGTCACCGAAGAAGATGCTCGTGTTGGACTGCTCCCCCGTGTAGCGGCGTGCCGGCAGGTTGTCGGGTACAGGACGCAACCGCTCAAACCCCGGTGCCCCGTCTCGCAGCAGGTCAAGCAGGATCCCGGCGTCGTCGCAGGCGTCGATGGGTGGGCCGTCGCCGCGGTACAGCAGCGGGATCAGGTAACGCTCCTGCCTGCCGTCTGGGAACTCCACCGCCAGGAAGGCGGGTCTGAGGCCGGGACCGGGCACGGGTGCCGAGGCCCAGTCGCCGAGTTCGACGCCGACGGGACGCCCGGCCCTGCCGGAGAACCAGCGCTGGCCCAGCGCCAGCGTCCAGAGTTCCCCGGTGAGGTCAGGTCGCGTCATGGAAGGGTGACGTGCATGATGTGCGCGGGCTTGCCCGGATAGAGCCTGAGGTACGCGGTGGGTTCCCAGAGGTACTCCTCGCCGGTCAGTTCGTCGCGGACCTGTAGCTGCTCGGCGCCCGGGAATCCCAGCGCTTGCGTGTCGAGGAACAGTTGCGACTCGACCGTGTTGTCCGGATCGAGCGAACACACGACCAGGACGGTGTCGTCACCGTCCGTCTTCGAGAAGGCGATCACCGAATCGTGGGGTGCGTGGTGGAAGTGGACGTCACGGAGCTGTTGCAGCGCGGGGTGGGCGTCCCGGATGGCGTTGAGGCTGCCCAGCAGCAGGTTCAGGTTCGGCTCCGCGTTGTAGTCCCGGGGGCGGAACTGGAACTTCTCGGAGTCGCGGTATTCCTCCTTGCCCGGGGCGAGGGGCTCATGCTCGAAGAGTTCGAAGCCCGAGTAGACGCCCCACGACGGCGACATGGTCGACGCCAGGATCGCCCGGATCGCGAAGGCCGCCTGGTTTCCAGACTGCAGGAAGAACGGGTTGATGTCCGGGGTGTTGACGAAGAAATTGGGTCGGTAATATGCGGCGGTCTCGGTGGACAACTCCGTCAGGTACTCCGTGAGCTCCCACTTCACGTTGCGCCACGTGAAGTACGTGTAACTCTGCTGGAAGCCGACCTTGCCGAGCGCCCCCATCATCTGGGGCTTGGTGAATGCCTCAGCCAGGAAGATCACCTCGGGGTGGGATTCGGCGACCCGGCTCATCAGCCAGTCCCAGAACTCCACCGGCTTGGTGTGCGGATTGTCGATGCGGAAGATGCTGACGCCGTGACCGATCCAGAACTCGATGATCCGCAACACTTCGTGGTAGATGCCGACCGGATCGTTGTCGAAGTTGATCGGGTAGATGTCCTGGTACTTCTTCGGGGGGTTCTCCGCGTAGGCGATCGTCCCGTCGAACCGCTTCGTGAACCACTCGGGGTGGTCCTCGACCCACGGGTGGTCGGGTGAGGCCTGCAAGGCGATGTCCAGGGCGATCTCCAGGTTCAGCGACCTGGCCTTCGCGACGAAATCGTCGAAGTCCTCGAACGTGCCGAGGTCGGGGTGGATGGCGTCGTGGCCGCCCTCCTCCGAGCCGATCGCCCAAGGCGATCCGGGGTCCTGAGGCCCTGGGGTTAGGGTGTTGTTCGGCCCCTTCCTGAAGGCTCGGCCGATGGGATGGATCGGTGGCAGGTAGACCACGTTGAAGCCCATGGCGGCCGCGGCTTCGAGGCGTTCATGGGACGCCGCGAAAGTGCCGGAATGCCAGTTGCCCTGGTCGTCGCACCAGGCGCCCTGCGAGCGGGGGAAGAACTCGTACCAGGAGGAATACAGTGCCCGTCGACGCTCCACGCGCACCGGATACTCGGGCGTCGGCGAGACCAGCTCCCGAGGGCCGAACCGGGCCATCGCGCGGGTGATCGGGGCGGAGTCGACCAGTTCCAAGAGTTCGTCGATCTCGACGCCCGGCGTGAGGGACTCGGCGGCGGCGTGCAGCAGCCCGGCCGCCCCCGAACTCTGCATCGCGTCGGCCTGCCTTGCGGCCCGCTCAAGCAGGTCGCGACCCTCAAGCCGGACCAGGTCGACGTCGACGCCTGCGGGCAGCTTCTTCTCGGCGTTGTGGGTCCAGGTATGCCACGGATCCGACCAGCCCTCGACCCGGAACGTCCAGTCGCCCGGCTCGGCCATCCGGACGTGGGCCTGCCAGATGTCGAGCCCGGCAGGCTCCACCTGGGCCATGTCGATGCGTCGCTGCGTGCCGTTCGGCGAGGTGAGGATCACTGAAGCGTTGACGGCGTCATGGCCCTCTCGGAAGACGTTGGCCTGCACGAGGAGCCGCTCGTGGGTGACCGCTTTCACGGGGTAGGCACCATTCTCAATCACCGGGGTCACCCCCGTGACGGGGATTCGGCCGAAGCCCCCTTCGGTGCGGACGATACGCCTATCGGCGCTGGCTGGGATCTGCTCGGTCACGGCCTCAGCCTAGCCGTCCGCGCGCCCCGAGTCAGAACGAACTGCGGTTTCCGGAGCCGCCGATTCGGAAATGCCGGAACGGGCCGACCTGTCAGGTCATGCCGGAGGACGGCGTCGGCCCGGCCTCCAATGCCCGTAGTTCCAGAAGTTCTGGGGCGCTCTTGGGCACATCCACGCGCATCACGGTGACGCTGCGGCCCGGTACCAGGAGTCGTGCCTTGGCTGGCAGCCGTACCCCGAGCGGCAGTTCCGACTCCTCGGCGCTGTGCCAGACGGTCTGGAATCCGTACCCCCAGGGCAGCCCCGGCAGCTTCACCGCGACAGAATCGGGCGACGAGTTGAACCAGGTGAGGAACGCCTCGTCCTCGTCCGAGACGTACATTCCCAGGAGTCGCCGGGAGCCGTCGTGCCAGGCGTCCTCGCCCATCTGGCCGTTGGTGCCGTCCATCCAGGTGAGATCGACGCGCTGCAGGTTCTCGCCGTTGGGGCCCAGCACCTCGGTGTGATACGCGAACTGGTCCAGGCGCAGCGTCGGGTGCTCGCGGCGCAGCGTGATGAGGGCGGCGACGCGCTCAAGTATCTGACTCCATTCGGGCGAGGCCGCCCAGTCGACCCACGAGATGGAGGAATCCTGGCAGTAGGCGTTGTTGTTGCCCCTCTGGGTACGGCCGAACTCATCGCCTGCCAGCAGCATCGGGGTGCCGGCCGCCAGTAGTTGTGTGGCCATCATGTTCAGCACCTGGCGGCGTCTAGTGGCGTTTATCTGCGGGTCGGTGGTCTCGCCCTCCCAGCCGTGGTTCCAGGACCGGTTGTTGTCGGAGCCGTCCCGGTTGGCCTCGCCGTTGGCCAGGTTGTGTTTGACGTCGTAGCTGACGAGGTCGCGCATGGTGAAACCATCGTGCGCGGTGACGAAGTTGATGCTGGCCTGCGGGGTCCGGCCAGGACGGTCGAACAGATCGGGGGATCCAGCCAGGCGGGTCGCGAGCTCCTGCACGCCATGGACCGAGCCGCGCCAGTAGTCGCGGACGTGGTCGCGGAACCGGTCGTTCCACTCGCTCCAGTCGGGTCCCCAGGCGCCCACCTGGTAACCGTAGGGGCCGATGTCCCATGGTTCGGCGATCATTTTGATCCCCTCGAATGCCGGATCGGAGGCCAAGGTCTGCTTGAACTGGTGTTGATGGTCGACGTTGTGATACCAGTCCCTGATGAGTGTCGTCGCGAGGTCGAACCGGAACCCGTCGACGCCCATCTCGCGCACCCAGTACCGCAGGGAATCGAGCACGAAGCGACGCACCATCGGGTGTGCCGTGTTGACCGAATTGCCGCAGCCCGTGACGTCGTAATCGTCACGGCGGTCGCTGGTGAGGCGGTAGTAGGCGTTCTGGTCGATGCCCCGCATGGATAGGGTGGGGCCCTCCTGGCCCCCCTCGCCGGTGTGGTTGTAGACCACATCCAGGATCACCTCAATGTCGGCCTCGTGCAGGGCCGAGACCATCTGCTTGAACTCCTCGACCTGGTTTCCGACGGTGCCGCGGGTGGCGTAGGCCGCGTGCGGCGCGAAAAAGCCGAGCGTGTTGTATCCCCAGTAGTTGCGCAGGCCCTTCTGCGCGATGAACGGCTCGCTCACGAAATGCTGCAATGGCAGGAACTGCACCGCGGTGACCCCGAGGCGGTGCAGGTGGTCGATGACCGCAGGCTCGGCCATGCCCAGGTACGAACCGAGCAACTCCTCGGGCACATCGGGGTGCAGTTTGGTGAAACCCCTCAGATGTGTCTCGTAGATGATCGTCTCTGACATCGGTCTGCGCCTGGCGATCGGAGTCGGCGGTGGGGTGTCCTCCACAACGACCGACACGGGGACCGCACCGAACGAATCCTCCATCGACATCACGTCGGGGCTGCCAGGCAGATGGTCGAGGATCGGGCCATGGAAGTCGATGCCGCCGGCGATGGCGCGCGCATACGGGTCGAGCAGCAACCTGGCCGGATTGAACCGCGAACCGTCGGAGGGGTCCCATTCGCCGTGTGCCCGGAATCCGTATTGCTGCCCGGCGCGGACGCCCGGCACCTCGATCGACCAGATGCCGTCGGCGTCCTTGGTCATGCGGAGGTTCTTCTGGGCGTTGCGCGAGTCGATGAGGACGAGGTCAACCCTGTCCGCACGTGGCGCCCACACTGCGAAGGCGGCGCCACGGGCTGTGACGTGGGCACCGAGGGCGCTTGTGTCGGGAGTGTGCATTTGGGCTCTCTGGGTCTGATCTGCGCGACAATTGTGCCACGACTTCGGCAGAAGTCCTGAAAGCGCGCCTGGCTAGACTCGAGATTCATGAGTGTCTACCTCGATCACGCCGCCTCGTCGCCCATGCGTCCGGAGGCGGTTGAGGCGTTCGTCGAGGCGTCCGCGGTGGTCGGGAACCCGGCGTCGTTGCACCGCTCGGGACAGCGGGCCCGCTCGGTGTTGGAGGAGGCCCGCGAGGGCTTGGCAGAGGCGCTCGGGGCGCAGCCGAGCGAGGTGATCTTCACCTCAGGCGGGTCTGAGGCCGACTCGATCGCCGTTCTGGGTGGGCTTGCGGCACGTGAGAGCGAGGGGCGACACCGAATGTTGGTGTCCGCGATCGAGCATCCCGCCGTGATCGGGGCCGTCGGGCACGGGGCCGAACTCCTCGCTGTCACCCGCGACGGCGTCGTGGACGCCACCGCGGCAGCCGGGATGATCGATGCGACGGTCGCGGTCGTGTCGGTGATGGCAGTGAACAACGAGACCGGGGTGCTCCAGCCCGTGGAGGAGATCCGCCGCCTGGCTGCGCGATCCGGCGCCTGGATGCACAGCGACGCGGTGCAGGCGCTCGGCCATGTGCCGGTCGACTTCGGGGCCAGCCACCTCGACCTGATGAGCTTGTCGGCTCACAAGATCGGTGGCCCGGTGGGCATCGGGGCGCTGCTTGCCGGCCGGGCGATCACGCCTGCCGCCATCGGGCTCGGAGGAGGCCAGGAGCGTGGAGTGCGCTCCGGCACGGCCGCGGTGGCGCTGGCAGCCTCCTTTGCGTGTGCGACGCGGCTGGCCGTGCAGGAGTTGGAGGCCGAAGCCTTGCGTCTCGGCGAGTTGAGGGACCGGGTCGCCGCTGCCGCAGTCGCGGCGGGTGCCCGGCTCAATTCCCGCGTCGATGGTGCCCCGCACATCGTCAACGCCACATTCGGCGGCATCCGCGCCGACGCACTGCTGTTCCTGCTCGACCAGCGGGGGGTGCACGCCTCCGTCGGGTCGGCGTGCCGGGCAGGGGTGCATCAGCCGAGCGAGGTACTGCTCGCCATGGGACGCACCGTCGATGAAGCGGGTCAGTCGCTCCGGTTCTCCCTCGGGCACACCACCACCGATCTGGACATCACCAGGCTGGAGTCTGTCCTGCCCCTCGCCGTTGAGCAGGCCCGCGCCGTCCGCTGAACGCTGAGATCGACATAGACTGGTCCGGCTCACGCATCAGAGGAGGACAACGTGCGGGTACTTGCGGCCATGTCGGGCGGCGTCGACTCCGCCGTCGCCGCGGCGCGCCTCGTGGCGCAGGGCCACGACGTTACAGGGGTCCATCTGGCGCTCTCGAAGAACCCGGCCTCTTACCGGACAGGTGCCCGCGGCTGCTGCTCGCTCGAAGATTCACACGACGCACGCCGAGTCGCAGACAAGTTGGACATCCCCTTCTACGTCTGGGACTTCGCCGAGGAGTTCCACGAGGCGGTCGTCGAGGACTTCGTCGCCGAGTACCGGGCCGGGCGCACCCCGAACCCGTGCCTGCGCTGCAACGAGAAGATCAAGTTCGCGGCCGTCCTCGACCGTGGTATCGCGCTCGGGTTCGACGCGGTGGCCACCGGCCACTACGCCGACCTACGGCGCCACGATGACGGCAGCGTCACGCTGCACCGAGCCGCCGACGGGGCAAAGGACCAGTCGTACGTGCTCGGCATGCTCGACCAGACCCAACTTTCCCACTGTCTGTTCCCGCTCTTCGACGTCGAGAAGCCTGTCGTGCGGGCTGAGGCCAGGGCGCTCGGGTTCGGGGTGGCGAAGAAGCCCGACTCGCACGACATCTGTTTCATCGCCGACGGCGACACCCAAGGCTTCCTGCAGCGCTACATCGACGATGCCCCAGGCGACATCGTCGACGCCGACGGCACGGTCCTCGGACGACATCGGGGGACGCACCGCTACACCGTCGGGCAGCGCAAGGGCCTCGACCTGCGCGTCCCCTCACCGTCGGGCGACCCCCGCTACGTGCTCAGCATCGAGCCGGTCTCGCACACCGTCGTGGTCGGGCCCCGCGACGACCTTGCGGTGCGTCGGCTCACCGGCATCCGGCCGACCTGGACCGGCTCGCCCGTGGAGGGTGCCTTCCGGGGCCGCGCGCAGTACCGCGCGCACGGCGCCGCCCAGGAGGCCACCATCGAGGCGCGTGACGGCGGACTCCTCGTGTCGCTGGACGAGCCGGCCTCCGGTGTCGCCCCAGGTCAGACGGTGGTCGTCTACGCAGGCGACAAGGTGCTGGGAAGTGCCGTCATCGCCTCGGCCGCATGAGGATCACCGCCGCCGGGTCGCTGCCCGGGGACGACTTCCGGGGGGCGCTCTCGGCGATGAGTGAGTTGCTGCCCGACGTGCTGCCTCTCCCCGAGCTTCCTGCTAGGGGAATCGTGTCTCAGATGGTCGGGCGGGCGCTCGGCCTGGTGGAAGGCCTGGGGTTCGACCTCCAGCCCGCAGGCTGGCGTCTGACACCTCATTCGACCGTCGAGCACCGCCGCGCCCGGGCGCAGTGGCGTCGAGACCTCGACGATGCCGAGGAACTGCTGCATGGCTTCGACCGGGTCCTCAAGGTGGGGCTGGCAGGTCCCTGGACGTTGGCAGCCGCGGTCGAACGGCCCACCGGTGACCGGCTGCTCGCCGACCACGGCGCACGGCGCGAACTCGCCCAGGCCCTCGCGGAGGGGGTCGCTGAGTTGCGTGCCGAGGTCGCCAGGCGACTGCCCGGGGCGCGCCTGCTGCTGCAGGTCGACGAGCCGGCCCTGAACGCCGTCGCACAGGGTGCGGTCCCGACCGCGTCCGGGTTCTCGCGGCACCGAGGCGTCGACTTGCCGGAACTGGTGGGCGCGCTGGTCCCCTTCGCCGACGGCGCCTGGCTGCACTGCTGCGCGCCCGGCCGTTGGCTGGACGTGGCCCGGCGGGCCGGATTCGCCGGTGTCGCCGTCGACTCGAGGCTCGTCGACCTCGACGAGTTGGCTCAGTGGTGCGACGAGTCGCGGGAAGTCGCGCTCGGGGTCGTGCGCACCGACGACCGGACGGCGCAGGGCGTCGACGACCTCGTCCGCGAGTCGCTGCGCGTCCTGCGCGCGATCCAGGCCGACCCGTATCCCGGGCTGGTGCTCGGCACCGCCTGCGGCCTGTCCGGTTGGCAGCTGAGAGACGTGAAGCCTCAGCTGACGGCCCTCGGGAGGGCGGCCAACCTGGTCGAGGAGGCGTTGGCGCGCGGCTGACGCATAGACTGGCGGCCATGCGCGTGTTCTCCGACCTCAACCTGGATGGCCAGGCGCCGACGCGGGCGCAGCCCGGGCGTGGCGGCTGGGGGGCGGCAGGCGTGCCGTCGACACGCTGGAAGAAGATCCAACGGATCATCGTTCCTGTCATCGTCATCGGGATCGCCGTGGCCCTGTTCTTCCTGGGCCGCATGTTCTACCTGCTGCTGACCGGCGCCTGAGGCGGTTGCGAGGCACCCGGGGAACGGGCCCTAAGATGGGCACCGCCGCCACCGCGGTGCGCAACCGACCAAGGAGCGAAGAAGTGGGTCTCACCGCCGACGACGTGGCTCGCCTGGCAGCCCTGGCACGAATCCAGCTCACCGAGCAGGATTGTGCGGAGCTTGCCCCAGAGCTGGACGTCATCCTGGAATCCGTAGCGAGTGTCTCGGAGGTCGCACGACCGGACGTGCCGCTCGCAACCCATGCGATCCCGATGAGCAACGTGTTCCGCGCGGATGTCGTGACCGCATCCCTCACCCAGACGCAGGCGCTCTCGGGCGCCCCTGAGGAAGAGGATGGCCGGTTCCGTGTCCCCCAGATCCTGAGTGAGGACTGAGCGATGAGCATCCTGACGCGTTCCGCCGCAGACCTCGGCCGCGCCATGGCGGCCGGTGAACTGACCTCGGAGCAGGTCACGCTGGCGTGCCTTGACCAGATCGCGGCCCTCAACCCCGTTCTCAATGCGTTCCTGAGCGTGGACGGCGACGCCGCGCTCGTGCAGGCCCGCGCCATCGACGCCCACCGCGCCGCGGGCGAGGAGCTCGGCCCCCTTGCGGGCATCCCGATCGGCGTGAAGGACAACTTCTGCACCACCGACTTCCCGACCACCTGCGGCTCCAGGATGCTCGACGGTTGGGTGCCACCCTATGACTCCACCGTCGTTGCCAGGCTCCGCGAGGCGGGACTGGTGATCGTCGGCAAGACCAACATGGACGAGTTCGCCATGGGCAGCTCGACCGAGACGTCGTTCTTCGGCCCGACCCGCAACCCATGGGACACCGACCGGATCCCCGGAGGCTCGGGTGGCGGCTCGGCGGCCGCGGTCGCCGCGTTCATGGTGCCGCTCGCCGTCGGCTCCGACACGGGCGGCTCGATCCGGCAGCCCGGCTCGGTAACCGGCACCGTCGGGGTGAAGCCCACCTACGGCGGCGTGTCACGCTACGGCCTGGTCGCCATGGCGTCCAGCCTCGATCAGCCCGGCCCGGTCGCTCGGAGCACGGAGGACGCCGCCCTGCTGCAGCAGGTGATCGGCGGCTACGACCGGCACGATTCCGCCTCTATCAACCAGCCGGTGCCCGACCTCGTCGAGGCGTCGCGCGCCACCGACCTGGCCGGGGTGCGTGTCGGTATCGTCTCCGAGTTCAAGGGCGAAGGCTACGAACCCGGGGTGCTCGACCGGTTCGAGGAGGCCGTCGAGGTCCTGCGCGGTGCAGGGGCCGAGATCGTAGAGGTCTCGTGCCCGTCGTTCACCTACGCCCTTCCCGCCTACTACCTGATCCAGCCGGCCGAGCTCAGCTCCAACCTGGCCCGCTTCGACGGCATGCGCTACGGGCTGCGCGCTGGCGATGACGGCACCAAGTCCGCCGAGCAGGTCATGAACCTCACCCGGGAGGAGGGCTTCGGGCGCGAGGCGAAACGGCGCATCATTATCGGCACCTACGCCCTGTCGGCCGGATACTACGACGCCTACTACGGCTCGGCCCAGAAGGTCCGCAGTCTCATCCAGCAGGACTTCGACAAGGCGTTCGAACAGGTCGACGTGCTGGTCTCGCCGACCACCCCCACCGTCGCGTTCCGGCTCGGGGAACGCACGGCCGACCCGATGAGCATGTACCTCGCCGACCTGTGTACCATCCCCAGCAACATGGCGGGCAACGCCGCGGCGTCATTCCCCGCCGGGCTGAGTGAGGGGCTACCTGTGGGGCTGCAGGTAATGGCGCCCCCGATGGAGGACGCCCGCCTCTACCGCGTCGGGGGTGTGCTCGAACGCACCCTCGAGGAACGGTGGGGCGGCCCACTCCTGGCCACGACGGAACGGCTCGACGGAACGAAGGCGGTGACCGCATGAGTGAGACGGTCGACTACGACGAACTGCTCACCCGCTACGAGCCGGCGCTCGGGCTCGAGGTGCACGTCGAGCTGAACACCAGCTCCAAGATGTTCTGTGGCTGCGTCAACGAGTTCGGCGGCGAGCCGAACACGCACGTCTGTCCGGTGTGCCTCGGCCTGCCGGGTTCGCTGCCGGTGATCAACGGCAAGGCGGTCGAATCCGCCATCCGGATCGGGCTGGCGCTCAACTGTTCGATCGCGCCGTGGTGCCGGATGGCGAGGAAGAACTATTTCTACCCGGACATGACGAAGAACTTCCAGACCTCGCAGTATGACGAACCGATCGCGTTCGACGGCTGGGTCGACCTGGAGGTGGACGGGCAGACCTACCGTGTCGAGGTAGAACGCGCCCACATGGAGGAGGACGCGGGCAAGGCCACGCATGTCGGCGGGTCGGGCCGCATCCAGGGCGCCGACTACTCGCTGATCGACTACAACCGGGCGGGCGTCCCGCTCATCGAGATCGTCACCAAACCCATCCGTGGTACCGGCGCGAAGGCGCCCGAGGTCGCCAGGGCATACGTCGCACACCTGCGGGAACTGATGAAGGCGCTGGGGGTCTCCGACGTGAAGATGGAGCAGGGGTCGCTGCGCTGCGACGCCAACATCTCGTTGGCGCCGCTCGGGTCCGAGACTCTCGGCACGCGCACCGAGACCAAGAACGTCAACTCGCTGCGATCCGTCGAGCGCGCAATCCGGTTCGAGATGACCCGCCAGGCCGCGGTCCTCGACGGCGGCGGCAAGATCAAGCAGGAGACGCGACACTTCCACGAGAGCGACGGCACCACCTCGGCGGGGCGCTCGAAGGAGGAGGCGGAGGACTACCGCTACTTCGCCGAACCCGACCTGATGCCGATTGCCCCTGGCAGGGCGTGGGTCGAGGAGCTCCGTGCCACCCTTCCCGAGCCTCCCGCCGAACGACGCGCGAGGCTGCAGAGCGAATGGGGCTTCACTGACATCGACTTCGCCGCGGTCGTCAACTCCGGCGCACTCGCACTGGTGGAGGAGACCGTGGCGGCAGGGGCGAGCCCGGCTGCTGCCCGCAAGTGGTGGGTAACCGAGCTGGCCAGGCGCGCGAACGAGGAGGGGGTCGACCTGGACGAGCTGGCGATCACGCCGTCCCAGGTCGCCGCCGTCCAGGCCCTGATCGACGCAGGCACCGTCAATGACAAGCTTGCCCGCCAGGTGATCGACGGGGTGCTCGCAGGGGAGGGTGAACCTGCAGAGGTCGTCGAGTCGCGCGGGCTGGTGGTCGTCTCCGACGAGGGGGCGTTGGGTGCCGCCGTCGATGAGGTGATCGCGGCCAACCCGGATGTCGCAGATAAGATCCGTGCGGGCAAGGTACAGGCCGCCGGGGCGCTGATCGGTCAGGTGATGAAGGCGATGCGTGGTCAGGCCGACGCGGGCAAGGTCCGCGAACTGATCCTCGCCAAGCTCACCTGACCTGAGGCCCACCGCGTACTGCGCGGTGGTACGTTGGTGGTATGAGTACCACGTTTTCCGCGCCGCTGGGGGACAGGGGACGCTTGGTGGTCCCGGCGGAGCTGCGGGCCAGGCAGGGGTGGAAGCAGGGGCAGCCGCTCCTCTTCGTGGAGACCCCGGATGGGGTCGTGGTGATGACGCGGGAACAGGCGAAGGCGTCGCTGCGGGCCCAGCTTGCGGGGGAGTCCCTTGTCGACGAACTCCTGGCCGAGCGTCGCGCGAACGCCCATCGTGAAGACGACGCGTGATCGTTCTTGACGCCTCGGCAGTTCTCGCGCTTCTCCAGGGCGAGCCTGGCGCGCCCCGGGTGGAAGAAGCCCTTGAGGAGGGCGTCATCGGCGCGGCGAACTGGTCCGAGGTGAGCCAGAAGGTCCTCTCCCGAGGTGCAGACTGGGGCCAGGCGAGGGAGCTGCTGCTCAGCTACGGCCTGCGCGTCGAGCCGGTCACGGAGGCAGATGCAGAGCTCGCGGCGTCGCTGTGGCGGCCCGGGGCCGGGCTGTCCCTCGGGGATCGGTTGTGCCTTGCGCTTGGGCGTCGGCTGGGGTGTTCGACCCTCACCGCCGATCGCGCGTGGGGTTCGACGGCGAGGGTTGAACAGCTTCGTGACTGAACTCGGCTCCGGCAGGGGCCTACTCCATCCCGAGGCGCTCCGCCACGAAGTCGATGTCCTTGTCGCCGCGGCCTGAAAGGTTGACGATGATCGTGTCGTCGGCTCCAAGCGTCGGGGCCAGTTTCATCGCGTAGGCGAGCGCGTGGCTTGACTCGATGGCCGGGATGATGCCCTCGGTGCGGCACAGCACCTGGAAGGCGTCGAGCGTCTCGTCGTCGGTGGCGGTCACGTAGTCGACCCGGCCCATGTCTTTCAGGTGGGCGTGCTGCGGACCGACGCCGGGGTAGTCGAGCCCGGAGGCGATCGAATGCACGGGCCACGGTTCACCGGCCTCGTCCTGCAGGACTATCGTGCGCATGCCGTGGATCGTGCCGGGGGTGCCGAGTGTCATGGTGGCCGCGTGGTCGCCCGGATTCTCCAGGCCCCGCCCCGCCGGCTCCACACCGTAGATGGCCACGGCGGCGTCCTCCAGGAAAGCCTGGAATAGGCCGAGGGAGTTCGAACCGCCGCCGACCGAGGCGACCAGTGCGGTGGGCAGCCTGCCCTCCTTCTCCAGAATTTGGCGGCGGGCCTCCCGTCCGACGACCGCCTGGAAGTCGCGCACCATCGATGGGAACGGATCCGGGCCGACCACCGAGCCGATCGCGAACATCGTCTCGCCGAAATCTGCGGCCCACACCGCGAAGGCGGAGTCGACGGCGTCCTTCAGGCAGCGTCCACCACTTTCCACCGGGACCACCTTGGCTCCGAGCAGCCGCATCCGCACCACGTTCGGGTGCTGCTTCTCGATGTCGATGGCGCCCATGTGGATCTCGCACTCGAGCCCGAGCAGAGCCGCGGCGGTGGCGAGCGCGACGCCGTGCTGACCGGCCCCGGTTTCGGCGATCACCTTCTTCTTGCCCATCCGCTGGGCGAGCAGGACTTCACCGAGGGTGTGGTTGATCTTGTGGGCACCCGTGTGGTTCAGGTCCTCGCGCTTCAGGTAGATCTTCGCGCCGCCGAGTTCCGCCGTCAGTCGCTGTGCGAGGAACAGGGGTGAGGGTCGGCCGACGTAGTCGGCGAGCAGGGCCTCGTACCTGGCTTGGAAGTCCGGGTCGTCCTTTGCATCGGCGTAGGCGGCGGCGACCTCGGCCATGGGGGCCTCAAGGTGCGGGGGAAGGATGCGTCCGCCGTGGGCTCCGAAGAATCCGGCCTCGTCGGCGTAGGTGAGCGATGTCATGGCCGGATGCTATCGGCCCCAGTGCCCCGGTGCCATCGGCGAGGGGCTGTGGTTGCGTCGGGCGTTGAGCACTATTCGGGGTTCGATGGGGATTTGAACGCGAAAACAGGCCATTTCGGCTATCGAGTCCGGGATAGTGCTCATGGCCGGGCTAGAGCGAAGCGACCGATCCCTCCCACCGGTCGAGGACCGGCGGGTCGGCGATCAGTTCGACGTCGGACTGCCTGCCGGTCAGGTGCAGGAGCAACTCCGACGGCAGACCCCGCAGGTGGGCGATCCTGCTCCCAGTCCCGATCTGCTTCTCTTCGCCCGTGTCGAGCCGACCGAGCCGGAGTTGGATGCCTGCCTTGGCCTGCACCCGCCGCGCCATCACGCCCACCAACGGCCACAACTCGGCCTGTTCCTTGGGCGTCAACCGCTGCGAACGTCCGTTGGCGCGCAGGACATCCTCGTGGTGGATGAACAGCTCACTCGTGTTGACCAGCTTGTCGAGCGGGCGCATGATCCAACCTGGGGTGCGGATCTCCCGGACCAGGTCCGGGTAGTCCATCGAGTGCAGCACCTCCTGTTGGATCTGATCGGTCTTGCCTGCGAACCGCTCAAGACCGATGCCGGGCAATGCGTCCAGCCGCCGTTCCCTGATGTAGAGGTGGGCCGCGAGATCCTGGGTCTGCCACCCGTCACACTCGGTGGGTGCAAAGGGGCCGAGTTCCTCCAGGAGGTCTGCCAGGGCGGCGCGCTGCCGAGATGCGAAGCTCATGGGACTCAGCTTGTCGCCGGGTAGCCTTGCGACCCGTGAACGCGACACTTGGGTCAATCGCCGGTCTACGGGTAGGTCGGGCGGTGACGCAACCATGGGCACCGAAAGGCGTGTCCAGTGCGGCCGTGAAGGAAGAAGTCGACGGTCGTATCCACCTCGGACCGCTCGGCCTGGCAGGCGACGAACAGGCAGACACCCTGAACCACGGCGGCCCCGACAAGGCCGTCCTTGTGTTTGCCAGGCACCGGTACGACGACTGGCGTCGGCTCGGCCTCGACCTCCCGGAAGGCGGGTTCTTCGAGAACGTGACCCTCGAAGCCCCGGGGGTCGATGAGTCGACCGTGGTGCTGGGCGAGACCTGGCGGCTGGGCGGTGCCGTGGTGCAGGTGACCCAGCCGCGAAGCCCCTGCTACAAACTCGCGAGACGTTGGGGAATCGACGACATGGTCCGGCGCGCCCAACAGACCGGATGGGTCGGCTGGTACCTGAGGGTCGTCGAACCTGGCGCCGTCGCCAGGGGAGACGATGTGGAGCTGCTCGAGCGCCCTTCCGATGCGCCGAGCGTCGGTGAGGTCTCCCGCGTGCTGAACCGTGACAAGCGCGACCTCGACGGTGCCCGCAGGCTGATCGACGCTCCCGGCATGCCAGCTCGCTGGGTGGCGAAGCTCGCGCGCCGCGTGGCCGGGAGCCTCGACTCGGATGAGGCTCGGCGGCTGGGCCCGGACGCCTGAACATGGGGCGCCACCGACTTGGCACAATGGGGGCCATGCTCGACATCGCCTACAACTCCGATGGGCTAGTGCCTGCCATTGCCCAGGACGAAGCATCCGGGGAGGTGCTCATGCTCGCCTGGATGAACGATGAGGCGCTGCGCCGCACCCTCGCCACCGGCCAGGCGACCTACTGGTCGAGGTCCAGGCAGGAGTATTGGGTAAAGGGGGAGACCTCGGGACATCACCAGCAGGTGGTCGGTGTCGCCGTCGACTGCGACGCGGACACGATCCTGCTAACCGTGAGGCAGACGGGTGCCGCCTGTCACACCGGCAACCGCACCTGCTTCTTCACCCAACTCACGGCTGAGAGTCTGTCGTGATCGTCGAACCCGGTCTCGAGGAGTTCGCCCGGCTGGCCGGGAACCGGCGCGTGATCAGCGTCTACGCCAGGTTGCGGGCCGACGACCTGACCCCGGTGAGCGTCTACCAGGCGCTTTGCGGGGGCCGCGAATCCACCTTCCTGTTCGAGTCCGCCGATGCCGGCGTGTGGTCCCGCTGGTCATTCATCGGGGTGCGCACCGCGTCGACCCTGACGGAGCGCGGCGGTCGCGCGGTATGGCTCGGACGCGAACTGGTAGGGGTGCCGGACGACGGCGACCCGCTCCAGGTGCTGAGCCAGACCCTCGCGGAACTGGCGACCGAGACGATGCCGGGGCTTCCCCCGTTCCACTCGGGCATGGTCGGCTACCTCGGCTACGACGTGGTGCGGCGCCTCGAAAGGCTGCCAAACTCGGTCGAGGACGACCTCCAGGTTCCCGAACTGGTGATGATGCTCGCCAGCGAGCTTGCCGTCTTCGACCACCACCGCGGTGAGCTGTGGCTGATCGCCAACGCGATCAACTTCGACGGCACTGACGAGGGAATTGAGCGGGCCTACCATGACGCCGCGGCCTCGATCGAGGCAATGGCCGCCCAGTTGGCCAAGCCGAGGGCCTCGTTGGCCTGCCAGGAGGGAGCGCAGTCGACACCCGAGATCATCCGGCAGCGCACCTCAGACGAGTACATGGCCATGGTCGAGGCCGCGAAAGAGGAGATTCGCTCGGGCGAGGCCTTCCAGATCGTGGTCTCGCAGCGTTTCGACATCCGCACCGATGTGGACGCCCTCGAGCTCTACCGGGCATTGCGCCTGACCAACCCGAGCCCGTACCTCTACCTGCTGCGGCTTCCCGGCTTCGCCATCGTCGGCTCGAGTCCCGAGGCCCTCGTGACGGTATCGGATGGAGTCGCGACCACGCGGCCGATCGCCGGGTCGCGCCCGCGCGGCGCCACGCCGGAAGAGGATCGGAGGTTGGCCGAGGAACTGGTCGCCGACCCGAAGGAGAAGGCCGAGCACCTGATGCTGGTCGACCTCGGGCGAAACGACCTCGGCAGGATCAGCACACCCGGCACCGTCACCGTCCACGAGTTCGCCAAGGTGGGCCGCTACTCGCACATCATGCACCTCGAGGCCGAGGTGTCGGGCCGAATCGCTCCGGGACACAGCGCGCTCGACGCGGTGCTCTCCTGCTTCCCGGCCGGCACTCTGTCAGGCGCCCCGAAGGTGCGCGCCATGCAGATCATCGACGACCTGGAGGCCACGCGCCGCGGCGTGTACGGCGGCGTGATCGGCTACTTCGATCTCGCAGGCAACGCCGATGTGGCGATCGCGATCCGCACGGCGGTCCTGAAGGACGGTGTGGCGCACGTGCAGGCCGGTGCCGGGATCGTCGCCGACTCGGATCCCGCCACCGAGGACGCCGAGTGCCAGCACAAGGCGCGCGCGGTGATCACCGCGGTCGCCCGGGCCGAGGGGATGACCGGACGGTGAAGGGACGCTGGCCGGTCACGCTGGCGGCCGCCTTCGGCGCGCTGTTGGCTGGCGGTGCGGCTCAGGTCGGCGGATCGCCGCTGGCCTCGCTCGGCTGGGCGCTCGCAGCAGGGGTGGGGTTGTCCCTCATGCTGCGGGGGTTCGGGTTGCGCATCGTCGGAGTGCTGCTGAGCGTCCTCGCGGTCGTCGGCGCCGGTTGGGCCATCCATGAGGGCCAGTGGGTCGCGTCGGGTGGATTCGTGCTCGTCGTGGTGGCGGCCCTCGGGATCCTCGTGTGGGGACCGAATTGGAGGCAGTCCCATTCCGGACGGGAAGCGGCGCGCGAAGACCCGTGGAAGGCGATGGACCGGGGTCTCGACCCGACCGCTGAACAGGTGCCATCAGTTGATGAGGATTGACGGTAGGCTTTGCCGGACTAGACCACTCCCGGAAGGCTGAACCAATGGCGCGAACCTCGAAGTTCTACCATCATGGGCGGAGCCCTGCCGCCTGGACGGGCTCGGTCATCGCGGCCGTCGGCTTCGTGCTGGGCGCCATCGGTTCCGTGACGGGCCCGAACTGGCCAATCGCTATCGCGGGCGGCGCCGTCGTGCTCGTCGGCCTGTTGACGACCATGGTCATGAAGGCCATGGGCCTCGGCCAGCCGTGAGCGTCCTCGACGACATCATCGCCGGAGTCCGACTCGACCTCGACCGCAGGACGGCCATTCGCGGCCTCGACCAGTTGATCGAGGCCGCCGCTTCTGCTCCGCTCGCGCTTGACCCCATGCCGCGGTTCAGGGCAGTTGAGTTGGCCGTCATCTCCGAGGTCAAGCGGAGGTCGCCGTCAAAGGGGCACCTGGCCGACATCGCCGATCCGGCGGAGTTGGCCTCGGCCTACGCGACCGGCGGGGCCGCCGCGATCTCGGTGCTTACCGAGGAACGACGCTTCAGCGGCACCCTGGAAGATCTCGACGCGGTGCGCGCCGCGGTCGATGTCCCGGTGCTGCGCAAGGACTTCATGGTCGAGGAGTACCAGTTCTACGAGGCCCGCGCGCACGGCGCCGACATCGTGCTGCTGATCGTCGCGGCGCTCGACGACGCCAAGCTGGGCCGGTTCCTGGAACTGACCTCCGACCTCGGAATGACCGCGTTGGTCGAGACCCACACCGCCCCTGAGGTCGACCGTGCACTTGGGCTTGGCGCACAACTGATCGGGGTCAACAACCGCAACCTGAAGACCCTTGAGGTTGATCTCGGCACCTTCGGGGCGCTCGCCGAACGCATCGGCGACCGGGCCGTCAAGGTAGCCGAGTCGGGAATCCTCGGCACCGCGGACGTCGCACGGGTCGCCGCCGAAGGGGCCGACGTCATCCTCGTAGGCGAGGCCCTCGTCAAGCACGGCGATCCCCGCTCTGCCATCGGCGACTTCATGTCCGCCGCAGAAAGGTAAAGAAGAAGGCATGGAACTGCCAGACTCGGCCGGACACTTCGGTCGCTTCGGGGGACGTTTCGTCCCAGAGGCGCTCCACGCGGCCCTCAGAGAACTCACCGACGCCTTCGACGAGGCGATGGCCGACCCGTCGTTCCACGCCGAGTTGGCCCGGCTGCAGCGCGACTACGCTGGCCGGCCGACGCCGATCACCGACGTGACCAGGTTCTCCGAGCGTTGCGGAAATGCCCGGGTGCTCCTCAAACGCGAGGATCTGAACCACACCGGCGCCCACAAGATCAACAATGTCCTCGGCCAGGCGCTGCTCACCAAACGGATGGGCAAGACCAGAGTGATCGCCGAGACGGGCGCAGGCCAGCACGGCGTCGCGACCGCGACCGCCGCCGCGCTGCTCGGGCTCGAATGCCGCGTCTACATGGGCGAGGTGGACACCAAGCGCCAGGCGCTCAACGTCGCCCGCATGCAGCTGCTCGGGGCCGAGGTCTACGCGGTCGCCGCCGGTTCGAGGACGCTGAAAGACGCCATGAACGAGGCGATGCGCGACTGGGTGACCACCGTCGAAAACACGCACTACCTGATCGGCACCGTCAGCGGCCCGCACCCGTTCCCCTACCTGGTGCGCGAACTGCAACGGATCATCTCAACCGAGGCCCGCCAGCAGATGCTCGACGCGTACGGCCAGTTGCCAGACTACGTGGCGGCCTGCGTTGGCGGCGGGTCCAACGCCATCGGCATGTTCGCCGACTTCGTGCCCGACGCCGACGTCGAACTCTACGGGTTCGAGGCCGCCGGAGAAGGGGTGGAGACCGGACGACACGCCGCCACCATCACAGCGGGATCCACGGGCGTGCTGCACGGCACCCGGACCTTCGTGCTGCAGGACGAGGACGGCCAGACCATCGAATCGCACTCGATCTCTGCGGGGCTCGACTATCCAGGGGTCGGGCCGGAGCACGCCTGGCTGGCCGAGACCGGACGCGCACACTACGAGCCGGTCACCGACGCCGAGGCGATGGACGCCTTCCAACTCCTCACCCGCACCGAAGGCATCATCCCCGCGATCGAATCCGCGCACGCGCTCGCCGGCGCGCGCCGCCTCGGGCTGCGGATCGCAGACGCCGACCCGGACGCACGGCCCACCATCCTGGTGTGCCTCTCAGGCCGCGGGGACAAGGACGTGGCAACCGCGTTCGAGTACTTCGGCCTCCCGGGCGAGCCTGACAAGACAGTCGGAGGGCTCCAATGAACACATTCACCGACCAGGAGCGTCTCGGCATCTCAGGCAGGGTCGTGGCCTCCTGTCTCGCCGCGGGGCGCCCGGCTCTCGTCGGATACCTTCCCGTCGGTTACCCGGATGTCAGCGGATCAGTCGAGGCCGTCCGTGCCATCACCGAGGGGATCGACGGTAACGGCGTCGACATCGTCGAGATCGGGATGCCGTACTCCGACCCGCTGATGGACGGCCTGGTCATCCAGCACGCGACCACCCGCGCCCGGGAGCGGGGGGTGCGCATCAGGGATGCGTTCACCGCGGTCGAGGCCGTCGCGGCGACCTCGGCCACCCCGATGGTGATGACCTATTGGAACCTGATTGAGGCCTACGGCCCCGACCGCTTCGCCCGCGACCTGGCCGCGGCTGGCGGGGCGGGCGTGATCACCCCCGATCTCCCGCCGGACGACTGCCCCGAGTGGTTCGAGGCGACCGACGCACATGGGCTCGACCGAGTCTTCCTGATCGCGCCGTCGTCGACGGATGAGCGGATCAAGCTCACCATGGAGTCATGTCGCGGCTGGGTGTACGCGTCGAGTGTCATGGGGGTGACGGGTACCCGATCCGACACCTCCGATGCGGCCCCCGTCATCGTGGAGCGCGCCCGCAAGGTCGACCCGGGGCTGCCGGTCGGGATCGGCCTTGGCGTCAGCAACGGGGCCCAGGCGGCCGAGATCGGTGCTTTCGCAGACCTCGTGATCGTCGGTTCCGCCCTGCTGAAGTGCCTCGATTCTGACGGTGCTGACCTGCCAGGCGACCTCGTGAGGCTCCGCACGTTGGCAGGTGAATTGGCCGACGGTGTGGCGAGGTCGCGCAGGTGATCCGGCGCCGGTCGTTCCTGAGCCTTGGCGCCATCGGCGTGCTTGCGGGCTGTGGGGCGCCGTCGCCAGGGCCCGCAGCCAGCGTCGGCACCTTGCAGGATGACTGGCACGGCACCTATCTCGAGGGTGGAGGGGCGCCCCTGCCCGACCTCACCCTCACCGACCAGGCAGGCCAGCCCTTCAACCTCGCAACCGACCCGACCACGAAGGCGGTCGCGCTCTTCTTCGGCTACACCAACTGCCCGGATGTGTGCCCAGGGATCATGGCGGACATGGCGACCGCGAAGCGGCGGTTGCCCCCCGACCTCGTCGACGACATCAGCCTCATCCTGGTCACGACCGACCCGGCGAGGGACACCCCCGAGGTGCTGCGGGACTATCTCGCGCGGATCGACGACGCCTTCATCGGGTTGACCGGCGACCTCGAGGCGATCAAGCCTGCTGCCCTCAGCCTCGGGATCGACATCGCGCAGGGCACTCAACTCCCATCCGGGGGTTATGAGGTTGACCACGGCACCTACGTCCTGGGATTCGGTGAGCCGCGCACCATGCAGGTGATCTGGAACGCCACCTCGGCCGGCGACATGAAGGACGACTTCGAACGTCTCATCGCCAGCTAGCTCAAGGCCGTCCGCGGGGGCTGTGGTCGCGTCGGGCCTTGAGCACTATTCGGGGTTCGATGGGGATTTGAACGTGACAACGGGTCTCTTGGGGCATCCAGTCCGGGATAGTGCTCAACGTCACGACCGCGCCGAGCGGCACGAGCCGGCGAGCGAGGTCGACGGCGCCGTCGACTCGGTGTTGCGAGCGGCTTTCGGTGCCACCCGCGGATCTCGTCGTCACCAGCGTTGTGCGGCGGTTACCAACGGTCAGTCTGGATACCTGCCGTATACCGCTGGTGTCGAGGGTTATCGCTGGTGACGGGGACATTCCGCTGGTGTCGAGGGTTATCGCTGGTGTCGCAGCGTGCTGGCCACGCTGGCCATGTTTCGGCCGCGTAACAATTGTGCGAAGAGATTTCGCACGCCGTGGAACTGGCTGGCGACGTCGATTCCACGACCGTACTGTTTTCCCCGCTGGCGCCCGTGCGCCCACAGATCACAGGAGGTCAAGCCGATGGCTAAGAGCGTCTTTCCGCACCGCGAACAGGTGGGGCTCTACGACCCTTCATACGAGCACGACGCCTGCGGTGTCGCCTTTATCGCACATCTCGACGGCAACCCGCGCCACGGGATCGTGGAGAAGGGCCTTGAGGCCCTGCGGAACCTCGACCACCGCGGTGCCACCGGTGCCGACGAGGCGGCTGGCGACGGCGCTGGCATCCTGATCCAGGTGCCCGACGCCTTCCTACGTGCCGTCGTCGATTCCAAGCTGCCGGATGCGGGAGAGTATGCGGCGGGAATGGCGTTCCTGCCGGTCGATGAGCAGGAACGTGCCCGGGTGAAGGCCGAGGTCGAGGCCATCGCCGACGAGGTCGACCTTGACGTGCTGGCCTGGCGTGACGTCCCAGTCGAGACCTCGACGCTTTCGCCCGTCTCCCTTGGTGCCATGCCGCATTTCGCGCACCTGGTGGTCGCGGGCAGGAACGGCCAGTCGGGCATCGATCTCGACCGGTTCGCCTTCGTCCTGCGCCGTCGCGCGCAGCACGAGGCGGGGCTCTATTTCGCCTCGCTCTCATCGCGCACCATGGTCTACAAGGGCATGCTCACCACCGCCCAGTTGGAGGAGGTGTTCCCCGAACTGCACGACGAGCGGGTCGAGTCCGCGCTCGCTCTGGTCCACTCGCGGTTCTCCACCAACACCTTCCCAGCCTGGGAACTGGCGCATCCCTACCGCATGATCGCCCACAACGGCGAGATCAACACCGTGCGCGGCAACCGCAACTGGATGCGCGCCCGTGAGGCGCTGCTGACCTCGAAGAAGTTCCCGGGAGCGCTGGAGAAGCTGTTTCCGATCTGTTCGCCGGGCGGCTCCGACTCGGCGTCGTTCGACGAGGTGCTCGAACTGTTGCACCTGGGCGGACGGTCACTGCCGCACGCGGTGCTCATGATGATCCCCGAGGCGTGGGAGGGCCATGCCGAGATGGATCCGAAGCGTCGGGCGTTCTACGAGTTCCACTCCATGATCATGGAGCCGTGGGACGGGCCGGCCTGCATGACGTTTACCGACGGCTCGCTCATCGGGGCCTGCCTCGACCGGAACGGGCTGCGCCCAGGCCGCTACTGGGTGACCCGCGACGGTCTCGTGGTGTTCGCCTCCGAAGCCGGGGTGTTGCCCGTGCCCGTCTCCGACGTGGTCACCAAGGGCCGACTTCAGCCGGGCCGCATGTTCCTGATCGATCTGGTCAAGCATCAGATCCTCTCCGACGACGAGGTCAAGGGCACGCTCGCCGCCCAACAGCCCTACGAGAGGTGGGTGGCCGAGCAGAAGATCGAACTCGACCAACTCCCTAGCCGGGCACACATCGTCCACTCGCACAGCTCAGTCACCCGGCGACAGCAGACCTTCGGGTACACGCACGAGGAACTGCGCCTGATCGTCGCCCCGATGGCCAACGACGGTGCCGAAGCGATCGGGTCGATGGGCACCGACACCCCGGAGGCGATCCTCTCCGCGCGGCCGAGGCTGATCTTCGACTACTTCAAGCAACTGTTCGCGCAGGTCACCAACCCGCCGCTCGACGCCATCCGGGAGCAGCTCGTCACCAGCCTCACGGCCAAGATCGGCCCGGAGCACAACCTGCTGGAACCCGGCCCGGAAGCGGCCAGGATGATCACCATGAGCGGCCCGATCCTCGACTCCGAGCAGCTGGCCAAGATCGTGCGGCTCAACCGCGACGGTGAGCTGCCGGGCTACTCGACCCACGTCGTCAAGGGGCTGTACAAGGTCGCCGGTGGTGGTCGGGCGCTCGCCTCCAAGCTCGAAGAGCTCTGCCAGGAGGTGTCCTCGGCGATCCGCGGCGGTGCGCGCGCCATCGTGCTTTCCGACCGGCACTCCACCGCGGAGTTGGCGCCGATCCCATCGCTGCTGCTGACCGCGGCGATCCACCACCACCTGGTTCGGGAGAAGACCCGCACCCAGGTCGGTCTCGTCGTGGAGGCGGGCGATGTCCGCGAGGTGCACCACGTCGCGCTGCTGCTCGGCTACGGCGCGGCCGCCGTCAACCCCTACCTGGTGTTCGAGTCGGCCGAGGACCTCGCAAGACGCGAGATGTATGTCGACGTGCCCCCGGAGAAGGCCATCGCCAACGTGGCGAAGGCGTTCAACAAGGGCGTGCTGAAGGTCATGAGCAAGATGGGGGTCTCCACCGTCGCCTCCTACACCGGTGCCCAGATCTTCGAGTGCGTCGGGTTGAGCGGGGACGTGGTCGATGCCTACTTCACGGGAACCTCGAGCCGGCTCGGTGGCCTGACGCTCAGCCAGTTGGCGGAGGAGATCAGCCAGCGACACCTGACCGCCTACCCGAGCGACGGTATCCCGCTGGCGCACCGCGATCTCATGGGCGGCGGCGAGTACCAGTGGCGCAGGGAGGGGGAACAACACCTGTTCGATCCTGAGACGGTGTTCCGGCTGCAGCACTCGACGCAGACCGGCGACTACCAGGCCTTCAAGAAATACAGTGCGCTCGTCAACGACAATTCGCGACGCGTCATGACACTTCGTTCCATGATGCAATTTGGTGAGCGGCAGCCCATTGACATCGATGAGGTCGAGCCTGCAACCGAGATCGTGAAGCGGTTCTCGACTGGTGCGATGAGCTACGGCTCGATCTCCATGGAGGCGCACCAGACCCTCGCCGTGGCCATGAACCGGATCGGTGGCAAGTCGAACACCGGTGAGGGTGGTGAGGACCCGGAGCGGCTGCACGACCCGGCCCGCCGCTCGGCGATCAAGCAGGTCGCCTCGGGACGCTTCGGGGTCACGTCGGAGTACCTGACCTACGCAGACGACATCCAGATCAAGATGGCTCAGGGAGCCAAGCCAGGCGAAGGGGGGCAGTTGCCGGGCCCGAAGGTGTATCCGTGGGTCGCACGGACCAGACACTCGACGCCGGGCGTCGGGCTCATTTCCCCGCCGCCTCACCACGACATCTATTCGATCGAAGACCTCAAGCAGCTCATCCACGACCTGAAGTGCGCAAATCCATCCGCGCGGGTCCACGTGAAGCTGGTCTCCGAGATCGGCGTCGGAACCGTGGCGGCCGGTGTCAGCAAGGCGAAGGCGGATGTCGTGCTCATCTCCGGGCACGACGGAGGCACCGGCGCCGCGCCTCTCACGTCGATCAAGCACGCGGGCACGCCGTGGGAACTCGGCCTCGCAGAGACGCAGCAGACGCTGCTTCTCAACGGGCTGCGCGACCGGATCGTCGTCCAGTGCGACGGCCAGCTCAAGACCGGCCGTGATGTCGTCGTCGCGGCGTTGCTCGGGGCCGAGGAGTTCGGTTTCGCGACCGCGCCGCTGGTCGTGTCCGGCTGCATCATGATGCGCGTGTGCCACAAGGACACGTGCCCGGTCGGGGTCGCCACGCAGAACCCGGAGCTGCGGGGCAAGTTCCACGGCGACCCGGACCACGTCGTCAACTTCTTTATGTTCATCGCCGAGGAGGTTCGCGAACTGCTGGCCCAACTCGGTTTCCGGACCCTGGAGGAGGCGGTGGGGCACGTCGAACTCCTGGACGTGAGCGAAGCGGTCGGCCACTGGAAGACCGGCGGGCTCGACCTGACTCCGATCCTCACCCGCGTGGAGGTGCCCGTCGGAGCCGAGCGCTTCCACACCACCACGCAGGACCACGGGTTGGCCGACAAGCTCGACGTCGAACTGATCCGGCTCGCGGAGCCCGCCCTTGCCCGGGGTGAGAAGGTGAGCCACACGCTGGAGGTGCGAAACGTCGACCGCACCGTCGGCACCATGCTCGGCCACGAGGTGACAAAGGTCACCGATGGCCGCGGCCTTGAGCCCGGCACGATCGAGTTCACCCTGAACGGAACCGGTGGGCAGAGCTTCGGGGCCTTCCTGCCCGGCGGCGTGACGCTCCGGCTGATCGGCGACTCGAACGACTACTTCGGCAAGGGACTCTCGGGCGGTCGACTCGTGGTCACCCCGCATCCCGAATCCGGGTTCGACCCGGCGACACAGATCGTGGCCGGCAACGTGATCGGCTACGGCGCGACGTCTGGCCAGATGTTCCTCCGGGGCCTCGTCGGCGAACGCTTCTGTGTGCGTAACTCGGGTGCCACCGCGGTCGTCGAGGGGGTCGGCGACCACGGAGCCGAGTACATGACCGGCGGTGAGGTGTTGGTCCTCGGCCCGACGGGCCGCAACTTCGCCGCAGGCATGTCCGGCGGGGTCGCGTGGGTCCTAGACCTGAACCCGCTGCGGTTGAACAACGAACTCGCCGACCCCGTCGAGATGACGCCCGGTGACCTGATCCGGGTTCGGGACCTGATGGGCGAGCACCGGGAGGAGACCGGGTCGCTCATCGCCGACGCGCTGCTGAAGCTGAACGATGAGGAACTCTCGCGTCGCTTCACCAAGGTGCTGCCGCGCGACTATGCCCGGGTGGTGGCCGTCCAGGAGATGTCCGCAGCCGACGGGCTCGAAGAGTTTGAAACCACCAAGCTGATGATGGAGGCCGCTCATGGCTGATCCGAAGGGGTTCATGACAACGCCGCGTGAGGTGGCGACCCGGCGACCCGTCGAAGAGCGGGTCCACGACTGGCGTGAGGTCTATCCCGGGACCCCCGGGCGTGCGCTGTTGCCCATCATCTCGAAGCAGGCGGGTCGGTGCATGGATTGCGGCATCCCGTTCTGCAACAACGGCTGCCCGCTCGGTAACCTCATCCCCGAATGGAACGACCTGGTCTGGCGAGGGGAGTGGCAACCGGCGTTGGAGAGGCTGCACGCCACCAACAACTTCCCCGAGTTCACCGGGCGGCTCTGCCCCGCGCCGTGCGAGACTGCGTGTGTCGTGGGCATCAACCGCGACCCGGTCACCATCAAGAACGTCGAGGTCTCGATCATCGACAAGGCGTGGGACGACTCCCGCGTCACGCCCCAGCAGCCCGCGTGGCACACCACGAAGACCGTGGCAGTCGTCGGCTCAGGCCCTGCGGGGCTGGCGGTGGCGCAGCAGCTGACCAGGGCCGGACACACCGTCGTCGTCTACGAACGGGCCGACGCGATCGGAGGGCTCCTGCGATACGGCATCCCCGAGTTCAAGATGGAAAAGGCGGTCCTGAACCGGCGCCTGAAGCAGATGGTGTTGGAGGGCACCCAGTTCAAGACCGGGGTTAACATCGGAGAGCACCTCACCGGAGAGGACCTGCGCGAGCAGTACGAGGCGGTGGTGCTGGCCATCGGGTCGACCCTGCCGAGGGACCTACCCGTTCCCGGGCGCGAGCTCGGCGGGATCCACCAGGCGATGGAGTTCCTGCCACAGGCAAACCGTGTCGCGCTCGGGGAGGAGGTCGTCGACCAGATCACAGCAGCGGGTAAGGACGTCGTGATCATCGGCGGCGGAGACACCGGGGCCGACTGCCTGGGGACCTCGATCCGTCAGGGTGCCCGTTCCATCACCCAACTGGAGATCATGCCGATGCCCCCCGAGGAGCGCCCGGGAGGCCAGCCATGGCCCACGTACCCGATGACCTTCAAGGTCACCTCGGCGCACGAGGAGGGCGGCGACCGGGTCTACGCAGTGTCCACCAACCGTTTCGTTGACGACGGCGAGGGCCGGGTCAAGGGGCTCGACATCGTCGAGGTCCGCTTCGAAGCGGGGCGGTTCACCCCGGTCGAAGGGAGTGAACGGCACATCCCGGCGCAACTGGTGCTGCTGGCGATGGGGTTCTCCGGGCCGCAGCGGGCCGGGCTGGTCGAGGAACTCGGTTGCGAGCTCGACGCCCGCGGCAACATCGCCCGCGACGACAACTTCGCCACGAGCGTGCCAGGCGTGTTCGCGTGCGGCGATGCGGGGCGTGGACAGTCGCTGATCGTGTGGGCGATCGCGGAGGGCCGCAGCTGCGCGCAGGGCGTCGACGCCTTCCTCAGCGGGGAGTCGAAGCTGCCAAGGCCGATCGGGCCAGAGGTGCGTCAGTTGCTGGCCTGACGGGGCCTCCTGCTTCCGGGTAAGGTAGCTGGCGGAACCATCTCCCGGAAGGAACGCCGTGCGAATCGTCATTGCCTCTGATCATGCCGCCATCGGGTTCCGGCGTGAACTCGCCGACGCGGTGCGGGCCCTCGGCCACGACGTCACAGACCTCGGTACGAACGATCCGGATCGGGCGGACTACCCGTATTTCGGGCAGCAGGCCGCTGAGGCCGTCGCCGCAGGCCGGTTCGACCGCGGGATCCTGATCTGCGGATCAGGCGTGGGCATCTCGATCGCGGCGAACAAGACGCACGGGATCCGCTGCGTGGTGTGCTCGGAGCCGTACTCGGCGGTGCTTTCGCGCAACCACAACGACACCAACATGCTTGCGCTCGGCGCCCGCGTCATCGGAGTCGAGTTGGGCAAGATGATCACCGCGATGTGGTTGGAGGCCGAGTTCGAAGGGGGGCGCCATCAGCGCCGCGTCAATCAATTGGGAGCCATCGACGACGGGATAGAGGTCGAGGACCAGGTCGACCCCGGGAGTCGTTGCTGAACAACCGGCCGAGCGGGCGCAGAACGCGGGATTCGGGGGCCGTCTTTCGACGGCCCCCGATTCTGCTTTATGGATCAGGCCAGCTTGAACAGGACCTGGTTGTTGAACACCCACTGCTTGCTGGTGGAGTACGTCCAGGCGCCCGCCGCGTTTCGCTCAGCCGCCACGACGTCGGTCTTGATGAAGCTGCGGCACGCGTTGGAGCCAGAGGATGCGGTGTCGCACTCGGTGCGCCACTGCCGACCTTCCGAGGTGAACTCGCCGGTGTTGGCGATCGGGTTGGTGCCCCACTGGGCCCTTGTCATCTCGGGAAGGTATGTCAGGTTGTTGAAGTGCCAACCGGTCACCTGCTTGTAGGCCGCACCGTCACGGACGACCACGGTGGACCAGATGTTGGTGAGGCACCTGGTGGTCTTCGAGTACGACTCACAGGTGGTCTGCCAGCGGCGGCCGTTGACATCGTGTGTGCCGGGCGTGGTGTAGACGTTCACGGTCGAAGGGGCAGTGGGTGTGGCAGTTGGCTCGACTGAGGCGCTGGGTGTGGCGGTCGCGCTGGGTTTCGTCCCATCCCAGTTGGTCATCGCGTCGGAGGCGACATAGAACAGGTCGGTCTGGTCGATCAGGCCGACGACGTTTGCAGCGCCGGGCCCGTAGGCCGCCACCCGGATCTGCGTGCCGGTGTGCTGCTGCGAACCGCCGGCCGCAGAGGTGTTGTAGCCGACAACCATCTCGGAGCCGTCGTGCGTGGTGACCCGGCTGTTGAGGCCGGGGCCTTCCGTGTCGATGATCTGTGAGGTGTGCGCGTGGTCTGCCGTGACGACGACCAGCGTGTTGCCATCCGCCTTGGCGAAGTCGAGGGCCGACTTCACGGCCTCGTCCATCTGCTCGGTCTCACCGATCTGGCCACACACGTCGGCGGCGTGGTCCTTCTTGTCGATGGAGGCCGATTCGACCTGCAGGAAGAATCCGTTCTTCTTGCCCGCCTTGCTTTCGGACAGCAGCTCGATGCTCTTGTCCGTCATCTCCTTCAGGGTGGGCACCTCGGCGAAGTCCGGGTTGACGGTGCACTCCTGCGTCGTCGCCTTTCCTGGCTGTGCGATGTACGGGTTGAACCGCACGGGCATGTTGCCTGTGGAGAAGAGGCCGAGCACTGGGCTGTCCTGGCTCGCGGCGGTGATCGAGTCGAGATCGGCCTTGTCCGTCAGGTACTGGAAGCCACGCTCCTTGGCCTGTGCTTCGAGGGTTTTGCCGGCCCAATCTCCGGCGGTCGCCTCCTCGGCGAAGGTCGCTGAGCCGCCCGCGAGGGTGACGTCGGGACGAGTCTCGATGAGCTGTTCGCTGATGGAGCCGGCGCCACCGTTCTCGAGGGCGTTGCCCGAGCACTGGGCCGTGGTCGTCGAAGGACCGTAGCAGCGACGGCTCGTCACGCTGGCGATCTGCACGGCGGGGGTGGCGTCCTGCACCTCGGAGGTGCTCACGTTACCGGTGGCGCGACCGGTCTCCTTCGCCACCTTCAGCAGCGACTTGAGCGGCTGGCCCGTGCGGTCGACCGAGATGGCCCCGTCGTAGGACTTGCTGCCGGTGGCCCAGGCGGTGCCGGTGGCGGCGGAGTCGGGCGTGTAGTCGGGCAGGCCGTTCTTCGTCACCGAGTAGGTGGTCATCTGGCCGGTGAGCGGAAGCGCGTCGAGGCCCTCAAGGAAGCCGCCCGCCCCCTTGAGGTAGTTGCGGGCGATGGTGATCTCGGAGTCGCCCATGCCGTCACCGATGACGATGATGACGTTGCGGCCCGCGCTCTCGGAGCTGATCGAGTTGGCGATGATAGTGCTTAGGCAACACCGGATGAACGATGGGTGATCCCCGTCGGCGGAAGGTAAGGTGGGGCGTCGTCATCCCGTGCCCCAGGAGGTTTCAGTTGTCGGACTCGTTTGTGCACCTGCACACCCACACCGAGTTCTCGATGCTGGACGGTGCGGCACGGATCAAGGATCTCTTCCAAGGCGCCGAGCGGACGGGCATGCCCGCGCTGGCCATCACCGACCACGGCAACCTGTACGGCGCCTACGAGTTCTACAAGGCGTCCAAGAACTTCGACGTCAAGCCCATCATCGGGCTCGAGGCCTACCTGACCCCCCGTACCCACCGGTCGGAGCGCAAACGCGTCCAGTTTGGCGACGGCACCGGCGACGACGTCGCCTCGAAAGGCGCCTACACCCACATGACCATGTGGGCCGCGAACCCCGAAGGGATGCACAACCTCTTCAAGCTGAGCACCAGGTCTTCACTCGAGGGGTTCTTCTACAAGCCCCGTGCCGACCGGGAACTGCTGGGTGAGTACGGCAAGGGACTGATCGCGACGACGGGTTGCCCCTCGGGTGAGGTGCAGACCTTCCTGCGGCTCGGGCAGTACGACAACGCCGTGGCCGCTGCGGCCGAGTTCCGAGACATCTTCGGCGATGGCAACTTCTACGTCGAGTTGATGGACCACGGGCTGGACATCGAGACCAAGGTCAGGAAGGACCTGCTCCGGCTGTCGAAGGACCTCGGCCTGCCGCTGGTGGCGTCGAACGACCTGCACTACGTGCACGCAGACGACGCCGACTCCCACGACACCCTGCTGTGCGTCTCCTCTGGCTCCAGGAAGGCACAGACCGACCGGTTCAAGTTCGACGGCAACGGCTACTACCTCAAATCCCCGGAGGAGATGCGCGCGCTGTTTCGCGAGTTGCCAGAGGCGTGTGACAACACCTTGGCGATCGCCGAACGTATCGAGACGGTTTTCGAAGAGGGCACCGGCACCTACATGCCCCGCTTCGACGTGCCTGATGGGGAGACGGAGGACTCCTGGTTCCGCAAGGAGGTCGCGCGTGGGCTCGACTACCGCTACCCACGCGGTGTCAGCGACGCGGTGCGGGAACGCGCGGAGTTCGAGATGGGGATCATCGTCCAGATGGGGTTCTCCGGCTACTTCCTCGTCGTGGCCGACTTCATCAACTGGGCAAAGCGCAACGGGGTCCGCGTCGGCCCGGGGCGTGGCTCGGGTGCCGGTTCGATGTGTGCGTACGCGATGCGCATCACCGACCTCGATCCGCTTGAACACGGCCTGATCTTCGAACGCTTCCTCAACCCGGAGCGTGTCTCGATGCCCGATTTCGACATCGACTTCGACGACCGCCGCCGCGGTGAGGTGATCAACTACGTCACGGAGAAGTACGGCAAGGAGTACGTCGCGCAGATCATCACCTACGGCTCCATCAAGGCGAAGGCGGCGGTGAAGGATTCGGCACGGGTGCTCGACATGCCGTTCGCGATTGGAGAGCAGATCACCAAGGCCATGCCGCCCGACGTGATGGGCAAGGGTGTCCCGCTCGGAGACCTGTTCAACGAGCAGCACAAGCGCTACGCGGAGGGCGCCGAGTTCCGTGAGCTGTACCAGTCCTCGCCGGACGTGCGCACCGTCGTCGACACCGCAAGGGGCATCGAGGGGCTCAAGCGGCAATGGGGCGTGCATGCCGCAGGCGTGATCATGAGCCGGGCCCCCATCGCAGATGTCGTGCCCCTGATGAAACGTGAGGCTGACGGGGCCATCATCACGCAGTTCGACTACCCGGGCTGCGAGAGCCTCGGGCTCATCAAGATGGACTTCCTCGGGCTGCGGAACCTGACCGTGCTCGCCGATGCGCTGGCCAACATCAAACTGAACAAGGGCATCGACGTCGACCTCGAGACGCTCACGCTCGACGATCCGCTGACGTTCGACCTGCTCCAGCGCGGTGACACGCTCGGCGTGTTCCAGCTCGACGGGGGCCCGATGCGGGCGCTGCTGCGCTCGATGCAGCCCGACTGTTTCGACGACATCTCGGCCGTAGGTGCGTTGTACCGACCTGGCCCGATGGGCGCCGACTCCCACAACAAGTATGCGCGCCGCAAGACTGGGCGCGAGCCCGTCGAACCGATCCATCCGGATCTGGCGGAGGCGCTCGAACCGATCCTCGGTGAGACGTACGGCCTGATCGTCTACCAGGAGCAGGTGATGGCGATCGCGCAGCAACTGGCCGGCTACACGCTCGGTGGGGCCGACATGTTGCGCCGCGCCATGGGCAAGAAGAAGAAGGCCGAACTGGACGCCCAGTACGAGGTCTTCTCCTCCGGCATGCTGGAGCGCGGCTACTCGATGGATTCGGTCAAGACGCTGTGGGACATCCTGCTGCCGTTCTCCGACTACGCGTTCAACAAGGCTCACTCCGCGGCTTACGGCGTCGTCTCCTACTGGACCGCCTGGCTGAAGGCCAACCACCCTGTTGAGTACATGGCCGCCCTGTTGCAGTCGGTGCGCGACGACAAGGACAAGTCGGCGCTCTATCTGGCCGAATGCCGTCACATGGGAATCGAGGTGCTGCCGCCCGATGTGAACTCCTCCGAGGTGATGTTCACCCCGGTCGACGACCACATCCGCTTCGGGTTGGGCGCGGTGCGCAACGTCGGCGACAAGGTCGTTACGGCCTGGATTGAGGAACGCGAGAAGTTGGGGCCGGGGGCCGACTTCTACGACTTCCTCGACAAGGCACCGCTGCCGATGTGTAACAAGCGGGTCATCGAGTCGCTGATCAAGGCCGGGGCATTCGATGAACTGGGCCACACCCGGCGTTCGCTGATGGCGGTGTTCGAGAATGCCGTCGATGCGATCATCGACCTCAAACGCAACGCGGAGAACGGGCAGGACGGCTTCGATTTCGGCTTCGACACGGGGGAGCTCGACGAGGACGCGGGTCCGACCCGCGGTCAGGTGCCCGAGGTCGAGGAATGGGACCGTCGCACGAAGTTGGCATTCGAACGCGAAATGCTCGGCCTCTACGTCTCCGACCATCCCCTCAACGGCCTCGAACATGTGCTCCACGCCAACGGAGACCATTCGATCGCGGCGGCCGTCGCCGAGGACGGCTACCGCGGCCCGGCCAAGCTATGCGGGCTGATCACCTCGGTCAACCGGCGGGTGAACAAGGCTGGCAACATCTGGGCCCAGGTGGTCCTTGAGGACCTGACCAACTCGATCGAGGTGACGGTGTTTCCCCGCGTCTACGACCAGGTCGCACAACACCTCGCGCCGGACACGATCGTGTCGGTTGATGGCATCGTCGAGCAGGGTGAGGACCGGGGTCGGGTGCGTGCTCAGGGCGTCACCGTGCCGCATCTGAGCGCGGAGGGCAACATCGGGCCCTTGGCGCTGATGCTGCCGGCCGTCAGGTGTACGCCCGGTGTGGTGGGGGAGCTCAAGCGGATCCTCGCGCTGTACCCCGGCTCCGCCGAGGTCCACCTGAACCTGCGCACCGGTGAACAGGTCAAGACCTTCCGGTTGGGCGACGGGTTCCGGGTCGAACTGACCTCCGCGCTGTTCGCCGACCTGAAGGCCGTGCTGGGGCCCTCCTCCGTCGGACTCGAGAGGGAGACCCAATGACCGCACCCAAACTGGCGATCCCCTCCAGCGGGCAACTGGCCGCTCTCTGGGAGCGGAGGATCTGGAAGGTCGCCGTGTTCCTCGGCGGGGCAGTACTGCTCGGGGCGGTGGGCGGGCTCGTCTGGGCCCTCACCACGCACCTGCCCTCGTACGTAGTCCGCGAAGACCTGTCGGCCACCATGTCGGAACTCGAACTGGCCGACATCATCGGTGCCGATGCCAGTTTCACCCTGATCACCGGGATCGTCGGGCTGGTGATCGGCGTGGGCGGTTGGATGGTGCTGCACAGGGCCGGTTGGGTGGTCACGATCGTGCCTCCTGCCGCGGCGCTAGGGGCCTCGTTGATGGCATGGAGGCTCGGGACCATCGTGGGCTCCTCCGGATTCACCCAGCGGCTCGCGGTCGCCTCGGCCGGAGACACGGTCCAGGTCGACCTGCAGCTGAGGGCCCTATCCGCGCTTCTGGTCGGTCCATTCGCCGCGGTGACGCCCATCATGCTCCTGGCCGCCTTCTGGCCTGAGCCGCCCAATGATCAGGCAGAGGGCGAGCCTGCGGGTAACCGATAGACTCGGATGGTGCTCCAGACTCTTGACTTCACCGGGATAGACGGCGGATACCGGTCGCGTCTCCCGCGTGGCCGGTTCGACGTCGACGCGGCCCTTGACGTGGTCCGCCCGATCGTGGCAGATGTCGCCCACCGGGGCGTACCGGCCATCATCGAGTACTCCGAGCGGTTCGACGGGGTCGCACCTGCGGCCGTCCGGGTGCCCGTGGCGGAGTTGCGCAGGGCGGCAGATGAGCTCGATCCCGAGTTGCTTGCCGCGTTCTCCGAGTCCATCCGGCGCCGCCGACAGGTCGCGGAGGAGCTTGAAGTCGATGCCGATCAGGCCCCCGCGGTCCTGGCCGACGGGGCCTACGTCTCGCTCCGCAACGTGCCGGTGGACCGGGTAGGGCTGTATGTGCCTGGCGGGTTGGCGCCGTTGGCGTCAAGCGTCATCATGAACGTGGTGCCCGCGCAGGTCGCGGGGGTCGAATCCATCGCGATCGCATCTCCTCCGCAGCGCGAGTTTGGTGGGTTGCCGCACCCCAACATCCTGGCCCTTTGTCACCTGCTGGGCGTGGACGAGGTCTATGCCGTGGGTGGTTCGCAGGCGATCGCCATGTTCGCCTACGGGGTGGAGGGGTTGTGCGAGCCGGTTTCTTTGGTCACCGGTCCCGGCAACATCTATGTGGTCGCCGCGAAGCGTCTCGTCCGCGGAATCGTCGGCATCGACTCCGAGGCCGGGCCGACCGAGATCGCCATCGTCGCCGACGAGACAGCCAACCCCGCCTTCGTGGCCGCCGACCTCATCTCACAGGCCGAGCACGACCCACTCGCCGCATCAGTGTTGATCACCACCTCGGCAGAACTCGCGGCCGAGGTCAGAGCGGAGGTCGAGAGGCAGGTGGCCTCCACCCTCCACTCGGAACGGATCCGGACGGCGCTCGGCGGCGAGCAGTCCGCCGTCGTGCTGGTCCGCGACATCGACCAGGCGGTGCGCGTCGCCGATGCCTACGCGGCCGAACACCTGGAGATCCAGACCGCGGACGCGGCGGCGGTTGCCGCGCGGGTCCGTAACGCCGGTGCGGTGTTCGTCGGCGACTACTCGCCGGTCTCGGTCGGCGACTACTCGGCCGGGTCGACCCACGTGCTGCCGACCGCAGGGGCCGGGGCGCATTCCTCAGGGCTGACCGTCCGCTCGTTCGTGAGGACCATGCACGTCATCGCCTACGACGAGGAGGGCCTACTCGGCCTGGCAGACGGCGTCGAACGGTTCGCGTTGGCCGAGAATCTGCCGGGCCACGCCGCTGCGGTGGCCGTCAGGCGGCGCCCATGATCCGGCTCTCCGACCTGCCGCTACGCGAAGACCTGATCGGTCAGGAACCCTACGGGGCGCCACAGCTGGACGTGCCCGTCGTGCTCAACGTCAACGAGAATCCCTACCCCCCGTCGCCCGCGATCCGCCACGAAATGGCCGCGGCCGTGGTCTCGCTGGCCGGTGGCCTGAACCGCTACCCAGACCGCGAGGCGACGGCGCTGCGCAGCGACCTCGCCCACTACCTCGGTCACGGCCTGACCGCTGCCGACATCTGGGTCGCCAACGGTTCCAACGAGGTGATGTCCCATCTGCTCACCGCCTTCGGTGGCCCGGGTAGGAAGGTGCTGACGTTCACGCCCACCTACTCGATGTACCCCGAGTACGCCCGCAACACCTGCACGGGCTATGTCACCGTCCCCCGCCGCGCCGACTACACCGTGGACACCGAGCTGGTGCTGCGCGCCATCGCCGAGCACGATCCGACGCTGGTTCTGATCACCACACCGAACAACCCGACGGGTACGGCGGTCGATCTGGACACGATCGAAGCGATCGCGCAAGGCACCGACAAGCTGATCGTGGTCGACGAGGCATACCAGGAGTTCTCCAGCCGGCCGAGCGCGCTGGAGTTGCTCGACCGGTACCCGAGGCTGATCGTGTCGCGCACCATGTCGAAGGCGTTTGCCCTGGCCGGTGGCCGCATCGGCTACCTCGCCGCGGCCCCGGCGATCGTCGACGCCTGCCGGATCGTGCGGCTCCCGTACCACCTCAGCGCTCAGACCCAGGCCATCGCCCGCGTGGCGCTCGCGCACTCCGACGAGCTGCTCGCACAGGTCCGGGCCCTGGCGGGCGAGGCTAGGGCGTTCGAGGCGTGGGCCCGTGGCCGCCGATACGACGTCGTCGACTCCGAGGCGAACTTCTCGCTGATCGGCCGGTTCCCGGACCGGCACATGGTCTGGCAGGATCTCCTGGACCGGGGAATCCTGATCCGCGAGACCGGACCGGCCGGCTACCTGCGCGTCTCCGCGGGCACCCCGCACGAGATGGCGATACTGCGTTCCGCGCTAGACGAACTCTCACCCAAGCTCGAAGGGAACCCCGCATGAGCCGCACCGCGACCGTCAGCCGATCCACCAGCGAGTCGACGATCACCGTGACCGTCGACCTGGACGGTACCGGCGCCTCCGACGTGACCACCGGCGTGGGTTTCTACGACCACATGCTCACCGCGCTGTCGAAACACTCCCTGATCGACCTGAGCGTAAGCGCTGAAGGCGATCTGCACATCGACGGCCACCACACGGTGGAGGACACCGCCATCTGCATCGGCCAGGCGCTGAAGGCCGCGCTCGGGGACAAGGCGGGCATCCGGCGCTACGGGCACGCGGTCATCCCGCTCGACGAGGCGATCGCCGATGTCGTCGTCGATGTTGCAGGCCGCCCCTACGTCACCTGCACAGGGGAGCCGGAGGGGCAGCCCTATGCGCTCATCGGTGGCAGCGGGGTGCCCTACGCCGGTTCCATGACCTACCACGTCTTCGAGGCGCTGGCGCTCAACGCGGGTATCTGCTTGCATCTCCGGCTGCTTGCCGGCCGCGATCCGCACCACATCGTCGAGGCCGAGTTCAAGGCGCTGGCCCGGGCGTTGCGCGAGGCCGTCGAGATCGACCCGCGCCAGCAGGGGATCCCGAGCACAAAGGGTGCGCTCTGAACAGGCGGGTGGGACTGCTCGACTACGGATCGGGAAACCTGCACTCGGCGGCCCGTGCGTTCGAGGACGCCGGGGCTCGCGTCAGCGTGACGTCCGACCTTGGTCTCCTACGTCGACAGGACGCGCTGGTCGTGCCGGGGGTCGGCGCTTTCGAGGCGTGCGTGCGTGGGCTGACCGCAGCCGGGGGAGTGGAGCTCATCCGGGACTGGGTTGCGGCAGACCGTCCGCTGATCGGCATCTGCGTCGGGCATCAGGTCCTCTTCGACGGGGGCACCGAACACGGTGTGGCGACCCCAGGGCTCGGCCTGTTCGAGGGGCAGGTCGAGGAGTTGCCCGCCAGGAGGCTGCCCCACATGGGCTGGAACACCGTCGAGGCGCCCGCCGGAACACGACTGCTCGACGGGTTGTCCGGGCAACGGTTCTACTTCGTGCACTCGTATGCCGCCTTGAACGCACCCAAGGGATGCCTCACGTCCGTCGCCGAGCACGAGGGGGGCCGGTTCGTCGCAGCGGTCGAGCGCGGCAACCTGTCCTCGACCCAGTTCCACCCCGAGAAGTCGGGAAGGGCCGGTGCGCGACTCATCGCGAACTGGCTGCACATGATTGGTTGACCGATTCGGATAGGGTGTGGCGTCGTGGAGACTTTGCAATTGTTGCCTGCGGTTGACGTGCAGGGCGGGCAGGCCGTCCAACTGGTTCAGGGGGTGGCCGGAACCCAGAAGGAGTTCGGCGACCCGCTACAGGCGGCGCTGCGCTGGCAGGACGGCGGCGCGAGCTGGCTCCACCTCGTGGACCTCGACGCCGCATTCGGCCGCGGCTCGAACGCGGAACTGCTCCGAGACATCGTCGGTCGGCTCGACATCCAGGTCGAACTCTCCGGCGGCATCCGCGACGAATCCTCGCTGGAGCGGGCGCTCGCCACGGGTGCCAGGAGGATCAACATCGGGACGGCGGCCCTAGAAAATCCCGACTGGTGCGACGAGGTCGTCGCCCGCTACGGCGACCGGGTCGCCGTCGGGCTCGATGTGCGCGGTGAGAACCTGGCCGCCCGAGGTTGGACGACCGAGGGTGGAGCCTGGACCGAGACCCTCGACAGGCTGGTGGCCGCTGGATGCGAGCGCTTCGTCGTCACGGACGTCAACTCGGACGGCATGCTGACCGGCCCCAACGTCGACCTGCTCACCGCCGTGGCAGAGCGCAGTGGCCGACCCGTCATTGCCTCAGGGGGCATCGCGACGTTGCAGGACCTGGCCGACCTCCGGGCGCTGGTCCCCCAGGGGATCGAAGGAGCCATCATCGGCACCGCGCTCTACGTCGGCAGGTTCACCATCGAGGAGGCGCTCCAGGTGGCTGGGGGGCGGCTCTGATGGTCAACGCCCCAGCCAGCACGTTCGGGACCGGCTCGACCACCACCCACGTGCCACCCCTGCTCGACGGGCGCATCGCCGACCTGCTGGCAGGCAAGAAGATCGTGATGACCGGGGTTACCGGGTTCATCGGCGAGCAGATCCTCTGGAAGGTGCTCACCCAATGCCCCGACACGGTGACGGCGGTGCTCGTGCGCCGCAAGGGTTCGGTGACCGCTGAGCAGCGGGTGGCGGGCCTACTGAAGAAGAAGATCTTCGCGGACGTGGTGCGTGCCGCGGGGGGTGTTGAGGAGCTGATGCGCACCCGCGTCGCCGTGATCGAAGGCGACCTGCCGCAGGTGCCCGATCTTCCTCGTGACCTCGATGTGCTCCTGCACTGCGCAGGTGACGTCTCGTTCGACCCACCCATCGACCAGGCGTTCATGACCAACGTCGTGGGCACCAAGGCGCTCCTGGCGAAGCTGAGGGAGGCCTGTTCGGACGAGGATGGCAACCTGGTGCGGGTCCCGCACTATCTGCACGTTTCCACCGCCTACACGGCAGGGCGGCGGCGCGGTGCGATCCCGGAGGCCGGGCACATCCACAACATCGACTACGAGGCCGAGACCCGTGCCGCGTTGGCGATGAAGGAGCACATCGAAGCACGGTCCCGTAGCGCCGAGCAACTGACCGCGTTGCGTGAGGAGGCGGAGGCCCTGCACCGGCAGGCGGGGTACCTGACGACCTCCGAAGACACCGAGCGCCGCCGCCTGGAGTGGGTAAAGCGTGAACTCGTGGCGGCGGGCACCGAACGGGCTAGGTCCCTCGGCTGGACCGACGTGTACACCTTCGCCAAGGCCTTGGCCGAACGGGTGGTGGCCGACCTCTGCGGCGACTTCCGGGCCTCGATCGTGCGTCCCGCCATCGTCGAGTCTTCGCTGAAAGACCCGTACCCGGGCTGGATCGAGGGCTTCAAGATGGCCGACCCGATCATCCTCGCCTACGGGCGCGGGCAACTGCCCGAGTTCCCGGCTTCGCCGGACGCGGTGATCGACATCATCCCGTGCGACTTCGTCGTCAACGCGATCGTCGCGGTCTGCGCCACGCAGCCGGAGGTCGGCAAACCCGAGTACTACCACTGCAGCTCCGGCGCAAGGAACCCGCTGACCTTCCGCGGCATCTACGAACACGTCCGCAACTACTTCAGCCAACACCCCTACGCCACGGGCCTCGGGTCGACGGCGCCAGCCACCTGGAATTTCCCGGGGGCGGAGCCGGTGGAGACGTTCCTGAAGGTCGCGGACAAGGGGGTCAAACTCGGGAACCTGGCGCTCAGCTTCGCGTGGCGGGGAAAGCGGACGCGGCAGTTGGCCACCTCACTGGACAAGGCCAGAAAGCAGCTGGACTTCCTAGGCAAGTACCTCTCCCTCTACGGCGAGTACCTGCAGTCGGAACTCCACTTCGTCGACGACTGCACCCTGGCGCTGCACAACAGCCTTCACGAAGACGATCGGGAACGGTTCGGGTTCGACTCCGCCAGTTTTGAGTGGACCCACTACATGGAAGAGGTCCACATCCCGGCGATCACCGATCCGGTGCGTCGCTTGGAATCCGCCCGCAAACGCCGCAAGTCGCGCTCATCGACCTTCCGTGACCTGAAACAGGCCGAGCCGGGGACCGTACTCGCCGCGTTCGACCTGGACGGCACCGTCATGGCGACCAACGTCGTTGAGACCTACCTGTGGGCCAGGCTGCCGGAACTCTCCCCGCTGAAGCGGGTAGGTGAGGTCGCAGGCCTGGCGCTGCGGTTGCCCGTCTATCTCGCCGCGGAGAGACGCGACCGTGGTGTCTTCCTCCGGTCCATCTACCGGCGCTACGCCGGCGCAAATCTGGCCGCGCTCGAGGAATGCGTCGACGAGAAGCTCGCCCCGCTGATCCTCGACCGCATGTCCCCGGAAGCCATCCGCCGGATCAGGGAGCACCGGAACGCCGGTCACACCACGATCCTGATGACGGGGGTGATCCGCCCACTGACCCGGCCCTTCGAAGGACTGTTCGACACGATCGTCGCAGCCGAACTCGCCACCGACGAGGATGGGGTGTGTACGGGGTTCCTGAGTGGGCCCCCCATGGTCGGCGAGTCCCGTTCCGCCTGGCTCAACCACTACTCGCAGTTGCACGGCATCGACCTTGCCGCGTCGTATGCCTATGCTGACAGCCACGTGGACCTGCCGATGCTGGGGGCGGTGGGAAACCCGGTGGCCGTGAGCCCGGACATCGGGCTCATGCGCGCCGCCAAGTCCAGGGGCTGGTCAATCGTCGAGTGGCCGGAAATGTCTCCGCTGCCCCGTCTAATCATGTCGTGAACGGAAAGGACCACTGATGCCTCGTCCCGGGTTCGTCTTGGAGGTCGACGATAAGACCCCACACCTCTTGACGATGTCCGGCGCCCAGCTTCGGCTTGAGCGCTTCGGCATCGGCACCCAGGTGGTCTACACCGCCGATGCCGAAGAATCTTCAGATCCGGTCGGGCTGATCGAGGCGGCGGTGGGGGCCCCGACCGGTGGCGCGCCGCTGGCGGAGCAGCTCAGCCCGGGGATGAAACTGACCCTGGTCATCATCGATCAGGACGCGCCCCTTCCTCGCCCCCACTTCGATCCGCGCCGGGCACTCACCGAGCGGGTCCTGGAGATCGCGGCCCGCAGGGGCGTCGATGATGTGGAACTGGTCGTCGCCAACGGGCTGAAGCAACGTTGGTCGACCCAGCAGGTCAGCAGGGCGCTCGGCGACCGGGTCGCGACATCTTTCCTGCCGGACTCCCTGATCAGCAGCCACGACGTCACCAGCGACGACCTCGTCAGCATCGGTGAGGTGCAGGGCTTCCCGGTGCTGCTGAACCGGCGCGTCGCACAATCGGATGTGGTGGTCGTCATCGGCGTGCGCGCCGACGCCTCGGAACACGATCCGCTCGCGGTCGGGTTGACCGACCTGGCCACGCTGGACCGGCTACTCGGCTTCGACCCTGCCCCCGGGTTCGCAGAGGGCGTGAGCGACCTGATCCGTGGGGCCGTCGAGCCTTTCGCGCTGTTCGCCGTCCTCGGCCAGCCGCTGCTCGCATGGAGCCTGCGTTTCCTGGCGACCCGTGAATGGGAGTGGAAGCTCACCGACCGGCTCGCGCTGGCCGGGTCGCGCCAGATCATCGCGGCGCTGCCGAGGCAGGGGGCGCAACTGGTCAACGGGAATCCTCGCGCCGACTACGCGGTCATCGACGTGGTGGGCGGCGGGTACGCCTCATCGTTGTCCGACTCTCTCGGGGTGTGGCAGGCCGCGAACTCCGTTGAGGTGAACGGCTCCGCCGATGTCCTCGTCACATCCGTGTGGGGACCCGCGGTCGATGCCGTCGACTCGATCGGCTCACCACTCGACGTGGCCCATCACGCGCTCGTCAGGCGCGCAGGAAGCCACCTGGCAAAGCCCCTCGCGCGTGAGGGTGGCGCGCTGATCGCCTTCCATCCGCTGCGCAACCGGTTCTCCAACCGCCGCCAGTCCGCCGCCGCGGACTTCTTCGCCAAGGTGCTGACCGAGACCACCGACGCCGGGGAAATCGCGGCCCGCTTCCAGGCACGCGCGATGGACGATGAGTGGTACCTGGACCTCTACCGCAAGAACTTCGCGGACCATCCGCTGCGCGTCTACCAGCTCTGGTATGAGACGGCCAGGGCGGCCGAGCAGTTCTCGGAGATCATCTGGGTCGGTGGCGACCGTCGGTGCGCCGCCCTCCTCGGCCACCGGTCGGCCACCACCTATGCCGACGCATTGGAGATCGCTTCCGGCACAGTAGGCATGCATCCCAGCATCACGATGCTGCGGGGCCCGGGGCTTGTCCTCGGTGACGTCCGATGAGCAGGGACCTCCCGTCCTGGGCGCAGAGCACCAAGAAGAAGAAACGTCCCAGGCTGACCCTCCTGAACGATCTCCTCGACGCGCTGAGCGCAACCCTGCAGCGGCGTCGGCCGGGGGGAGTGCCCCCGAACCCGGTTCCGGCCCGCCAACTGTGGCCCCGCGCTGAGCGGCCGGGAAGGCACCTGACGCTGCGCCTGCTGGCCCTGCGGTTCGACATCGAGCTTGTGGGAGACGATTCCCTGACCGGGCTGCGCCGCCCATTCGTGCTCGCTGCGAACGAGCAGGGGGTGCTTGACCTGCAGCTTCTCAGAATGGCGATGCCTTCACAGCTCCGTCCGACGAACATCGCGCTGTCGCGTGCGCTGGCCAGGGGTCGCAACGTGATCGTCTTCACGGACGAGCCAGCCGCTGGACGGCAGGTCGGGGAGTTCTCCGACGTGGCGGCAGGCCTTGCCAGCCAACATAACGTGGCGGTCGTCCCGGTCGGGCTCGTCGGTACCTTCAAGCTGAAGGAACTGCTGAAGCTGCCGCTGCGGGCACGGCCGAAGGTGTCGATCAGGTTCGGTGCCCCCCTCTATCCACGCGGGAGGGGGCTGCAGGACGCGACAGCCGAGCTGCAGCGCAACGTCGAGCAGTTGGTGCATGAGGGTGAACTGAGCTGGTGGACGGTGGAGCGTCGGCGGACCGGGTCGCCTTCACCTCACGGGGCGGAGCCTGCGCCCAGGTGGCGCAGGCTCTGGGACCAGGCCGCCCCACCGGCGGACACCCGTGCTCGGATCTGGCGGTGAGCCGGATCCAGCCCGCCGCGGAGGCATATGTGGAACCCCACCTAAGGTGGCGATTCCTCAACGCGGACGATGCGGATGAGGTGGAGCATTTCCGGGGGCAACTGGAGGCGCTGGACAATTCGGTGCTGTCCGGGCTCAGCGCCGCCGTTTTCGAGGGCGGATCCGAACAGGCCGAGGGACTTGCCGTCGGCGGCTGGGACGCCTACAACTCCCTGTCTGCGTTCAGTTCCGGTGTGGTGGTTAGCACCGATCCGCTCCGGTTGTACCTGATGGGAGGGGTGCACCCCGTCCATCGTCACATGCTGATCGGCACGGCTATGCTGAAGTGGCAGGTGGCCAGGGCCATCGCCTGGCGTGACGCGAAGCATCCGGGCGTCCCGATGTGGCTGGGCTGCTACGCCGAACTCGGTCGGCCCGGTCTGGAACGGGTCGCCGCAGCCCACGGTTTCCGGCCTGAGCGCTACTACTACGACCTGTTCAGGGATCTGACGACCAAGATCAAGGTCCCCGACGCTGACGGGATCGCGGTTGAACCATTCTGCGACAGCGATGCCGAAGAGGTCCGGGTGCTGCACAACCTGTGCTTCCGGCCGCTCGGTGGCTCGGATGTCGATGTCCCGGAGTGGGAAGGACACCTTGGCGAACCGGAGTTTCGGGCGGACTGGTCGTTCGTGGCGCGCGACGGGGAGCGGATCGTCGGATATGCGATGAGCGTTGAGGACGACGGCGAACCGGGTTGTGGTTGGACCGAACGTTTCGGGGTCCATCCCGACTATCGCCGTCGGGGAATCTCGCTCACACTCCTGGGTAAGTGTCTCCTGGCCATGCGCGGCAGTGGTTGCACCGAGGCCGGGATCGGGATCGACACCCCGGACGGCTACGGCCTGTCGAAGTTGACCGAGGCGCTCGGGTACGTCAAACGCGACGCCGTGGCGCTGCTGAGCAGGGTCGTTTAGCCCAGCACGATAAGCTTTGCCCCGAGACAACTCTGCGACGAGAAAGTGGGACCGGATGAGCGGCCATTCCAAGTGGGCAACGACGAAGCACAAGAAGGCCGTGATCGATGCCAAACGCGGCAAGCTCTTCGCGAAGCTGATCAAGAACGTCGAGGTGGCTGCCAGGCTCGGCGGTGGCGATCCTTCCGGAAACCCCACGCTCTATGACGCGATCCAGAAGGCCAAGAAGTCGTCTGTGCCCAACGACAACATCGACCGCGCGGTCAAGCGCGGCTCGGGCGCCGAATCCGGTGGCGCCGACTACGAGACGATCATGTACGAGGCCTACGGCCCGGCGGGTGTCGCCATGCTGATCGAGTGCCTCACCGACAACCGCAACCGCTCCGCCTCCGATGTCCGGGTCGCCGTCACCCGCAACGGCGGCACCATGGCCGATGTCGGCTCCGTCCAGCGGCTGTTCTCCCGCAAGGGGGTCGTCGTGGTGCCTAAGAAGCAGACATCCGGCCCTCTCTCGGAAGATACGTTGCTCGAGGTGGCGCTCGAGGCCGGGCTCGAGGAGATCTCGGACGAAGGCGACGAGTTCGAGGCATACACCGACCCGAACGACCTAGTGGAGGTCCGCAAGGCCATCGAGGCGGCAGGGCTCGACTATGACTCGTCCGAGGTTCAGTTCGTGGCCTCGTTCGACCAGGAGGTCGACTCCGTCGACGTCGCAGCCAAGATCTTCCGCATCATCGACGCCCTGGAGGATTCCGACGACGTCCAGAACGTCTACACCAATGTCGACCTCACCCCCGAGGTGGCCGGGGCGCTCGACGAAGAGGACTGACGGGCCGGGATGCGGGTCATCGGGATCGACCCCGGCCTCACGCGCTGCGGTATCGGTGTGGTCGAAGGCAAGGTCGGGCGGCCGCCGACGATGATCGCCGTCGGTGTCGTACGGACGCCGGTCATTGAAGACGTCGCGGCGAGGCTGGTCAGCCTTGAACGGGGCATCAACGAGTGGCTCGACGAGTACCAGCCGGAGGCGGTAGGCATCGAGCGGGTCTTCGCGCAGCACAACCTGAACTCGGTGATGGACACTGCCCAGGCCTCCGGGGTGGCCGCGTTGACCGCCGCACGCAGGGGGGTGCCGGTCACATTCCATACGCCGAGCGAGGTCAAGGCCGCCGTGACCGGGTCCGGTTCGGCGGACAAGGCGCAGGTGGCGGCCATGGTCACCAGGATCCTGAAACTTGGGGCCGCGCCCAGGCCGGCCGACGCGGCAGACGCCCTCGCCATCGCCATCACCCAGGTGTGGCGTGGGGCGGGAACCAACAGATATGCAGCCGCGGTGGCGGCAGCCAAGGGGAAGCGATGATCGCGCAACTTACGGGCACCGTCCTGAAGGCCGGGGCCACCTCGTGCGTACTCGACGTCGGGGGCGTCGGGTTCCTCGCTCAGGTCACAGCGTCGACCGCTGCCGGGCTGCGGCCCGGGGAACAGGCCACGCTCCACACCTCGATGGTGGTGCGCGAGGACTCGATGACGCTGTTCGGGTTCTCCGATGAGGGCGACCGGGAAGCGTTCGAGCTGGTTCAGAGCGCATCGGGGGTCGGCCCGAAGCTGGCGCTCGCCATAGTCTCGGTCCTGTCGCCGGGCGAGCTGCGTCGCGCCGTGCAATCCTCGGACCTGGCGAGGCTGTGTACCGTGCCCGGCATCGGCAGCAAAGGCGCGCAGAAGCTGGTCATCGAACTGAAGGACAAGGTGGTCGTCCTGGCCGCCGGGCAGGACGCTGCACCGTCGCAGGAGAACCCTCTGGAGCCGGAGCTCTGGCGCCTGCAGGTCTCCGAGGGCCTAACCGGGCTCGGTTGGTCCGCCCGGGATGCAGAGGCCGCGGCCGACAACGTCGCGCACCTGGTCGAGGCGGACCCGGGAATCCCTGTCGGCAAGCTGCTCCGTGCGGCACTGAACTCGCTTGCCAGGAGGTAGGCAGACGATGGAGCAGTCGGAGGTGGACCCCGAGGTGCTGGCTGAGGAACGCGACTACGAGGCGGCCCTCAGGCCCAAGCGGTTGGTCGAGTTCGAGGGACAGCCGAGGGTGAGGGAGCAGTTGGGGCTGGTGCTTGACGCCGCGAAGCACCGCGGTTCGACGCCGGATCACGTGCTGCTCTCCGGTCCTCCCGGGCTGGGCAAGACCACCCTGGCGATGATCATCGCGGCAGAGCTCGGCACGGGGCTCAGGATCTCCTCAGGCCCCGCCATCCAGCATGCCGGTGACCTGGCGGCCATCCTCAGCGGGCTCGACGAGGGCGACGTGTTGTTCCTGGACGAGATCCATCGCCTGTCCCGACCCGCCGAGGAGATGCTCTACCTGGCGATGGAGGATTTCCGCGTCGACGTGATCGTCGGTAAGGGGCCGGGTGCGACCGCGATCCCGATCGACTTGCCGCCCTTCACGCTGGTCGGGGCGACCACGAGGGCGGGGATGTTGCCCGGCCCGCTGCGCGACCGCTTCGGTTTCACCGCCCAGCTCGACTTCTACGATCCGGCGGACCTGGCCGGCATCGTGGCCGCCTCGGCAGGCAAGCTCGGGATCCGGATCGACGAGCAGGCAGAAGGCGAGATCGCCCGTCGCTCACGAGGCACCCCCCGCATCGCCAACCGGCTCCTTCGCAGGGTCCGGGATTTCGCACAGGTCAGGGGGCACGCCACCGCGCACCGCGACGTCGCCCGGGCCGCGTTGGAACTCTACGAGGTCGACGAACGCGGCCTCGACCGGCTGGACCGGTCGGTGCTCGACGCCTTGTGCAAACTCTTCGACGGCGGTCCCGTCGGCCTCTCAACCCTCGCGCTGAGCGTGGGCGAGGAGATCGAGACCGTCTCAGAAGTTGCCGAGCCTTTCCTGATCCGGGAGGGTCTGCTCGTCCGGACCCCCCGCGGAAGGGTCGCCACCAGGGCGGCCTACAGGCATCTCGGCATCCGTCCTCCAGCAACCATGCCCGCCCTCTTTGACGATGTCGAATGACGCGGTTGATGAGTACCCGCGAGCCTCCGCTATTCTGAGCGGTGGCCCTGAACTAGATCCGGAGTAACCCCATGGAAATGATCCTGCTACTGGTCGCGATGTTCGCGATCATGTACTTCCTGATGATCCGTCCGCAGCAGAAGAAGATGCGTGAGGACCAGGAGATGCGCTCGCAACTCTCTCCGGGCGACCGGGTGCTTCTCACCTCGGGTGTCTTCGCCACCGTCGCGCACATCGGCGAACGCCAGATGATCGTCGAGCTGGCTCCCGGCGTCGAGGTCACGGTCCTGAAGGGGAACGTGGCACGCAAGGTCGATGTGGCCGACGAGGAGTTCGAGTTCACCGACGATTCCGCGACGCAGCCCGCCGAGCAGGCGCAGCCGCAGTCCGACGATGCTCTGACCGCTGAATCCTTCGAGGCCATGCTGGCTACCGAGGATGAGGCCGACGAAGCTTCGGACGCGAAGACCGCGGAATCCCCCTATGAGCCCTGGCAACGCAAGGATCTCCCCAGCTTCGAGGCGCCCAAGGACGACGAGCCTCGCCCGGAGGGCGACAAGTAACCGTGGCAGCAACCGCGAAACGGCGCCGACCAGGCGTCGTGATGACAGTCTTCCTCCTGATCATCGTCGGCCTCTATGTGATCATGGGCCTTACGAAGACCTGGACCCCTAAGCTCGGCCTCGACCTCAGGGGCGGTCAGACGATCACGTTGACCGCCACCAACGAAACCGTTCCGATGGAGTCGCTAGAACTGGCCCGCGACATCATCCAGCAGCGTGTTGACGGTCTGGGCGTCGGTGAGGCATCGGTGGCGATCCAGGGCGATCAGAACATCGTCGTGTCCGCACCGAACGTCGAACGCGACGACCTGGCCGAGCTGGTCGGAACCACCGCGCAGTTGGCGTTCCGACCTGTCCTGCAGGTAGCGGCCGGCACCGGCACCAGCGCGACCCCGACCCCGGAGCCGGGAGAGACGCCCGCACCCGGGCTGCCGACCGCTCCGCCCAGCCCAACGGCGACACCGTCTGAAGGAACCTCGGGCAGCGCCGACGCCGCGCTGCTGGATATGGCCGACGTGCTGGCCTACGAGCCCACCGAGGCTGACCTGCAGGCGCTGGCCGACTTCACCTGTGGCGATCCGACGCACGAGGACCCGACCCGGACCCTCGTAGCGTGTGACGAGTCCGGTTCCGCGAAGTACCTCCTCGGCCTGACGGCGATCCGTGGTCAGGACCTGGAAACCGCATCGTTCGGGATCCCGCAGGGTGACCTCGCCTACGCGGTCACCCTGAGCTTCAACTCTGAGGGTGCCGCTCGGCTGTCCGAACTGACGGGCACGCTCGTCGGCAACCAGGACCCGCGCAACATGTTCGCGATCGTGCTCGACGGTACCGTCGAGTCTGCCGCGACGGCGCAGGACAAGATCGCCAACGGTGAGGCCATCATCCGCGGCAGCTTCGATGCGGATTCCGCGTCGGCGCTGGCCAACGTGTTGAAGTTCGGTTCGCTGCCGCTCAGCTTCGAACCGAGCCAGGTCGAGACGGTCTCCCCGACGCTCGGTGGCGAGCAGTTGCGGGTCGGCATCATTGCGGGCCTCATCGGCCTAGCGGTCGTCGCGTTGTACTCGTTCCTGTACTACCGGGCGATGGGTATCGTCGTGGTCGCCTCGCTTGCGGTGGCAGGCGCTGCCACCTACGCGATGATGGTGCTGCTGGGGTCGGTGGTCGGGTTCGCACTCAACCTGCCGGGTATCGCCGGTGCGATCGTCGGTATCGCGGTGACGGCCGACTCCTTCATCATCTATTTCGAACGGATCCGTGACCAGATCCGCGAAGGCAACTCGCTCAAGTCGGCTCTGACCTCCGGGTGGGAGAAGGCAAGGGGCACCATCGTGATCTCTGATGCGGTGTCGCTGCTTTCCGCAGGCGTGTTGTTCCTGCTGGCCGTCGGTTCGGTGCGTGGGTTCGCATTCACGCTGGGTCTTACCACTCTGATCGACCTCGCCGTGGTGTTCTTCTTCACGCGGCCCCTGGTCGAACTGTTGGGCCGGACGCGCTACTTCGGTGAGGGCAGGCGCGGTTCCGGCCTGGACGCCGCGCACATGGGTGTCACGCAGGAGGCGCTCCTGGGCCGCCGCCTGCGGCGCAAAGGCACCACTTCGACGACCCCGCAGGAGGCATGATGGCTGAGAAGAAGGTGAGTGTCGCGGAGCGGCTGTACTCCGGGCACCTGTCCTACGACTTCATGAAGGCCCGGAAGGGCTGGTTCATCTTCTCCGGGGCCCTCGTCGCGCTGACGATCCTGATCGTCGTCCTCCGAGGCTTGACGCTCGGCATCGAGTTTCGTGGCGGTACCGATTTCCAGGCTCCGATGACGATCGAGACCACCACCGTCGACGATGTGCGTTCGCACCTCAACGAGTTGACGGTCCAGGACCTGGAGGCGCAGGTGTTCTCTCTCGGCACCTCGAACATCCGGGTCCAGACCCGTTCGCTCACGCCTGACGAGATCACCACCACCCGCGCGGAGATCGCCACGCTTGCGGGTGTCGAGCCTGCAGAGGTCACCTACAACTCCATCGGAGCCTCCTGGGGCAAGCAGATCACCGAGCGCGCCGCGGTTGCACTCGTGGTGTTCCTGGGCCTGGTGATGCTGCTGATCGCGGTCTACTTCCGGGATTGGAAGATGTCGATATCGGCGATCGTGGCGGTGCTGCACGACCTCGTCGTGACCGTCGGTGTTTACGCAGCGGTCGGTTTCACCGTCACCCCGGCCACGGTCATCGCGGTGCTGACGATCCTCGGGTACTCGCTGTACGACACCGTCGTGGTGTTCGACAAGATTCGCGAGAACACCGCCGGGCTTGAGCAGACCGACCGCACGTATTCCTACGAGGCCAACCGGGCCGTCAACCAGGTTCTGGTGCGGTCGCTGAACACGACCGTCATCGGTGTCATCCCGGTGCTGGCCCTGTTCATCGCAGGCACCTCGCTGCAGAGCGATCCGCTTGCAGATCTCGGTCTCGCGCTGCTGGTCGGCATGATCGCGGGCGCCTACTCCTCGCTCTTCATCGCCGCCCCGCTGCTGGCCTGGCTGCGTGAGCGTGAACCGAAGATGGTCGAACACCGCGCCCAGATCGAGCACCGACGTGCCAGGGCGGCAGCGAAGGCGGCCTACCGGGATAGCGTTGCGGCCGCGGCCGGACCGGTCGCCGAGCGTGCAGCCGTCGTGGGGGAGCCGGGGGCACGCCAGCCTCGACGGACGAATGTGAGCCGCGCCGACCGGAAGAAGGGGAAGTGAACCGGGACCTGATCGCGAAGCTGATCTACGACGTCCCGGACTTCCCCAAACCCGGGGTGGTGTTCAAGGACATCACCCCGCTGCTCGGGTCGCCCGAGGGGTTCCGTCTGACGGTCGACGAACTCGTCGCGTCGGCACCGGAGGGTATCGACGTGGTCGTGGGGATGGAGGCCCGCGGGTTCATCTTCGCCGCACCGGTGGCTCTGGCGCTCGGGGCCGGGTTCGTCCCGGTCCGCAAGCCGGGGAAACTGCCAGGTGAGGTGCTCAGCCACTCCTTCGAGCTCGAGTACGGTTCGGAGACCCTCACCATCCACCGCGACGCGATCAGGCCGGGCGCGCGCGTGCTCGTGGTCGACGACGTCCTCGCCACGGGAGGCACCGTCGGCGCTACGGCCGAACTGTTGAGTGCGATGGGTGCCGAACTGGTCCACGTCAGCGTCGTGATGGAACTCGGTTTCCTCGGGGGGCGGGAGCGACTCTCGGCCGCAGGCATCGACAACTGCACCGCACTGGTGACAGTCTGATCGGATGGAGAAGCTCCAGAAGGGGGCGACCGTGGGCGGAATCCTGTCAACGGTCAGCCTCCCGCGGCTGGCGGTAAGCCCGTTCAGGGAGCTTGCCCGTCGGGGTTTGCTGGCGCTCGGCCTGCTGCTCGCGACCACGCTGCTGGTGTGGTTTGACCGTGGCAGCTACGTCGACAACGTCGGCCAGGATGGTGTCTCTTTCGTCGACGCCCTCTACTACGCCACCGTCACGGTGACGACCACCGGCTACGGCGACATCACACCGCTCTCCCAGCATGCGAGGCTGCTCAGCGCCCTGGTGATCACACCACTGAGGATCGCCTTCCTGGTGGTGTTGGTCGGCACGACCATCGAGGTGCTCGCGAACCAGGGCAGCCGCGCCATCAAGGACTCGATCTGGAGGAAGAAGTTGCGCAACCATGTCATCGTGATCGGCTACGGTGCCAAGGGCCGCAGCGCCGTCAACACCCTGCGCCGTCAGGGGGAGAAACCCGACCGCATCGTCGTCATCGACGAGAACCCGACGGCGGTGAGCGAGGCGAACTACGACGGCTACGCGGCCTTCCAGGGCGACGCCACCAGACGCTCGCTCCTCCGACGGGCCGAGGTCAGCAAGGCACGTCAGGTGATCATCTCGCTCGACCGTGACGACGCCTCAATACTTACCACCCTGACCGTGCGGCAACTGAACCCGACGGCAGGGGTGATCGTGTCGGTGCGCGAACAGGAGAATGTGCCTCTGGTGAGACAGTCCGGAGCCTCGGCGGTGGTCACGAGCTCGGAGACGGTCGGTCGCCTGCTCGGACTGTCCGCCGTCGGGCCGGAACTGGGCACGATCATGCAGGACATGCTCACCGGCGCCGAGGGGCTGGAGGTCCATCAGCGGCTGGCCACCGCCGATGAGGTGGGCCAACCGCCGTCCGCGGTGACGGGGGAGCGGGTCATCGGGATCATCCGCAACGGCACTCTTCGCCGCTTCTACGACAAGACGGCGACCCGGGTCGAGATCGGCGACGAACTGATCGTCGTGCGTCGGGCCCAACCACCCTCGCCGAGAGACAAGGACGTCCTTCGCTGGCGGGACGACTGACCCGGAGTCGCGATCGGGAGGGTTTGCCGCGTCGGTGACGGGGCCCTCGGTGTTTGGGTTCGTCGGGATCCGTCGGGGCGGGGTCCCGAAAATCGACCACTGGTCGATTCTGGTCTGTCTGGTGTCGAGGATCGGCCAGTGCCCGACG
>NZ_FQZG01000050.1 GCF_900141915.1 Tessaracoccus bendigoensis DSM 12906 | reverse complement strand
AGCCCTTTGGCGACCATCCACGAGCCGAGCCGTGCCGCCGCGCGGACATGGTTACGCTGCGTGGTCGAGGCGTAACCCTGCTCGACAAGCCAATCGATCAGATCCACCATCACGGCTGCAAGAGGACCGGCAGGCCGACGCGGCCAGATCCTCGCATGCCAACCACCCGCCGGAGGGCCAGCAGAACAACCCTCAAGCTGAATCGGAGAACCCATGACCCACCCCTCCCGTCCGGAAAAGGGCAGGCTCTCACGCCGCGATTATGCCGACAACCCCCCGACCCAACCAGTTCCGACAAGGGCAGACGTGGTCACGGTCGGCATAATCCACACGTCGGCATAAGCCCTGTACGCCCTTCACCCTCAACAGGTCTGGGCCCCGGAGCCAGAGCGGTAACAAACGATGAGTCTCGTCCAATACCCTACGTGAACCCCTACGCGGCTATTCGGAGCGGATCATGACAGACCCATCAGGCAGCCATCCTGGCGTCGGACAAGACCGGGATGTCTCGCGTCAAGCCGATCTGCCCAAGGGCGCGAAGCGCCCCTCTGACGAGGTATTCGCCGTCTTCTATCGCGACACCTACGCTGCGGCTGTCAAGTTCGTACTTGGCCGCACTGCGGGTTGCGACGCTGAGGCGCTGGCCGCGGAGGCCTACATCCTCATGTGGCATCGCTTCCTGGAGAAGGGCGAACTGGACAAGGGATGGCTCTACGGCGTTCTCCGCAACAAGATCGGAGACCACTACCGCAGCCAGAGGGTTCGCGACACAGTGCACAAGGAACTCGCCTACCGAGCTTCACCCTCCACACTTGACCACGCTCTGGCGACAGAGCAACAGCTCGATATCGAACGCGCCCTTCAGCTACTCAAGCCCGAGCAGGCAGAGGTCCTCCTCCTTGCCTACTGGAGTGATCTCACCACTGCTGAAGGAGCCCGGGCGCTCAACCTCAACCCCGTCACCTACCGGGTGAGACTCACCAGGGCGAAGGCGGAATTCCGCCGAGCTCTCCAACTCTCCAGCCGCTACGGCCCTGAAAGGGGGCTACAACCGTGAAGAACACCGAACTCCTGATCAAGCTCGCTGCCCCCAACGTCGAGTATGGCCCGCGTGCCGAGGCAGACCTCGCCCGCATCCTGTCCACCCCCGCCCCCACGCCGCCGAAGATGCAGAAGACGCATCGGAATCACGCTCCACTTACGCTCGCGGCATGTGCAGTTCTCGTAGCGCTCATCGGCATGATCGTCTTTCGCCCTGTAGCCGCCAGCGCAACTCCACCCCTAATGGAAGCCACGCCAATCGCCGGGTCAGCCCAAAATCACCTCATGAAGCTCGCCGAACTACGCCGCAAAGGCGCGTGGCCACGCACCGCGATCGAACTGCACGCGTGGAGCCTCGTCAGCGAAATCGACGCGGCCGGGAAGGTAGTTGCTTCCAACACAAGCCCCACCGTCTCCTCGACCACCTTCTCACCAGACGGTAGCGTCACCATCGAAACCGTCGTGGGACGACCCTTCCCAGGCCAAGAGGTCAAGGATCTGCCAATTCCTGGGACGCCGCTGTCTTCTGAGCATTTGAGCGCCGAGAAATCCGTTGCGGCCTCCGCGAGCGGTGTCCTGCCTGAGGACGCCGATCAACTGGCCCAGTGGCTTGAGACCGCTTTCTCGGTCGATCCCGCCAACACCGAGGAATCGACACTCAGCCTGCTGAGCGTCCTCGTCAACACCACCGTGACACCAGCTCAAGAAGCCACAGTGCTCGAGTACCTCGCATCCCGGCCTGACGTCACCCTCATCGGTCAAGTGACCGATCGCCTGGGCCGATCAGCCCTCTCCTTCAGGATCGGCTCTGACGTCGACAACTACCAACAGAACCTCATCATCGCGACCGATACCGGTCAGATCATTGCAACCGAGACCATCTACACCGGCAATGACCGACACGACATCACCGCGCCAGCAGTCACTTCCTACGAAGCATGGGAAAGAAAGTAGAAACACAATGATCAAGAAACTCCGAGCAGCCATCCTCATCCTCATCATTGCGCTCATCACGGTGATCGGCTGGTGGCTCTGGGTCTCTCCCAAAGGCGAGTTCTCGTGTGACAGTCGCAACGGCGGAGCTCCGACACCCGAATCAGCCGCTACCAGCTTCATAAAGAGCCTAGCGGCCAGGGATGCTGAAGCGGCGTGTCGGACAATTACGAACAAGATCGGGGTGGACGAGCTGCAAATGCAGTTGGATTGGATATGGCAGAGGCTGGGTCAACCAACAGACCCCTCAGAAATCGATGTCACAATTGGCCTCCAATCAGGAAACACATTTCCATTGACGCTGGAAGGTCCAAGTGGCACCGTCGACTTGAACATCATGTCCTTTCTTGATTGGTACCGCGTCACCCTGCAGTAATGACCTGACAGACTTCGAACAGAGCAACCGAATGGGGGTGAGGCCGAGGACTACTCGTCTCACCCCCAAAGCTGTGGAGCCACTCCAAGGAGAAGCCGGAGATCTAGGTTGTGCTGGACACCAGGGCATCCGCGATTGGCGGGAGGAACTCCATCCCCGTCAGTGCTCCCACAGGATCCGCGATGTGGCCGTTGCGGCAGCGGTCCCAGGCGGCGAGCCGTGCTCGTAGTGGGGTCCAGACGTAGCTGTACCAGCTCCACATCGCATCCGAAACCGTTTTCTGGTGTCGCGCGACTGCCACGTTCCACGCCGCTCGCGCCGCGTCGAGCTCCAACACCAGTTGCTCGTGCGCTGGCCAGCACACCGGCATCTCCGCGAGGCTGTGGGCGGCGCTCATCTCGTCGACCCATGCCACTAGGTCGAGCCAATCCTGGCGGGTGCGCGGCATCCTCGTCCACGGGCGAAGGGCCACCTCGACAGCGGCTGACTCTTCCTCATCGATGTCCTCAACCAGATGCTCGATGATCAAGCTCATTGCTGTCTGGTTACTGGCCAGGGCGTCGACGTCGCCAGCGATTTCCTCTACCCGCCGCCAGACTTCGGTGATCATGGTGTCTCGTTCGACCAGGCTCTCGCGGACTTCTTCAAGCCGGTCCTCATCGGTGGCCGGCGCATCGTGGGTGCTCATGGCTTCATATCCTCGCATTCTGCGTCTGGTGGCGGTACGGGGTGGTCTCAGGAAGTGGGGCCAGCTTCTTCGACTTGAACGGCGGGAGACCTCGGATCAGGACGATCGCCTCGTCGCCGGGGAGCCGGCCGACCTCGTCGGGGGTGAGGAGCTCACGGCCTTGCGACTTGCGGGATCGGGAGTCCGACCCGTGCCGGCCCTTGGTGCGAGACGAGTCCGTGACCATGATGGTCTGCTTGCCCAACGCTTTGGAGATGTACTCCTTGGTGTCAGCATCCGCTGAGCCGAGGAACAGCACCGTGTCGCAGTTACCGAGGATCGCTTTCCAGCCGTCACGGTAGAGCGCCTGGCCCTGACCGAGCGCCTGGATCACGGCTTGGAACGAGATCCCACGTGAGCGCAGCGTGGCGGCGAGGATGTCGAAATCGGGAATCTTGCCGATGTTGGCGAACTCGTCGAGGAAGCACATCACCGGCACGGGCAGCCGGCGGCTGTACTGCCGGTCGGCCAGCCACACCCCGCGTTGGAAGAACGTGGTCAGCATCAACGCCGACAGCCACGCGAACTGCTTGTTCGTGTCTGGCAGCACCATGAACAACGCGGTCGGTTCGAACCCGACCAGGTCCAGCTGCATCGTGTCAGCGGTGACCAGACGCCTCACCGACGGGATATGGAGGGGTGCCAGCCGCATACCCATGGTCACGATGATCGACGCGGCGGTTTTCTGCGCGGCCCGCTGATAAACCTTGTAGTTGGCGATCGCGAACGCCAGCAGCTCGTGGTGCAGCATCGACGGGTTATCGGCCAGCATCCGTGCGGCGCCCTCGAAGATCGCATCCACCTCACTGGTGTAGGCGACGTCATCACTGGCGCGCATCTGGAGCAGCAGATCCATCACCGACCCGAGGTGCTGATCCCCTGCCGGGTAGGTCGCGGCCACGAAGCCGATCAGGGCGTTGAGCAGCCCGGCTTCGGCCCTCTCCCAGAACGGGTCTCCCCCGCCGGCCATCTGTTGGCGGGGCACGTCGGTGTTGGCGATGATGTTGATCGCCATCAGGTTGACGTCTTCTGGTTCGTGCCCGGGCCTCAGATACGCAAGAGGGTTGAACCGGTCGGACTCTGCGAAGTTGACCAGATTCAGCACCCGAATCTGATAGCCGGCCTCCTTCAGGGCGGTGCCGGAGGCTGCGAGCAGTTCGCCCTTGGGGTCGGTGGCCAGATACGACGAGTGGGGGCGCGCCATGTTCGGCAGGATGAAGTTGCGCGACTTGCCGGTGCCGGCGGCGCCGATCACCATGACGTTGAGGTTGCGCTGATGCTGGATCTTGGCTGGCCGGTCGATGGTCAACCGTTCGGTGCGGGTCAGCAGCAGGTTCCGGCCGGCGTCGGGGTTGATGAACGGCCCAATATCGCGTGGTCTGCCCCAGCGGGCAGAGCCGTGTTCCTCGCCGCGGCGTTCCCTACCCCGCTCAGCGACGTAGTACAGCCACCCCAGCCCGGCGCACCCGACCAGGGCAAGACCTGCGAGGAGGTCATGGACGTGGGTGGAGATGGCCAGCCGAACGGTACGGAGGCCGTCGTCGGCGTGGTCGAACGCGCCTGCCCAGCCGCCGGTCTCGTAGCCGAGGCGGGCATCGTGCCAGACGGTGTTGCCGATCCAGAACAGGATCACGGCGATGATGAGCCCGAAGAACACTGCGGCGCGGCGCTTCACGACGTCCTCCGGTTCACCAGGTGAACGAGATACCGCCCGTGACCACTCCCCGCACTAGCGCCACTACCAACGCTAGGACGATGGTGCCCAGCGCGAGGGCAACGAACAGCCCCAGGGCGCGGAACACCCAGCGGATCAGGATGAGCCCCACCGGCCCGACGACACACATCGCGGCCACGACGGCGACAATCTTCAGGTTGATCTCCATGCCGGCTCCTTTCGTCACCAGGTGACGCTACCGGGCAGGTGTGACACTTTCTCATCCCAAACCTCTGGCTTGCAGGAACGCGACGGGATCGACGAACCCGCCGCCCACTTTCACTTCGAAGTGGAGGTGGCAGGCGGTGGAGTAGCCGGAGCTGCCCATGGCGGCGATGCGCTGCCCGGCCACGACGGTATCGCCGGCACGGACATAGATCTCGCTCTTGTAGGAGTGGGCGTAGCGGGTGACGATACCGGCGCCATGGTCGATGGTGATGAGGTTGCCGTAGGCGCGGTTGGGGGACACCGAGGAGACCGTCCCGGACGCGGCCGCGTTGATGGGCACCCCACAGCCGCCGCCGTAGTCGGCGCCGGTGTGGAGCTTGTACACCCCGGTGATCGGATGGGTCCGCATCCCGTACGGGGATGTGACCCTCGTCGACGGGGTCGGGTTGGCCCAGCCCCCGATCGATTCTGCTGCCGCCTTGTTGACCGCTGGCGCGCCGTCGGCGCCGGTGCCACACGCCTCCGCCATGAGGGTCTCCAAGCCGCCGGTGCCGGGGTCGGGGTTGAAGGAGATGTGAACGTGATCGAGGTGGTTGGCCGAATCGGAGCGACGGTCCTCCATCTGCCGCCACCCTTCACCGGCGCGTTCGACCGACCAGATCTTCTGCCACCAGATGATGTACTTGATTCCCAGCTCGGCCGCGTGCTCTTGAGCGTAGGCGGCCACCGCATCGCCCTTCGCGCGGTCGGTCATCAGGTCAACAGCCAACCCGGCCGGATGGCCTTCAACGTCGTAGGTGTTGCCTGGACGCCAGCCGCCGATCACCTCAACCCCGTGGAGGGTGCCCAACAGCACCGTAGCCTGCTCGACGTGCGGCTGGACCGGGCCCAGCTCGTAGGGAGACGAGATGCACACCGCCGAGAGGGTTTCTGAACGGTGCTGCTCATGGCCGGCGCCGGTGATGAACCCCGGCAGGATCGCCACCAGCAGAGCGACCACGGCGATGATGCCAACCACGACGGGCAGCACTGTGGAGCCGGAGACGGCGGCGACGATCGCGCTCGCGGCAGCCTTGACCATTACCGCAGCTGCGCGGGCTCCACTGACAGCCGCAGCTTTCGCCCGCTGGGCTGCGGCCGTGCCGCGCTTCCAGCCTGCCGCTCCCGCTTTGCGGAGAGTGTTGGTGCCCCGTGTGGCGGCGCGGCCAGTGAGGCGTGCTCCTCGAGTGGCGACCTGCCCGGTCAGCCGGCCAGCCGCTGCGGCGCCGGTGGCGCCGAGCCGTGCGGCGTGGATGGTGCCGATCGCGGAGTAGCGGACGGCGCCGACCGTGGCGTGCCCGACAAGCGAGGAGGTCTTGATCCCGGCTTTGCCGCCGAACACAAGCGTCTTGGCTCCGACCTTGACGGTCAGGGCGGTGCCGTGGCGGTTGGCCCACCTCGCCGCGGACACGGCGGCGTCGTCGATGTCGAGCCGCCCACCGTCACGAAGTGCGTTCTTCAGCTCCGAGCCGGTGGCTTGGACTGCGCCGACCCCTGCCCGGTTCGCGGTCCGGCCGATCGACGTCTTGGGCGGGTTCCCGGCCAGCTTGTAGCTGACCTTCTGCAACGCGATCTCTTTGCTGCGAGACACCACAGCCGAGTTGGTTTGCTGGTCAGGGTCCAGATCACCAGCGGCAGCAACCTTGCGTTCAGTGGCGCGGGCGGTCGCGGCCAGGGAGTGGACCTCGCCTCGGGTACGGCTGATCACCCGCGCCGAGCGGGTCAGCGCGGTCCCCCGCTGATGGCCGGTGAGCCGGCCCGCACCCCTGGTCCTGTACATCCCAACCCTTTGGAGTGCGTCTAGCTGCGGTCGTCGAACGTCGTGTCGAGCAGGGTGAGCAGCGGCCCGCGCGGGGACTGTTCCTTACGCGCGTTGAACGGCAGCGTGGTCGCCCCGAAGCTGAGCAGGCCGTAGCCGGCTTCGACGGAGGTGAACGCCCTGATCTGGTCATCCGACAGCCCGAGCAGGACCGCCAGCTCGTCGGCGTCAGTCTTCTTCTGTCCAAGCAGGAACAGGCAATCACAGTTCGACAGCATCAACCGGGCCTCAGGCACCGCCAGGAGTTCCTCCACGTTCTGCGTGATGCCGGTGGGCAGCAGACCGTACTTGCGGGCCCGCTTGTAGATCGACAAGAACGTGGCCAGTGCGTGCGGGTTGGTGAACATCAGGTGGAACTCGTCGACGTAGAGCCAGGTGCGGATCCCTCGGCCGAAGTTGGACATGACCCGGTTCCACACCTGGTCGAGGACCACCATCATCCCGAAGGTCTTCATGTGGTCGCCCAGCTTGGCGATGTCGTAGTAGATGAACCGGTTGGACACATCCACGTTGGTCTGCTGCGCGAACCCGGAGAACGTGCCGGTGGCATACATCTCCAGCGCCGTGGCGATCGCCGCAGCTTCCGGTTCGGCCTGGAGCAGCAGCTCCCCATGCAGCGACCGCAGGGTGGGCACGGGCTGGTTCTGGTCGTCGAGGTAACGGTGATACAAAGTGGTGATCGACCGGTCGAGGATCGACTCCTGCGCGGCCGACAAACCCCTGCCGCCACCCAGCAGGACACGCAGCATCGACAGCAGCGATTCTGCCTTCAACCTGACGGGGTCACCCTCACGGGTGTTGAGCACGATGTCGAACGGGTTGATCACCTGCGACGAGCCGGCATGGACGTCGACGACGGTCGCATCGAACGCATCCGCCAGCGGACGGTACTCGTGTTCGGGGTCGATGATGATGACCTCATCGTTGGGGCGACCGATGAGCACTTCTGCGATCTCCCACTTCGAGAAGTGGGACTTGCCCGACCCGGAGGTTCCCAGCACGAACGCGTTGCCGTTACGTGTCCGTCGACGGTCAGCAATGATCGGGTTCCCCGTGGCCGCGTTGGTGCCATAGAACAGGCCCTGATCGTCGAGGATCTCCTGCGACGTGAACGGCACCATCACCGCCACCGCCGCCGACGTGAGCGTGCGATGCACCGGCAGGAACGACTCCCCCAGCGGCAGCGCGGTGTTGAATCCCTGCTCCTGGAAGAACTTCATCACCGCCAGATCACACGACTCGGTCTTCGCCGCTTGGCGCACCTTCGTCACCCGATCCTTCAGCTCCTCAGCCGACGACGCCTGGACCATCACCACCAACGTGGTGGTGTAGAGACGCTGATCGTTGTCGTCGAGGTCGTGCATGAGGTCCTTGACCTCAGCCAACGACCGCTTCAACGACTCCGGCAGATCCTCCTCCGGGTCCATGTTCGCCTTGACCAGCTTGCGGCGCCGGTCCGTGCGTTCCATGTCGAGCTCCGCCTTGCGGCGCATCACCAGATCACGCGACTCTGACCGATCGATCGGGGAAATGTGGAAGGAGATGACCAGATCGGTCTGCACCTCCGACAACCGCCGAAACAGCTGGTCGCTCATCCACGACGGGTAGTCGCGCAGCACCAACGTCTGGCACCAGATGTCTCCCTCGTCGCCGGCCAGAACCAGCTCGCTGCGGGTGGGGAACTCCACCGCCTGCGGGGCCAGCTCGTCGCGGGTGGTTGCTCCCGAGCGGGCCATGCCGGCGTAGTCGAACCCGGCCGCGTAGCAGCCACGGGTCAGCTCGCGCAGCAACTCGATCCGGCCCGGTCCATCGACGCGGTGGGCGCGGCACTCCAGCAGCGTCCACATCTGGTTGGTGACCTGCTCCACCAGAGGGTTGAGCACGGCCAGGGCCTCGTCGAGCGACTCGCCAGACACCGTCAACGTCAGGTACTTCTCTGCCACGATCGAGTAGCGCGACTCACCGATCATGGACCGCACTAGCTTGTTGTGGTCCGAGCGGTACACGCTGACCGCGTCACCGTGCAGCGGTTCGGGGAACAGCACCTTGCCCAACAGGGTGTCGCGCTCCAGCCGGCGGTTGACGATGGTGACCTGCAACTGCTGGCCCATCGAGAACAGGTTGAAGAACCTCGCGTAGCGCTCCAGCAGCTCGCGCTGCCGATCGTCAGTGGCCAACTGGTAGTTGATGTCAGACAGGCGCAGCATCACCGAGTATTTCCCACCGCCGAGCACGCACACACCTGATTCGGTGATCGCGTCGTACCACAGCACGCTCTGGGCCTTCTTCGCCTCCGCAGCCCGTGCCTTGGCCTTCTTCTTCGCCGCAGCCTTGGACGACTTCGGCGTCGCGGCAGGCGTGCCTGCCGGGTTAGTGGCCGGCTTCTTCGACTTGCTCTTGTTTCCGAGGAACACGAGGCCTCTTCCCTTCAAACGACTCTCTTTGGTGCGCCTGCCACAGCGCGTCATTGGCATACAGGCGCTTGGTGGGGCGGGCCAGGAACCGCCGCACATGCCCGGCGTACTTCTCGAACCGCATCCCGAACGGTTTGACCCAGCCCCACGCGGCGAACGGCACCGCGATCGGGATCACGATCCACGACACGATGCTGAAGTCCGTGGTCCCAGCCAGGAACAGAGCCACCACCAACCCGATCGTGACGGCACCGACGACCACGACCGCCAACAACTGGCGCCACGTGAACCCGGCCATCACCTTCGGCTCGATCGAGGTCAGCTCCTCGTAGACCCTCATCTCCAACGCCACAGCAATCCACCCGGCTCACTTGATGTCGAACGAGGAACCGAACACGTCGATCAGCAGTGCGCCGGACTCCTGGACCAGCAAGGTGGCCTCATGGTCAGTGGGGCCCTCCCCCGTGGTGGTGAGCGTCAACGTGAACGGCACGTGGCACCGATCGGGGCCATACACATAGACCATCTGACGTCCCTCGTGCAGTTCGATTCGCCGGTTGGCGATCGACTCATCCAACGTCGCTTCCCACCCGGTCACGGTGCCGGCGTGGTCGATCAGCCACTGATCGCCCTGCGAGATCTCCATCTGCCCGATCATTTCAGCGGTGCCGACCAAGTCCAGCGACGCTGACTGGTTACGCCCCAGCGTCAGCTCGAACTCGTTGAACTCCTTGACCCCGTCGGTCATCGCGCTCAGGGTGGCTCCGTCGAGCAGCCCGGTTCCGCGTTGCGCGCAGCCCCAGAACACGTCCTGGTTCTCGGCGTCGGTGTCGCGGGCGATCCGCAGCACGTTGTCGATCTCGTCGATGTTGACCGAGCGTTCGATCGTCTTCAGAGAGTCGTGGTAGTCCTCCGCGAACCGCAACTGCTCCATCTCAACGAGCGCGTCTTGGCGGACCTCGTTGAGGTCCCGTGCCGGAGCACCACACCCCGACACTAACCCCACTATGACCACTGCCCCCGCTAGCGTCGCTAGGGTGGTGTGGCGGGTTCTAGTTGCCCAGTAGCTCACTGGCGATCCTTCCTGATCCGAGGACGACCATGCCCAGCACGACGCCCATCATGATGAAGCTGCCGCTGATCGACAGTGCAGCGGTGACGGCGTTGCCGTCGAGGTTGGCAAACGCGCTACCGGCCCAGGTGCTGGTCACGGTTTGATAGATCGCGAACGCCAACACCAGCACCAGGGCTTGGAGGACGATCGCGGCATAGTTACGCAGGAACCCCACGCCGAAGGTGCGGGTCTCCTGGGTGGCGAACATCGCGATCGGTGCCGGTGCGAACGCGGCGAAGATGTACAGCTTGACGAACCGGACCACCACCAGCGCCAGGGCTGCGATCATCGCGCCCTTGTTCACCAGCCACGCCAGCAGCATGAAGATGATCAACACCGTCTGCCCGAGCCAGTCCATGTCGTCCACCGACGTGAGGAACCCGTTGAGCTGGTCGCTGCCCACACCGGTGGTCACCGCAGTGATCGTGTTGGCTTGGCTGGCCATCTCGGCAAACAGGGCGTAGATGCCCTGCATCACCACATGGGTGGACTCGAAGATCAGTTTGAGCATGACGAACTTCACCAGGGTGAAGAACGCCGTCTTGGCGAACGTTTCCCCGTCGCCGTCGGTGCGCATCCCGATCCGCACGAGCTCCAGCATGAACAGCACCACCAGGATCAGCGTCGCGGCCGGCATCACGATCGTGTCGGAGATCGTCACCATCAGCGCCGCCGTCGACGCGGAGTACTCCTCCGGTGACTGGAGCACGTCAGTCAGGTTGAGGCCGAACATCGACCCCAACCCTCCCGACATATCGCGCAGGATCGGCTCCAGCACGTCACGCGCGAACGACACCTCAGCCCCTCAGCTCAGCCGCCGAGCGTGCCCAGGTACACGCCGCCGGCCAGGACAAGCCCGCCGCCGACGATCTGGAGGATGCCGCCACGCATACCGGAGCCTTCCTGCTCCTTGATCGCGAAGCCGAGGCTGATCACACCCCACGCCAGCCACAAGCCGCCGGCCACCGACACGAAGGTCGACAGCAGCGTGATGATGCTCTTGAGTTGGTCCATTTCGGGTTCTCCTTTAGGTGAGAGGTTTCGTGTAGAGAGAAGCTTCAACAATGAGGTTGCGCGACCACACGCGCCGCCCGTCGCGGGTGATCCCTTCACCGGCGCAGGTCACCAGCACCAGACCCCGATCGCCGGTGGACGATCCCCACACCGACTCCGGCAGCGCATCGGAGGCCACCTCGTAACGGTCGGTGACCAGGAAGTGCTGGACGGTGTCGCCGTCGACGACCGTGATCAGGTTGCCGGGGGTGATGTGGCGAAGATCGATCAGCACACCAGGGCGCTGGCCGACCCACACATGCCCAGCCAGCATCGTCACCCCGACGGTGGCGGACAGGTCAGCCGACTCGCGCCATGCGCCGATCGCATGGTCCGGGGGAATCCAATCTCCACTGCTCCCGCGACGCAGATCAGCTCCGATCGGGGCATCCACCCCGAGAGCAGGGATCTGCACCCTACGAGACCCGCGTGCAGCCGCCGGCCCGCCGCTGGGTGAGGATGCTGTGGGGACGGCGGTGGGGCCGGTCAGGGCCGGTGTGGGGTTGTGGAGGGGTTCAGCGGCGGGGGCTTGCACCGTGCCGTCGACGACGGCTAGGCCCTCGGGTGCCACAGGTTCAGGGGTGGGGGCGGTGGTGAACGCCGCGACCGTGGCCGTGACGCTCACCACCAGCAGCAACCCGACCAGCCACCAGGCCAGCCGAGTCGCCCAGGGACGCCGGGCAGCACCGGCCTGGCTCGAGTCCAGGCTGGTGTTGGGGGGCACACGGTGCTGCCCGACGTGCTTCATTGGTTACGCACCCGTCTTTCGGGTGCGCAGGGTGCGGGCACCCACGCCCGCGGCGCCGAGCAGAGCCACCGCGCCGACCGCGATCAGCGGCCACGCGGGGCCACCGCCAGCAGTACCCAGCTCGGGCACGTCACCGGTGCTGATCCCACCGCCCGACGTGCGGGCGATGGTCACCGTCTGCTCGACGTCCTTGAGGTCCGCGTGCGCGGTGATCTCAACATCGCCGTGGAACAGGGTCTCGAACACGACCAGGGTCTTGTTCGCGTAGCCGCCCGGGACGGTGAACAGCACGTCGACCACGCCGTCGGCGGTCTCAGCGGTGAAGCTGGCCTCACCGAGGATGCCGGTGCCTTCGCCGGTGGCCTTGTCCATCAGCTCACCGCGCACCGTGTAGGTCTCCCCCGGCTGGAGACCGGTGTAGGTGACCTTGTCGACGATGGTGCCGCCAGCAGCCAGGAGCTGCTTGTCGCCGTCGGCCTGATCGGTCGCAGACGTGCGCAGATCGGGCCAGTACACAGTCTGGGCCACGTCGTTGATGTCGGCATGGACCGCCACCGTGTTACCCTCCAAGCTGACGGTTTCGAACGCCACCAGGACCTTGCCCTGATGATCGGCCACGACGGTGAACTCCAGCTCGACCTCCCCATCGGGGGTGGTCGGGGTGAACGTCGTCGACGCCTTCGACGCCAGCAGCAATGGCTCACCGCTGGCCTTGTCCATCAACTCACCCTCGATCAGATAGGTCTTGCCGGGGATGAGGCCCTGATAGGCCACCACGTCAACGACCTGCTTGTCGCCGGCATTGTTCAGGAACGAATCGCCGTCAGCCTTGTCGGTGGCGGTGGTGCCGATCTTCGTCCACCAGATCGTCTGCTGCTCATCGTCGATGTCGGCGTGGATCGCGATCTCACGACCCTCATGGAACAAGGTTTCGAACACCACGATCGTCTTGTACATGTGCGCCACGCTCACGACGAATTCCAGCTCGACCTGGCCCGACGGTTCGGTCGGCGTGAAGGTGGTCGTCGCCGTGATCTCCGGCGACAGGGGCTCACCGGTTGCCTTGTCCATGAGGATGCCCTCAACGGTGTATTCCTTGCCGGGGACGAGACCGACGTAGGGCACCACGTCGACGATGACCTGCTCGGTCGCGCCGTGGAGGTGCTGATCGCCGTCCGCCTTGTCGTGGGCCTTGGTCTCGATCTCCGGCTGCGTGACCAACGTGGTCTGGGTCACATGCCCAGGGGCATGGATGGCGGTGATGGCATCCTCACCGGCCTGAGCGGTCAGCTCGTAGCCGTAGGTGAGGCATCCCAGTTCCTTGACGGTGTGCTCGCCGAGCCCGGTCAGGGACCAGGTCCCGTCGGCCGGCACATCACCAGCAGCAAGCTGCTCAGTGAATGAATCAGCCACAGCAGCATCGGCCCAGTCGACAGCCTCACACGAGCCCTCGACCGCAGGGGCGGCGTAGAGGGTGCCGGTCAGGGTGTAGTCGATCGGGGTGTCACCGATCGAGGACTTCACACCAGTGACGGTGACGTCATCGGTGATGGTGTGACCCACCAGCGCCAGCTGCGCCGACACCTGCGAGGCCACCTCCATATCGAGCCACAGGCTGGTTTCCGAGGTGACGGCATCGGGCCACTGCGACTCCTCATTATTCACATCAGCAGCAATCTGCTCAGCCCACACGTAGTAGCCGGCCTCGGAGACCGTCTGCGCAGTGGAGACGACAGTGGCGTTGCCCTCATCGTCGAACGAGCCTTCGAAGGTCGAGATCCCGACGACGGGGTCGGTGTCCGGGTTCAGCGGCTGGCCCACCGGATCGACCTCGAACGGGCCGAACAGCGTCGAGGTGCCGCTGAATGCGGCGCCGGGCTTGCCGTTGGTGGCGTCGATCGTGTCGGTCAGCTCCCCGGGCCCGTCGATGAGGGTGTCGGAGGTTTGCGTGGTCGCCTCCGGCTGATAGCGCAGCACCTGGCCGGTTTCGGAGGTCACGCCGTAGTTGTGGACGAACGTCTCGTGTGAGGTGTCGCCGCGGAGCGTGCCGGTGTAGGAGTACCAGCCGGCAGCTGCCGGGATGTAGTCGGCGGTGGTGCCGGTGCCGTTGCCCTGCGCGTCGAGGGTGATCGAGATCTCACCCGACCATGCCACCGCAGCACCCTCAGGTGCGGTCGCGGCCTCGACGGGCTGCTCGGCCACTGGCCCGTACAAGGTGGCGTCGACGATCACGGTCGAGCCGGGACGGCCACCGGTAACGGTGATCTCGTCACGGATCGGGTCCCCGACCCGGATCCCTGCCACGGCCGAGGTGACCGTGGAGATCTCCGGGGTGCGCTTGCGCAGGTGCCCCGTCTCCGACGCGACGCCGTAATTGTGGCTGAACGCCTCATGCGACTCGTCGGCGCGCACCGTGCCGGTGTAGGAGTACCAGCCGGTCTCCTCGACCGTGTACGGCGTGGACGTGACGGTGGCATTGCCTTGGGCGTCCAGCTTCACCGACAGCGTCTCTCGGGTCGCTTCTGGGGTGCCGGCCGGTGCGGTCGCGGCCTCGACCGGCTCATCCGCGACCGGGCCGTAGAGCACCACATCGACCTGCACCGTCGCACCGGGACGTCCCCCAGTGATCTTCAGCTCATCGGTAACCTGGTCTCCGACCTTCAGCTCACCGTTGGCGGCCGATGACACGGTGGTCATGGTCGGCGTGAACACCGACATGAAGCCGGTCTCCGCCGGGACACCGAACTCGTGGTTGAACGCCGCATTGTTCGCGTCGCCAGCCCAGTTGACATCCCACGTGTACCAACCCGGCTTCGTCGGCGTGAACCCTGCCGACGTCGCCTGACCGTCGCCGCGCGCGTCGAGGCGGATCGTCACATCGGTGCGGAACGCGACCGGCGCGCCGGACGGGGCATCTTGCCGCTGTGTCGGCTTGGAGTCGAACGGGCCATACAGCACCGCCGGGACGACCATCGACGTGTTCGGCTTGCCCCGTGTGACGCGGATCAAGTCAGTAATCGGCTCGCCGATCTTGATGCCCGCTACAGCCGAGGACACCGTCTCGATCACCGGCGTCTCTTGGAAGGCTTCGATGGTTGCGGTGGCGCTCAGCGGGTCGTTGGTGGGGATGCCGCGTCCGATCATCCGCTGGAAGCCGGCCTCTGCGTAGAGCGTCATGGTGGTGCCGGGGAGTCCGGCGACCGAGGCGGTCGCGGTGACCGGCTTGGTCCGGTCTGTAGTGCGGTATGTGAAGGCGGTGTTAGCGTCGACGATCTTCGAGGTCTGCCCGTCGGTGAACGTTGCGTTGCCGAAGGTGAGGCGGACCTGCGGGTTGGTCTCGAACCGGGGCCCGTCGGCCGGGGTGAGGAACTTCAGCGGCTGCTTGCTGAGCGTTGAGCGGACCACTGGGGTGGCGCCGGTCTCGGTGAGGTTCATCACCAGCTCGTAGGGGCCGGCGTACTTGTTGGCCTGGGCATCCATCGCGGTGATGTAGTTCTGCATGGCAGCCCAGTCGGTCGGCTCGTTCGCGGCGACCTGGCGGGCGGCTTCTTCCCCGCCGCTGGAGGGGTACTGGCGCTTGACCCAGTAGGCCAGCGCTGCGGCCTGGTAGGGGTCCTTGGTGAGGCTGTAGGTGTGCATCATCCAGGCGACCTTGGGGTTGGAGACCTGGGTGGTGTTGGTGGAGATCACCGACGGCACGCGTTCCAGTGGGTCGATGCAGATCCAGCGGCCAGCGCCGCCGGGCATCAGGTAGGTGGAGAAGGTGGTCAGGCTCCTGGTGGACCAGGCGCCTTCCCCGACACCGGTCATCGACTGGTAGCCGCCGGCAGGGCCGGAGCCCTCCACCGCCGTCCAGGCGTTGGCTCGGGTCGCGGTCAGCGACACGAGCAGCACGAGCGCAGCAACCAGTGTTGCTACGACTTTACGAAGTCTCATTGTTCTCGACTTCCCCTTTCCATGGGTTTGGGTTGAGGTCGGCCCCCGAGACTTCGGAGACCGCGAACTAGTTGCCCGGATACAACGACCAGTCGTGCTCCGCCTTGATCACCGCGACACACCACTCGGCGTCACACGCGTACGCCCCGCCGAATCCGACGTTGAGAGCGCTTGTCATCAAGCTGTAGTGGCCCGGGGACTTCATCCAGCCGTCGACAAGCACACTGACCGGGCGACCGATGGTCGTGCCAGCGAGGTTCTCGCCGTACACTCCGTCGCCTGCCACGCAGCCCGGCAGGGAGTGGTCGAGCGAGCCGTGGGCGAGGTTCGACTGGGCGCACTTGAGGGCTTCGGCGTTGAGCGTGGGGTCGTAGGCGACTGCCTTACCGTCGTTGCCGTAGCCGACCTTCACTCCGTCCTCGATGCGGGCCTTGTTGGTCCACTCGACCAGTGACTTCGCGAAGGTGTCCTGGTCGTCGATGCCGACGCGGGCGTCGTACGGGCCGACCGGCGTCGGGGTAGGCGTCGGGGTGGGGGTGGGCTTCGGCGTCGGGGTGACTGCCGAGGTGGGGGTGGTGAACTGGACGATGTTGTTGAGGACCCACTGGCGCTGCTTGACGAAGCTGGTGCCACGCGTGCTGCGCACCGCTGCGACGACGTCGACCATGCTGTAGGAGCGGCAGCCGTTACGGCCGGTGGCGGGGGTGTTGCATTCGGTGCGCCACAGCCGACCATCGGAGGCGGTCCACTGCCCCGTCCGGGCGAGCGGGTTGCCTGCCCAGAGGCGGGCATCCGAGGGGAGGTAGGTGAGGTTGTTGAACACCCATCCGGTGGTCTGCACGTAGCGGGCACCGGTACGGATCACGGTCGAGGCCTTGATCTCGGTACGGCACCGCTTGGTCTGGGAGTAGGGCTCGCAGGTGGTGCGCCATTCGCGCCCGTTGACGACGTGATAGCCGGGCTCGGTGTACACATCGGCGGCAGCCGACGGTGCCGTGGCGACCAGCGCGCCGGCGGCGAGGGTGAGGGCCGCAGTGAACGCGGCGAGGATACGACGAGACATCTCAGGAACCTTTCGCTAGAGGAGAGTCCTGGTCATCGTCTCGCGCAGCACTGACACCGCTCCGGCCGGGTGCAGCAGGGTTGCGCAGTTCAGCGCGGAGGTACTCCCCCAACGCGACATCAGCCAGCACCGTCGAGGGGCCCGGGTAGGTGGCCATGAACCACTCACGGGGACGGCCAGCATCCTCCGAGCCGGTCAGCTCGGCGCGCTTCTTCTCGACCATCCACAACGGCCGGAACTGGGGCGGCTGCGGAGCGGCAGGGCGGGGCACAGCCGTCAGGCGGCGCGGAGCGCCGTCGACCGGGATCGCCCCGACCCGGTGCAGCACCAGACCGCCCAGCGACCGCACGTTCGGTGGCAGCGCGTTCCCGGCCAGCGTGTCGTGGATCCGGTCCGGGCTCCAGCCAGCCTCCAGCCGCTCGACCAGGAGCCCGACGACTCGCAGCGCGGTCGGCCCGTCGAGGGCCTGCATCGGCCTGGGGAGGCAGTCACGCAGCACGAGCCACTGCTCGGCCGTCGGCCCAGGCGGCAACGTCTCGTTCTCGTCGTTCGACACCCGACCCGACCCGACCGGCCCGTCGCCCAGCTCGTCGACCTCGGAGTCGTCGCTGGGGGGCAGGGGGGTTGGGTTGGTGGTTCTAAATGGTGGTTCTTCCTTATATGTGAGTCCCACTGGTGGGACACCCTCAGTCCCACTGGTGGGACTCACGGACTCGAACTCCCCGTGAGTCCCAAAAATGGGATTCACGGCCTCACTAGGCACTTCATCGAAGTCGGGTTCAGAGTCGATGGGCCCGTTCCCGTGAGTCTCATTTTTGGGACTCACCATCTGACTAGGCATGTTGGGCTGAGTGACCTCAGGGCGCGGACCCATCTTCCGGCGGGAACGATGCACCGAATCGGGCACGTTCAACCGGATCACGGACACGCTCATCACCGAGCCAGTACGCGAGTTCTCGCGGTACTCACGGGTGCCCATCCGGGTGATATAGCCCTGCGCTTCCAGGGATTGCAGAAGTCGGTGGACCGTGGACTTCGACTTGCACGTCATGTCCATCAACGTGTCGATCCGAGGCCAGGCCTCGTCATCATCGTTGGCGAAGTTCGCCAGCAGGAGAAGGACCAGCTTCTCCGACAACACCGGCAGCTTCACCTCCGCTGCCCAGTTCACGGCCCAGAAACTCACCCGGGTGTCCCTTCCCAGTCGAGGTTCAGCCGGACCAGCTGCCCGCGAGGATGCTCACCCAGGCGCTCCAGCGCGCCGGCGCTGGCAAGCACCGCCACCGTCGCCTGAACCTGCTCCGGGGACACGCAAGCGAACCCTGGGATCCAGCCGCTCACGTAGCCGGCCCCGTCCTCCCCCACGCATTCAGCAATCCCGAGCAGCACGAGGCGCTCAACAGGATCATCAACCTTCACCGACATCGCCCACGCAGTCGCATGCACAGCCATCAGTTGCCACCTTCCAAGAGTTGGAATCCAGGGAGCCCATCAACGAGCTCGAACCGAACCATCCCCGCGGTCTCCAGCCAGGCCAACGCCTCAGCCACCAGAACCACCGACAACCCGACGTGCGGGGCCACCTCGACCGCAGTCCCCTGCACCCAGCCATCCACGGCCAGCCCATACAGAACCGCCTGCACGCGCCTCGTGACGGCGGTAGGCACCCGATCGGTAGTCACATCGATACTCACAGCGCCACCTTCGGAACCTCGACAGGCAGCGCGTCCGCGATCCCCGTGAACATGTCCGGGATCAGCAGACGAAGCGCGAACCACTGAGACGATGCCGCCAGGAGCTGGACCAGACCGCAGTCCTCCAACTCACGCAACGCCTGCCCCACCCGGGCCGTGGAGCAGACAGCCACATCGCGCAGCACCTGAGCCGGGACGCGAACCTCATCACGATCAGAAGCGAGATGGCCAAGGGCCACCAACACCGAACGCGACACCGCATCAGGAACCTTCGCCCCCAACGCCCACGACACAGCCCACACCGACATTCCGACTACTCCCCCGGCGTCGTGGGAGAAGCTGGCTCCTGGACACCCGCGGAGCTGAGGAGATCTCCAACCCAGCCAGAGGGGACAGCCCAACGACCACTCGGGAGCTTCTTCGCTCCGGGAATCTTGCCGGTCTTGCACCAACGCGACACCGCGCGTGCGTTGCCGTCGGGCAGCAACTCCGCCACCTCGTCGGGCGACCAGAACGGCTTGGCATTTAATGCCGCTGGTGTCATCTCGTGATACTCCACGGATGGAGTATCACCTAATGCCAGTTCTGGTGTCAAAGCAACACACGTTGCACGTCTTGCACTTACAGGTACTGTTTGCCTATTCTGGCCCCATGGCACAGCATCACGAGATCGCACGCTCGAACGGCTTGACCGACGGCTACTCGATCTATGAGTCGATCGGCATCACGATTCAGAGCGCTCTGTTTCGCCGCAGACTCAGGAACAAGGATCTGGCCGAGGCGCTCGGGGTGACCCCGTCCGTAGCTGGAAAGAAGCTGCGGGGCGACGTTGCTTGGTCGCTTCAGGACGTCTTCGCGGCGGCACAATTGCTCGACGTCGACGTCGCCACCATCCTGCCTCGCAAGAAAGCAGAGAATCCCGACCAACTTCCGTTGGCCGGGATTCCCGATGTGGTAGCGGGGACAGGATTTGAACCTGTGACCTCTGGGTTATGAGCCCAGCGAGCTACCGAGCTGCTCCACCCCGCGTCGCCTGCGTTAACCTACCCGACCGCGTCCAAGCAGACAAATCGGCTCACAGATGCAGACGCTTGCGGAGCTCGTGGCGCGCCTCACGTCCGGTGGTCTGCTGCAGCGACACCAGTGTGAAGAAACTCAGTGCCCCGCAGATCAGCGACGGCAGCGGGCTGGTCACCCAGCCGAGGCCCAGGAACAGCACCGGCGTGAGCCCGAGCAACACCGTCAGGCCGCTGTAGACGATGTGATCACCGGCGTCGATGCGCATCACCGCCACCGTGATCAACAGGGCAGCGATCGAGCTGATGCACAGCATCGGCACCGCATACGTCAGCGACCACGCGCCCCAGCCCGTCAGGTAGTCCCAATACACGGCGACCAGCCCACCGAGCACCACGAAGTACACCGTGCTCTTTGCCACGTTGCTGCGTTTACGCACCATCATGATCGCCAGCAGCCACATCGCGCACACCCCGAGCCACACCGACCGGAGCGCCCCGATCCCGGCGGCCTCCCGGTCGAAGAGCAGCTGCGCGGCGAAGGAGGCCAGGATCACCAGGATCGACGTGATCGTCAGGGCCTTGAACACCCGGCGTCGGGAGAATCTGAGTGGCACCGCCGGAATCGGCCCCGGGGACTCCTCCCCCGCCAGCGAGGCCGAGCAGAGCGGGCAGCGCGACCAGTCGCCCTCGACGTCGACCCGGCATTCGGTGCAGCGCCTCATGCGTCCACCGCCGCAAGTTCGTCCTCTGTCACTCGGGCAGCCGCGACGGTGACGTCGACGCCGCTACCCGTCAGTAGCCGCGCGAACTCCCTGACGTGCCCGGTATCGCTGAACGGTGAGGTGAAGCTGACGGTGAGCAACCCGGCGTGCGACATGGCGCAGAACTGGGGTCGCGCCGCCGAGACGTGAAACAGCATCCGACCGACCCTCGACTCCGCCGGTTCCGGCAGGGCGACCCTGCCGAGGTTCGACAGCGCGACGGTCAGGCTGCGGTTGACGCCCCGGTTCACGATGCCGAGCACGAGGTCCTTGAACGGGCGGGGCAGGACCCGCAGCACGGGCATCCTTTCAAGCCGGATCAGCCTGCGCACCTTCCGCTCGAGCGCCTCCGGGGTGACCTTCGGGCGGAACTGCGCCTCCAACTGCCTGCCGATCGACCCGACGTCGTCTGCGCCCTCACCGTAGGTGTGCTCCACGCGGACGGTCGCGAAGAAGTTCCTCGGCGAGGTCGACGGGAAGAACTGCCTGAGGTTGACCGGCACCGACGCCGTCAGCGTGCGACGCGCACCGAGACCGCCCGAGGCCAGTCGGACGGCCTCGAAGAACAGCGCCGTCAGGTACATCGTCAGTTGCACACCCTCGGCACGGGCCAGCGCGAGCACCTGTCCGGCTGGCATGGTCAGTTCGACCACCCGGGTCCGGCTATCCGGGGTCAGCCTCCCCCGCACCCGGAACACCTTCGCCCCACGCGGACGTTCCTTCGCAACGTGCGTGTCTGGGGGAACCGGGGCGGGCGCGAGTGCGGGCAGTTCGCTTGACGCGACGGCCGCCCGGAAGGCGTCAGCCGAGCCTGATCGTCGACGGCGGCGGAAGTAGTGCCCGAAACTGTCGACGCTGAGGCCATGGGTCGTCGGCTCCTCGACCCTCTCGTCCATCCGCGGCGTTCCCGTGGCGCAGTACGCCTCGAGGAGGTCGGTCAGGAACCACAGCGCCCCGGTGCCGTCGGAGAGCGCGTGGAAGATCTCCAGGATGATCCGACGGCGATGGTGCATCACGCGAAACAGCAGGTTGCGTCGTCCCGGCTGGTAGATCGGCGCGCAGGTGTGCTGATCCTCGGCCGTCACAACGGGGCGCAGGTCGCTGTCTTGGAGGTAGTACCAGAACACGCCGCTGCGCAGGACGACGTGGTAGAGCGGGTACCGGTCGTAGGTCTCGTCCAAGGCGGCCTGCAGGCGTGCCGGGTCGACCTCGTGGTCGAGTTCGGCGCTCATCCGAAACACCTTCGGGTCCGAGTCGCTGCGGGCGGCCAGGAAAATGTTGGACGCATTGTCGAGGCGGACCCACGCCGGGCCGCTCATGTCGGGTCGCCGTCGAGGAAGGCGTTGATCTGCTGGTACGCCTCCCGGAGCGGCCGGGCGAACCTCGGCAGCGTGATGAAGCCGTGCAGCGCGCCGTCGATCCGGTACATCTCGACGGTGTTGCCCGCCTCTCGGAGCGCCAGGCCGTAGGCCTCACCCTCGTCACACAGGAGATCGAGTTCGGCGGTGATCAGCAGCGTCTTCGGCTGCCTGGTCAGGTCGTCGGCCATCAGCGGCGCGACGTGGGGATCGCTACGCAGCGCGGGGTCGGGCACGTAGAGCTCAAGGTAGTCGCGGACCTCGGCGTCGGTCAGGCGGTAATCGGAGCCGTGGTCGCGGACCGAGTCGAACGGGGACGTCTCGGGGTGGTGATCCCAGTTGGTGACGGGATACAGCAGGATCTGCCTGCTCGGCACCCGGTGCCCCCGCTCACGAAGCAGCAGCGAGACGACGGCGGCGAGGTTGCCCCCGGCAGAGTCCCCCACCAGGACGATCCGGCTCGCGTCGTCGACGCCCGCCCTGGCGGGATCCTCCAGCGCCAACCTGGCGACGCGGTAGCAGTCTTCCAAGCCGGCCGGGAACGGATGCTCGGGTGCCAACCGGTAGTCGACGGACGCCACGACGCAGCCCGTGAGGTCGGCGAGGGTGTCGCAGGCCGGCGTGTAGCTGTCGATGTCCCCGGTGACCCAGCCGCCGCCATGGAAGAACAGGAGCAGATCGTCTCGCCGCTTCTCCTGCGGTTGGAACACCCGCACCGGGATCTGGTGCGTCCCGTCCGCGGCGTCCAGGGCAAGGTCGGAGATCTGGTAGCGCGACGTGGGGATCGCCGCCAGTTGACGCTGTAGGCGCCGGATCTGCTCGTAGTCCTCCTGGACGTTGACACGCGGCGCGGCGAACAGCCGCATCACCGCCCTGGCAAGCCGATTCACGGGTGGGCGACGATGGATACCGGACTCGTCCATTCCGCAAGCCTAAGCCCGCGGGCAAGTTCGTCGGACTGCGACACGGAGACGGGGACGACGGCGTCGCGATTGCTTGTCGGCGGGCTTCGACGAGCGTCACGAGCGAAAGACCCGACACCAGCGACCTGACCGCGTCACCAGCACTCTGACCTCGACACCAACGAAAAGCCCCGACACCAGCACTCTGACCTCGACACCAACGAAAACCCCAGACACCAGCGGAATACAGCAGGTAACCAGCCACAACGCAGGTATCCGCGTCAGACCGCTGGTAACCGGCCCCGAATCGCACCCGGCCCCGCAGCCCCAACACCAGCCAAATCCCCCGTTACCAGCGAACACACCTCGACACCAACGAAAAGCCCCGTTACCAGCACTCTGACCTCGACACCAACGAAAAGCCCCGACACCAGCCGAATACAGCAGGTAACCAGCCACAACGCAGGTATCCGCGCCAGACCGCTGGTAACCGACCCCGGAACACCGACACCAGCTACCGAAGCTCCTCTTGTCGATACCCATCTCGGCGGCCTGACCGAGCAGTCATGAGGCCGTGCTGGGTGCCGCGACGAGTGCACCGACCGAGGATCGACCTCAACGCCGTGAGAGCATCCCGGAGCCCGCCCCATGAACTGAGCGCTGGGTCAGGACTGCTGCAGCAGTATCTCCATGAGGTCAGCTGTCCGCTCGGCCTTGGCACCTCGAAGCGCAGCGATGGTCGATGCGTCAGTCGCGCCCCGCAGCCGAGACACCGCTGACCTATGGACCTTGAGCATCGTCTCAGGTGCTTCCTCAACCAGCGTGCAGAGCATGGCGTCCGAGGTCACCCATTCGATCCCCAAAGCTTCCATCACCTCAGGCGGGAACCCCTTGCGGTCGTCGCTGCACAAGATTGTGGCGTCCGCCGCAACCGCCGCGGCAATGACATGCCGGTCATCCTCGTCGATCAGTGTGAAGTCTGCGACCGCCGCCATTGCCTCTGCGGTCAGGTCTACCTGGGAGTGTGGGAATGTGCCGTTCATGGCTCTGACCAGCCGTTCACCCGCGGCGTCGTCAAAACCCTCGACCTTATCGATCAGATGCTCGACGGCCTCGTGCAGAATCTCTCGGCTCCAGCTGACTCGAATGAGCTGATGAGCCATCGCATAAAGTACGTAGTCACGCAGGACTCGTGGGAAGAGGATGTTGGCGTCGCTCAGTACGACGCTGAGCAGGACCCGCGGTTCGGCTTCCTGCCCTCTCACTCCAGTAGACCCAATTCGTTCTGCAGGCGTGAAAGCTCCTCCATGCCTGCTTCCATGTGGAGCCGCTCTTCCTCTAGGAAGGCGTGGACGGAGGCGAGCTTGACCCTGTGGTGAGCGCCGACCTTGCGGAAGATGAGTCTGCCCTCGTCCATAAGCTTGCGGACCTGGGGCCGGGACATACCCAGCAACTCGGCGGCCTCTGCCGGGGTGACTTCAGCGTTGCGACGGGTGACGAGCACGCCTTGGCCGCGCGCCTTGGCGTCGACCAGCTGGGAGAGCCACTCGGCTGTCTCGCGGGAGACGCTGACCTTGATCTCGTCCCCGCCCTTCTCTAGGGCACGGTGCAGCGCGCCAGCGTCCCTGGTGAGCAACTCAGTCACGATCCACCTCCAGGCTATCTGCTCTATCTGAAGCAAGTGTAACAGCCGGACCCCGCGCGCCCTCCCGGCAGCACTCTCCGGTGGCCAGGGCTCAACGATGTCGACGGCGACGCCCCGAGGAGTCGCTCAGGGCCAGCCGATTCACAGACTGGCGACGACGGCGGCGCATCCCGGACTCATCAATCACGCACGCCCAAGCCAGCAGGCAAGGCGATACCTGGCACGAAGCGGGACGGTGCAATGGACAAGTGGTCCACCGCGGGCTTCAACACGCATCACCAGCGAAATCCGCCGTTACCAGCGACCTCACCTCCACACCAACGAAAACCCCCGTTACCAGCACTCTGACCTCGACACCAACGTAAAGCCCCGACACCAGCCGAATACAGCAGGTAACCAGCCATAACGCAGGTAACCGCACCACACCGCTGGTATCCGCCCCAGACCGCTGGTAACCGCCCCAGACCGCTGGTAACCGCCCCAGACCGCGGGTATCCACCCCGGACCGCTGGTAACCGCCCCGACACAACGGCCCCCACGGAGCCACCAACCAGGCATTGGCCGATCCTCGTGGCCAACGGATCAGAATCGACCAGTGGTCGATTTTCGCGGCAGAGAGCGCCCGGCTACATCCCCCACGCCCTGCCCACCCGACGCGCAAAAAGCAGAAGGTCCCGCCCTGGTTGTCCAGGACGGGACCTTCGATTTAGTAGCGGGGACAGGATTTGAACCTGTGACCTCTGGGTTATGAGCCCAGCGAGCTACCGAGCTGCTCCACCCCGCGTCGCTCTGTCTACTTTATAGGGCGTTGCCCACAGGGACAAATCGAGGTCACCGGAGCAGGCCCATCTGAGCGGCCCTTGCGACGGCGGCGGCGCGGCTGGGCACGTCCAACTTCAGGTAAATCGAGGCCAGGTGCGACTTCACCGTCCGCTCACCGATCCCAAGGCGTCGCCCGATGTCACGGGTCCTGAGCCCCTCGGCGGCGAGCAACAGCACGTCGTGCTCGCGGGGCGTCAACACGACCGTCGGCATCCCCTGCCCCTCCGTCGGCGTCTCATCCGACGGCGACGCCTCACTCAGGCGCGCGGACAGCACCCGCTCGAGCACGTCACCGGTCAACAGGCTTCGCCCCTGCGCCGCGGCCCGGATGGTGTCGAACAGTGCGTCGCGAGCGGTGTCCTTCAACAGGTAGCCGCGCGCCCCTGCGCGCAACGCCCGCAGCAACAGGTCGTCGCCGTACGTGGTCAACACGACCACCTCCGTCTGAGGGAACCTCGCCCGCACCTGCCCCGTCGCCTCGATACCGTCCAGGTGCGGCATCCGCAGGTCCATCAGCACCACATCGGGGCCGGTCGACTCAACCTGCGCGACCGCCTCCGCCCCGTCGGCGGCCTCCCCGACGACATCGAGGTCGTCGGCCGTCTCAAGCAACAGGCGCAGCCCGTCACGGACGATGGCGTGGTCGTCGGCGATCAGCACCCGGATCCTGCCCATTGCTCACCCCTTCTCAAGTGCGACCACGGTCGCTCCCGGCCGCGACGAAACGGTCAATCTGGCGCCCAGCAGGTCTGCCCGCTCCCCCATCCCTACCAGGCCGTAGTGCTCCCGGCCGACGGCGCCCGGGTCGAAGCCCACACCGTCGTCGGCAACCTCGAGCACGTAGCCGCCGGATCGCCCGACGAACCGCACGACCACGCCCGTCGCCCCCGAGTGCGCCGCCACGTTGGCAAGGGCCTCATCGAGCACCTTCAGCAGGTGCGTCGCCTCCGCCGACGGCAGGTCCGGCGCGGACTCAACGTCGATCCTGCATACGATTCCGGTCCGCGCGGCAAATGCCTCGCCCCTTGCGCGGATCTCCTCGGCCAGCGCTTCAGGCAGCCGTCGCAGGTCGTCGATCGCCTCGCGGGAAGCGGCCAGCGTCGTGCGGGCACTGGCCAGCGAACCCTCGATGATCTGACCGGCCCGTTCCACGCCTCCGCGCGACAGATACTCCGAGGCAGCCTCCAGTTGAAGCGTGATCCCCGTCAGGCCCTGTGCGAGGGTGTCGTGCAGTTCACGGGCGAGTCGTTGGCGCTCGGCAGCCAGGGTGAGCCGGGCGACCTCGTCACGCGAGGCACTCAACTCCGCCGCCAACGTTTCCGCCCGGCCACGCAACTCGGCCTCACGGTTCCACAGGACCAGCAGGACGACGAGCATCACGGAGCTCACGCCGAGGCTCACCAATGCTCCGGTGGGGCCGCCGGGCCCGCTGAACAAGAGGATCACTGCCACCGCCAGGGCGAGGTGCCCTGCTGCCAGTCCGAACCCGCGCCTCGAGTTGCCCCACACCCCGAGGCCCTCACCCGCCAGGCAGATCAGCGCGGACTCGGCGAGGCTGACGGGGACGTCGACCAGCACCCGTCCCAGCACTACGAGCACCAGCACCAGGCCGAGCTGCGCTAGCTGATAGGCCCACCACGGTTGCCGTTCGGGAGCGGTGGCGTGCCACCAGTAGCCCCCGATGTGGACGATGACCGCCGCGCCGATCGACCAGGCGGCCAGCACGTGCCCGGAACGGGCGGCGTCGACGACAGCCAGGACGCCGATCGCTCCCAGCACCGCGGTGAGCAGGACGTACATGACGTTGCGAGTCAGGAACTCGGGCACCTCGACACCCCCTTCCCGAAATCCTAACTTCCGAGGAGTCGTAGGGCCTCGTCCGAACGGACACCCATTCGGCCCCCTACACGGCCGAGGCGCGATGGGCGGCCGGTTCCTAGCCTGATCCGTGAAGACACTGAAGGAAGGTCGGTCATGAGCATCGGAATCCGTGCGCTGTTGCTGGCGGGAATCGCCCTTTGCACCATGTTCACCTGTGGCCCCTGGAACGTCCCCATCGCAGCCTGGATCGGCATGTTGCTGACGCTGAGGTACTTCCGCGACACCACCACGCCCGTGCGCGACTTCGTCGTCCTGTCGCTGCTCACCGGCGCCATCACCGCCGTCCTGTGGCAGGGCGCGGTGCCAGACATCGTCACCGCTCCCCTGCCGTCTGCGGTCCTGTTCCTGGTCATGGCGCCGCTGGGAATGCTCGCCTACGTGCTGGACCGGCTCGTCCACCGGAGGGCAGAACCACTCCGCCAGGAGCAGACCAGGCGCGGGGCGACGGTGCTCGCCAGCCTCGCGTTCCCCCTGGCCATGACGGCCTGGGACACGCTCGGGACGTCCAGCCCGGACGTCGGCACGTTCGGCTCGGCCGGATACAGCCAGGCGGGCGCGACCCCCGTCATGCAGTTGGCGGCCGTCGGCGGGCTGGCCCTGGTCACGTTCACGGTGGCTTGGACGGCGAGCCTGGCGAACCTGCTGTGGGAGCGTCGCCCGGAGCGGCCCGTGTCGGCGCTCGTGTCGTTGGGAGTGGTCGGCGCGGCGCTCGTCGTCGGTGGGGTCCGGTCCGCGGGTTCGGCCGACGAGACCGTCCGGGTCGGTGGCGTCTCGCTCGGCAACGACGTGCTTCCGGCGGCGCTGGCCGCCTACCAGGCCGACGACGGGTTCGACGCCCGGGTCGCCGAGGCACACGCCTACCTGATCGAGAACGCCGTCCGGCTGGCCGAAGATGACGTTCAGGTGGTCGTGTTCTCCGAGGCCGCCGGGTTCGGCACGGCCACCGACATCGACCTGCTGCGGCTCGACCTCGGCGAGGTGGCCAGCACGCACGGGGTCTGGATCGCGCTCCCGACGCTGGTGCTGGGCGGTGAGGGCCCGGCCGTCAACCAAGTGGAGATCATCGACCCGACCGGGCAGGTGGTGCTCACACACGTCAAGTACGGCGGGAACGCGTTCGAGGGCACCCTCCGCGGAGACCAGGACATCCCGTTCGTCGACACCCCGTTCGGCCGCCTAGCCGCGGTGATCTGCTGGGACGCCGACTTCCCGGGCATCGTCGCCCAGGTCGGGCGCGATGACGTCGATCTGCTCCTGGTGCCGGCCAACGACTGGGCCGAGGTGAGGGCAATCCACTCCGACATGAGCACCTTCCGGGCGGTCGAGAACGGCACCGCAGTGTTCCGCCAGACCAGCTCGGGGGTCACGCTCGCGGTCGACGCCTACGGCCGGGTCCTTGATCGGGTCGACTCGTTCTCGGATGCCTCTGGCGCCCCTGGTGAGTTGATCGTTGACCTACCACTGCACGACCCGCCCGTGGCGTTCCCCACGGTCCAGAACCTGGTGGGGCTGATCTCCCAGGTCGGCACGCTCGGGTTCATCGTCTGGCTGGTCGTGGCACGATTGCGGCACGGTCGCACCGGGCGCGGCTCCCCCAGTCGGGACTCCGCCCGGGCCGACGGGCCGGAGCTTGAGCCGTCCGGGCGTCGGGGCTGAGCGTCCCGGTGCCGGTCAAGGTCGGGTTGGAGGGGTCCGGGTGTGCGCCGGGTCGCGTTCGAGGATGTCGCCGAGCACGCCGTCGATGCGCGCCAGCAGTTCGTCAGGGATCTCGACGCCGCTGGCCGATACGTTCTCGGCGATCTGCTCCGGGCGCGAGGCCCCGATGATCGCCGCGGCGACGTTGCGGTTCTGCAGCACCCACGCCACGGCGAGCTGCGCCATGGTGAGGCCCAGTTCGTCGGCGATGGGCCGGAGGCCCTGGACCCGGGTGAGGACGTCGTCGTTCATGAACCGGCCGATCATCTGCTGGCCGCCCTTGGTGTCGGTCGCCCGCGACCCGGCAGGTGCCGGCTGCCCTGGCAGGTACTTGCCGGTGAGCACGCCTTGCGCGACCGGGGACCAGACGATCTGGGACAGGCCGACCTCCTCGCACGTCGGGACGACCTGATCCTCGATGACGCGCCACAGCATCGAGTACTGGGGTTGGTTGGAGATCAGCTGGAAGTTGAGGTCTTTGGCCATGGCAGCGGCCGCACGGATCCGGTCGGCGGGCCATTCGGACACGCCGATGTAGAGCGCCTTGCCTTGGCGCACGACGTCGGCGAACGCCGTCATCGTCTCCTCAAGCGGCGTTTCCACGTCGTAGCGGTGGGCCTGGTAGAGGTCGACGTAGTCGGTGTCGAGTCGGCGCAGCGACCCGTTGATCGACTCCATGATGTGCTTTCGGGAAAGGCCTGCGTCGTTGGGGCCCTTCGGGCCGGTCGCGAAGTAGACCTTGGTGAAGATCTCGAGCGATTCACGCCTCGTCCCGCGCAATGCCTCCCCCAGCACCGATTCGGCGGCGGTGTTGGCGTACACGTCGGCGGTGTCAAACGAGGTGATACCGACGTCGAGGGCGGCCCGCACGCACGCGATCGCGGCCTCGTTCTCGACCTGGGAGCCATGGGTCAACCAGTTGCCGTAGGTGATTTCGGTGATCTTGAGGCCGGAGTTTCCGAGGTAGCGGTACTTCACGACGTCGAGACTACCCCGACCCGTCGAGCCCGCCCCGGCGTCGATCGGGGCCGGTCGCCTCGAACCAGCCCGGCGCCGCCCCGTCCGGACCCGAAAATGAGCAGGATCCACCACTCAAACCAACCCCAGCCGCATCGTCAGCAGACAACACTCCCAAGCCGACAATGAGAGTCAAATCCTGCTCAAACCAGCACCCAACCCCGCCCGCCCCGTCCGGACTCGAAAATGAGCAGGATCCACCACTCAAACCAGCCCCAGCCGCATCGTCAGCAGACAACGCACCCAAGCCCACAATGAGAGTCAAATCCTGCTCAAACCCGCCCCCAACCCCGCCCCGGACCACGTCCCGCTTCCCCTACTCCTGACGGTGGGACCGCACAGACGATAGGGTCTCGTCCCATGACCGCGGCGCGACTCCACTACGAATTGGCCAGGCACCGCCTCACAAGCGGCATGGAGGTCGTCGTCGCCCCAGACGCCGACGCCCCCGGCGTGACCGTGAACCTGTGGGTCGAGGTCGGCTCCGCAGACGAACAACCAGGGGGGACGGGGTTCGCCCACCTCTTCGAGCACCTCATGTTCCAGGGATCCGCCAACGTCGCCTCGGGCGAGCACATGGCCATCGTCGAGTCCCTCGGCGGCACCGTCAACGCGACAACCTCAAACGACCGCACCAACTACTTCGAGACGGTGCCCCGCGGCGCCCTCGACCTTGCGCTGTGGCTCGAGGCCGACCGCTTCTCCAGCCTCGCCATCACAGCAGAGAACTTCGACACCCAGCGCCAGGTGGTCAAGGAGGAGAAGCGGCAGCGCTACGACAACCAGCCCTACGGCGACCTTCTCGAACTGCTACTCGAGCAACACTTCCAGGCAGGGCATCCCTACCGGCACCTCACCATCGGCTCAATGCAGGACCTCGACGGCGCCTCCCTCGACGACGTCGCCTCCTTCTTCAACGCCTGGTACCCCGCCAGCAACGTACGCCTTGTGCTGTGCGGGCCGCTCCAGCCCGACGAAGGGTTCGAGCTGGCCGAGAGACATTTCGGCCAGCAACCCGCCGTCGCGAAACCCCACCGCGCACCGGTCCCGACAGCGCAACCCACCGCCGAACGCCTCATGCGCCTGACCCGACCCGTGCCGCACTCGCTCACCTACCTGTCTTGGGGCGCGCCCACAGCGTCGGCCGCCGATCAACCGGCTCTGAGCCTGGCGCTGGCCGTCCTCGCCGACGGCAACGCGTCGCGGCTGCACCGAGCGCTGGTGCGCAATTCGGACATCGCCAACGAGGTCCACAGCACCCTTCTGCCCAACCGGTCGACATCTTCGGTCGCGGCGATCCTCGGCCGCCCGTCCGACGGGATCGCCGTCGATGCGCTGAGCGATGCCCTGCTCGGCGAGGTCGCACGTTTCATCGAGGCGGGGCCGACCGAGGAGGAGTTGGCCCGCGCCGTCGCGCAGTACGAGCGGGACTGGCTGTGGGATCTGGCGACCACTGCGGGTCGCGCCGACGCGATAAACGAGGCGTGGCTCGTCCACGGCGACCCAGGCCGCGTCAATACGCACCTGGCCGAGGTGCTTTCGGTCGATCCTGACGATGTCCGGAAGGCGGCGGCGACCTGGCTTTCGCCCGAGGACGCCCACGAACTCCACTACCTGGCAGAGGATCTGCGATGAGCCGCCCCGAAGTCACTCTCGCGACGCCGTGGCAGTTCCCGGCCCCGACGATCCTGCGGTTGCCGAACGGGCTGAGCGTCTGGCACTTCCACATGCCGGGGCAGCACATCGCCACGTTCGAACTGGTGTTCCCGGTGCCGCTGAGCGATGAGCCCCGCGACCTGGAGGGCCTGGCGAGCGTCGCCCTGCACGCCGTCGACGAGGGGACCGTCGAGCACCCTGACGGTCGGATCTCCGAGCTTCTGGAATTGAACGGTACGACGCTGCATGGGACGGCGAGGTATCCGTACACCACGTTCGGTGGCCAGTCGCCGTCACGGAGGCTGAACGACGTGCTGCCGTTGTTCACCGAGGTTCTCCGAAGCCCCGCATACGCCGAGCGGGACGTCGCACACCACGTCGAGGCGCAGGAGGCGGGGTTCGACTCGACGCTCGCCTCACCCGGCGCGGCCAATCGGCTGGCGCTCCGTCGGGCACTGTTCGGCCCCGACCATCGCGATGGTCGGCCCGCCGGCGGCACCCCTGCAACGCTCGCGGCGATCGGGGCGACGGATGTCCGTGCGTGGCACCATGCCCATTTCGGCCCGGAGCGGGCGACCCTGCTGATCGCAGGCGCGGTCAACTCCGACGAGATCGTGGAGCACTTCGCCCCCTGGACCACGTCGACGACCCGGCACGCGGCCGCCGAGTGCGTCCCCGAGCAGCGCCGCAGGGTGTTGGTGATCGACCAGCCCGGCGCCGTTCAAGCGACGGTGACCATCGGGCAGCGCACCGTGACAAGGGATGACCCCCGTTGGGCTGCGCTGCGGCTGGCGGGCCATGCGGTGGTCGGCGCGTTCGCGAGCCGACTGAACCTGGAGCTGCGAGAGCGCCTCGGCTACACCTACGGCATCAACGGCGGGTTCGCGCCGGGGATGAGTGAGGGCCAGTTCACCGTCGGCGGGAGTGTGCGCAACGAGGTGGCGGGTGACGCCGTCGAACGGTTGCTCGAAGGCATGGCGCTGGCGACCGATCTGACGGAGGCAGAGGTCGACGACGCGCGCCGGTTCCTGATCGGGGTCGCCCCGCTGGCCAACGAGACGTCGGCCGACATTGTGGCGCAGGCGTCGTCGCTGGCCGCTGCGGGGCTCACGCCAGACTATCTGCCGCACCATTTCGAGGCGCTCGGGCAGGTTTCTGCGGGGGAGGCGACGGAGGCGTTCCGGAAGTTGGTCGGCCCTGAGCGCGCGAGCATCGCCGTCACCGGGGACGCCTCGACGCTGATGCCGGAGTTGGAGCGCCGGGGTCTCTCCCCCGAGGTCGTCGACCTGAGTCGTTGGTGAGCGCCGGTTGAGTCGCCTCGTGAGGAACGAAGAGGCGTGACGACCACATGGCACACGGTGCAGAATCCCGACCACAGCATCTTTGGGAAAGGTCCCCGAACACGTCACGATGGTTTCGACACGGTCCCCGGCGCTCCGCGCGG